>NZ_JBLYUB010000015.1:0-187758 GCF_049999945.1 Planosporangium spinosum | reverse complement strand
CGCGCCGGGCGCGGGGGGCCCGCCCCCACCACGATGCCGCGAGAGTCACGGAACCACCCAGCCCAGCACCGGCGTGGACTGCAGGTACACCAGCGTGCACAGGGCGAACAGCAGCAGCACGCTCCAGCCGGACACCGCGCGGAACACGGTTCCCTCCTCCCCGACCCGGTCGATCGACGCGGCGCCGATCGCCAGGTTCTGCGGGGAGATCATTTTGGCGGGTACGCCGCCGGAGCCGTTGGCCGCCCGTGGTCGGCGCCGGTCACGGTAGCGGGCCTGAAAACCTTTCCAGGCGGTGTACCACCGGGACGGGCGCACGGTCAACGGATTCATCCGACCCGTGGAACGCATTCCACCCGACGGAAGAAACGCACCGGCGCCACCATCGACATTGGCGGTAGGCGATCGACCTCGGCACCGGTGGCCAGATAGGCGTTATGTCCGTTGTCATGAAAGACGAATAGACGGGCTCCTATGCTCCGGATTGAAGGGTTGACGCGATCGCAGGGCGCCGATTGACTCGCTCCACAAACGATTGCAGAGAATGTCATCACGACCAGGTGGAGCGGTTCGGTGCCGGTAACGATCCATGACGTCGCCCGCAGGGCCAAGGTCTCCGCGTCCACGGTGTCGCGCGCGTTGAGCGCGTCCCACCACGTCCGCGGCACCACCCGCGACCGCGTCCTGGCCGCCGCGCGCGAACTCGGATACCAGCCCAACCCGGCCGCACAGAGCCTGATCACCGGCCGGACCGGCAACATCGGCATCGTGGTGCCCGACCTGGGGAACCCGTTCTACACCGGGGTGCTGCGCGGCGTTCAGGCCCGCGCCCGCGCGAGCGGGTACGCGGTCTTCTTCGCCGACTGCGAGGAGGACGCGACCGCGGAGGAGGCACTGGTGCGGTCGATGGCCCGCCAGGTCGACGGCGTCATCATCTGCGCGCCGTTCTCCAGCGACAGCCAGCTACACGCCCTGGCGTCGGTCACCTCGCTGACGCTGCTCAACCGCCGACTGCGGGGCGTACCGGCGGTCTTCATGGACAGTGCCAGGGGCATGAAACAGGTGGTCGACCACCTCGCCGCGCTCGGGCACCGGCGGTGCGCCTACCTCAACGGGCCGCACAACGCGTGGTCCAACCGGGAACGCCGGCGCGGCCTGCGCGCCGCCGCGGCCCGCCGGCACCTGGCGGTCGTCGAGTTCGGCCCGTTCGAGCCGAAGTTCGAAGGCGGCGTCCAGGCCGCCGACCTCGCGCTCGCCAGCGGCGTCACCGCCATCATCGCCTACAACGACCTGATGGCCCTCGGCGTGCTGTCCCGGCTGGCCGACCGCCAGGTCGCGGTACCCGACGAGATCAGCGTCGTGGGCTTCGACAACCTGCTGTACGCCGCGGTCTGCGCCCCGCCGCTGACCACCGTCGCGATGCCCATGGAGGCGGCCGGCCGCGCCGCCGTCGACCTTCTCCTCGCTCAGTCCGGCTCCGAGCAGGACGGCCACCCCGTCCCGTCCCGCGAGCTGAGCACCAACCTGATCGTGCGGGCGACCACCGCTCCCGCCGCCAATCACCCATCGGCGGACCGACCCGCGCCGCCGTCCGGCCCCGGAAAGGGAACCGACAACGATGACTAGAACCCCGTCCCGTCGTACCGGCGTGCGCCGGTACGCCTGCGTGTTAACCGTCGCCGCGGCGCTCGCGGCGGCGGGGTGCAGTGCACCCGACACCGGAACGAAGAACGACGGCTCCTCCGGCGCCGGTACGGCGGTTCCGGACAAGCCGTCGAAGCCGCAGGTCATCAACGTCGTCGACGTTGCCGGCAACCTGCAACTGACGCAGGGCATCCTCGACGACTTCGCCAAGGCACACCCGGACATCGTCTCCAAGTTCGTCACCACCACCGCGACCGCGCCGCAGCTACCGCCGAAGATCAAGGCGGAGCAGGACGCCGGGCGCCTCGACATCGACCTGGTACTCACCGGCACCGACGCGCTCGCCGCCGGGATCGCCCAGAACCTGTGGCTGAAGCTGACCCCCGACCACAACTCCAAGCTGCCGGCACTGAACGACGTCTACACCGACGACGCGAAGAAGATGCAGGAGCTGGCGCAGGGGTACGGCGTCGTCGTCACCGAGTACCCGGCCGGACCGCTGATCGAGTACAACCCGAAGACGGTGCCCAACCCGCCGACGACCGTCGAGGAGCTGCTGGCGTACGCCAAGGCGCACCCCCAGAAGGTCGAGTGGGCCCAGCCCCGCAACTCCGGCCCGGCGCGCACGCTGCTGATGGGCCTGCCCTACATCCTCGGTGACAGCAACCCCAAGGATCCGGCGACCTGGGACAAGACCTGGGCGTACCTCGCGGAGCTGGCGCCCTACCAGCCGGCCTACCCCGGCGGCACCACGCAGACGATGAAGGACCTGGCCAACGGCACCGTCGACATCATCGCCAGTACGACCGGCTGGGACATCAACCCCCGAGCGCTGGGCACCGTACCGGCCGACATGAAGGTCGGCACGCTCTCCGGCTTCCACTGGATCACCGACGCGCACTACATGGTGGTACCGAAGGGCATCGACAAGGACAAGCTTTCGGCCATCCTCAACCTGATGAAGTTCGCGCTGCAGCCCAAGGAGCAGGCGATCACGTTCGACAAGGGCTACTTCTACCCCGGCCCGGCGGTCAAGGGCGTGACCATCGACATGGCGCCGCAGGCGAGCCAGGACGTCATCAAGCAGTTCGGGCGTCCCGAGTACGACGGCCTCATCTCCAGCCACCCCAAGGAGACGTCGCTGCCCGCCGACGCGCAGGTGAAGGCGTACGACCTGTGGGACCAAAAAGTTGGGTCAGTGGCGAAGAAATGACGGATAACCGGTTCGATCACCTGCGGCTGGACCAGGTCAGCCGGCACTTCGGGGGCCGCGCCGCCCTCGAGGCGCTCGACCTGCACATCGCCGGCGGCGAGTTCGTGGCGCTGCTCGGGCCCTCCGGCTGCGGCAAGTCCACGGCGCTCAACTGCCTGGCCGGGCTGCTGCCGCTGTCCGGCGGCAGTATCTGGCTCGACGACCGGCGCATCGACACGCTGCCGCCGGAGAAGCGCGGCTTCGGCATGGTGTTCCAGAACTACGCGCTCTTCCCGCACATGTCGGTGCGGCGCAACGTCGGCTTCGGCCTGCGGATGCGCCGCACCGGCCGGGATGAGGCGCGGCGGCGGGTGGACGAGGCGCTGCGGATGGTGCAGCTGCTGCCGTACGCCGACCGGCTGCCCGGTCAGCTCTCCGGCGGCCAGCAGCAGCGGGTGGCGATCGCCCGCGCGATCGTCCTGGAGCCCCCGGTGGTGCTCATGGACGAGCCGCTGTCCAACCTGGACGCCGCGCTCCGGCTGGAGATGCGTACCGAGATCCGGCGGCTGCACCAGTCGCTCGGGCTGACCACCGTGTACGTCACGCACGACCAGGAGGAGGCGCTGTCGCTGGCCGACCGCCTGGTCGTGCTGCGCGAGGGCGTGGTGCAGCAGATCGGCACCCCGGAGGAGCTGTACCGGGCGCCGGTCAACGCCTACGTGGCCGGCTTCATGGGCTACCGCAACCTGCTGCCGGTACAGGTGGAGGCCGGCGGTGGCGAGGGCGACCCGGTCCGGGTGACCGCACCCGGTCTCACGGCGACCGGCGCGGCCCGGCAGGCGCTGTCCGCCGGCCCGGCCGTGGCGGCCATCCGGCCCGAGGACTTCGTGGTCACCGACACCGGCGACAACCTCATCCCCGTCGACGTCGAGGTCGTCGAGTACCACGGCCGCGAGCAGGCGGTGCAGGGGCACCTGAAGGGCGGCCAGGTGGTACGGCTGCGGTCGGTCGACCGGCTCGCACCCGGTGACGCGGTCACCGTCCGCGTGCCGGCGGACAAGCTGCTGGTCTTCGCCGCCGACGCGGACGCGCTCGCGGCAGCCGGCGCGGCGGCCGGTGGTGCGGCGGCAGCGCCCGCCGCCGAACCGGCCGGGGCGGCGTCATGACCGGAGTCGTGGCCGAGGCGCCCCCGCGGCCGGCGGCCGGGAAGCTGGCGCTGCGGCACCGGCTCGCCGAGCGGGGCATCGACCGGGTCCTCCTGCTGCTGCTCCCCGGCGTGGTGTTCGTGGTCGCGCTGTTTGCGTACCCGTTCCTCTACGGCCTGGGCCTGTCGTTCCAGCCGAAGCAGGGCGGCGGCCCGTTCGCCAACTACCAGAAGTTCTTCTCCGACGCCTACCTGCGCGACACGATCTGGGTCACGCTCCGCCTGGGCCTGCCGGCCGCGCTGATCAACGTGTTCGCGTCGGTGCCGATCGCGTACCGGATGCGCGGCCGGGTGCCGGGCAAGCGGCTCATCACGACGATCCTGGTCGTGCCGATCACGCTGGGCACGGTGCTCACCGCGGAGGGCATCATCCAGTACTTCGGGCCGGCCGGCTGGTTCAACAAGATCCTCATGTCGGTCGGACTGGTCGACGAGGGCTCGCCGGTACGCCTGATCAACAACTACTGGGGCGTGCTGTTCTCGCTGATCATCAGCGGCTTCCCGTTTGCGTTCCTGCTCACCATGTCGTACCTGTCCGGCATCGACCCGAGCCTGGAGAAGGCGGCGGCCGTCCTGGGCGCGGGCTGGTGGCAGCGCTTCCGGCACATCACGTTCCCGCTGCTGTCGCCGGGGCTGGCGATGACGTTCTGCCTGACGTTCGTCCTCGCGTTCTCGGTGTTCCCGTCGGCGATCCTGGTCGGTGACCCGTCGAGGAGCACCCACGTCATCTCGATCGCGGCGGTGCACGCCGCGAACGAGCAGTACGACTACTCGATGGGTTCGACGATCGCAATGATCATGGCGGTCGTCATGCTCATCGTGATCGCCATCGTGCTGACCTGGCGCGGGCGCATGTACCGCGGTGCGACCGGAGGAAAGGGATGACCGCACTCGCCCATGGTCCCGCAGGGCTATCCGTGCCCGAAGACGGAAAATCCTCCAGGACCAGGAAAATCACCGCCCGTCCCGGCGTGTGGCTGGTCTGGGGCGTCATGATCTTCTTCTTCGTCAACCTGGTCGGCGTGGTCGCCGCCGTCGTGGTGAACTCGTTCTCCACCCGGTGGTTCGGCACCTGGTGGCCGGACGGCATGACCGGGCACCACTACGCCGACGCGTGGAAGGAGTTCGCGCTCTTCGACGTGCTGAAGGTGACGTTGCAGGTGTCGCTGGCCGTCGTGGTGGTCTCCGCGCTCATCGGGGTACCGGCCGCGTACGCGCTGGCCCGGCGCAACTTCCCGGGCAAGCGGCTGGTCACGCTGGCGTTCCTGCTTCCGATCATGGTGCCGCCGATCGCGTACGGCATCCCGCTGGCCACGGTGCTCTACAAGTTCCACCTCGGCGGCACGATGTGGGGCGTCATCCTGGCCAACCTCGTACCGTCGGTGCCGTTCGTGGTCCTCACGATGACGCCGTTCATCGAGCAGATCGACCCGAAGATCGAGGCTGCCGCGCGGATGTGCGGGGCGAGCACCCGGGCCATCTTCACCAAGGTGCTGCTGCCGCTGCTGGTACCCGGCGTGCTCGCCGCCTCGATCCTGGTACTGGTGCGCACGGTCGGCATGTTCGAGCTGACCTTCCTCACCGCCGGGCCGAGCAGCCAGACGCTGGTCGTCACGCTGTACTACTCGATGTCGGCCGCCGGTATCCGGGCGCCGCAGGCGGTGGACGCCATGGCGGTCATCTACACCCTGTCCATGCTCGTCCTCCTGGTCGTCGCGCTGCGCTTCGTCAACCCGACGCAGCTGGTGACCCGGGTCGGCGAGCAACGCGAATCGCACTGACGATCTGAAGATCGGGACAACTTCCCGGAAGTTGTGGTCTCAGCACCCTTCCGAGGCCACAACTTCCCTGAAGTTGTGACGATCATGGGAAGGGACGCGCGTGGTGAGGTCACCGGAGCAGCTACGCAGTCACCGCTGGTACGGCGGCGAGGGGGTCCGGGGGTTCAGCCACCGGGCCCGTACCCGGCAGATGGGCATCGGGGCGGAGGAGCACCTCGGCAAGCCGGTGGTCGGCGTCATCGACACCTGGAGCGAGATCAACCCGTGCCACCTGCACCTCAAGGAGCGGGCCGAGGCGGTCAAGCGGGGCGTGTGGCAGGCCGGCGGGTACCCGGTGATGATCCCGGCCGGCGCCGTCGCCGGGGAGACCTACAGCAAGCCGACCGCGATGCTGTACCGCAACCTGCTGGCGATGCAGACCGAGGAGCTGATCCGCTCGTACCCGGTCGACTCGGTGGTGCTGATGGGTGGCTGCGACAAGACCACCCCGGCCCTGCTGATGGGCGCGATCAGCGCCGACGTACCGGCGATCTTCTTCCCGGCCGGTCCGATGCTGCGCGGGAACTGGCGCGGCGAGGTGCTCGGCAGCGGCAGCGACATGTGGCGGTACTGGGACGACCGGCGCGCCGGGCTGGTCGACGACCGCCAGTGGGAGGAGCTGGAGCAGGGCATCGCCCGCTCGTACGGGCACTGCATGACGATGGGTACCGCCTCCACCATGACCTCGGTGGCGGAGGTGCTCGGCATGACCCTGCCCGGCGCGGCGTCCATCCCGGCCGCCGACTCGGCGCACACCCGGCTCGCCGCCGCCACCGGCATCCGCGCCGTGACGCTGGCCGCCGACGACGTGAAGCCGTCGACGATCCTCACCGCCGACGCGTACGCCGACGCGGTGACCACCGTGCTCGCCCTCGGCGGCTCCACCAACGCGGTCATCCACCTCATCGCGATGGCCCGCCGCAGCGGGGTCGACCTGACCGTCGACGACTTCGACGCCGCCGCCCGCCGCACCCCGGTGCTGGCCAATATCCGGCCCGGCGGCGCGTACCTGATGGAGGACTTCTTCTACGCGGGCGGCCTGCGCGGCCTGCTCGCGCGGATCACCGACCTGCTGCACCCGGACCGGCCGACCGTCGCCGGGGTCACGCTGCGCGAGGCGGTCGCGGGCGCCGAGGTCTACGACGACGACGTGATCCGCCCCCGCGACAAGCCGGTCGCGGGCGAAGGCGGGCTGGCCGTGCTGCGCGGCAACCTCGCCCCCGACGGCGCGGTCATCAAGCACCTCGCCGCCGACCCGGCGCTGCTGGTCCACACCGGCCCCGCGGTCGTCTTCGACGGGTACGCCGACCTGCTCGCCCGCATCGACGACGACGATCTCGACGTGGACGCCGACAGCGTACTGGTGCTGCGTTCCTCCGGCCCGCTGGGCGGCCCCGGCATGCCCGAGCACGGCATGCTGCCGATCCCGGCCACGCTGCTCAAGCAGGGCGTGCGCGACATGGTACGGGTGTCCGACGCCCGGATGAGCGGCACCAGCTACGGCGCCTGCGTGCTGCACGTGGCGCCCGAGTCGCACGTCGGCGGCCCGCTCGCGCTGGTACGCGACGGCGACCTCATGACCCTCGACGTACCCGGGCGGCGGCTGACACTGGAGGTGAGCGACGAGGAGCTGGCCCGCCGCCGCGCCGCCTGGACCCCGCCACCGGCCCGGTACCCGCGCGGGTACGGCGCACTGCACGCCGCCCACGTCTCGCAGGCCGACGCCGGCTGCGACTTCGACTTCCTGGCCGACCGGGCGGCCGTCCCCGAACCGGACGCCCGCTGAACCGGGACCGGACACCGGCGACGTTGACCGGACACCGGCGAACCTTGATCGTCACAACTTCCGGGAAGTCGTGGTCTCGGCCCACTCCTGAGGCCACAGTTTCCGGGAAGTCGTGACGATCAAGGTGTCATCGAGGGAGGCTCCGGTCGGCGCCCGCCCCTATCCTTCCTGCATGGCCATTACCGACGAGGCGATCGAACGCATCAAAGAGATGATCGTCTCCGGGCAGCTACGCCCGGGCGACCGCCTCCCCAAGGAGGCCGACCTCGCCAACCGCCTCGGGCTGTCGCGCAACTCGCTGCGCGAGGCGGTCCGCGCGCTGTCGCTGGTGCGCGTGCTCGACGTGCGCCAGGGCGACGGCACCTACGTGACCAGCCTGCGGCCGGAGCTGCTGCTGGACGCGGTGTCGTTCCTCGCCGATTTCCACCGCGACGACAGCGTGCTGCACCTGCTGGAGGTGCGCCGCATCCTCGAACCCGCGGCGAGCGCGATGGCGGCCCTGGCGATGAGCGACGAGGCGATCGACGAGCTGGGCGCGGTGCTGGACGAGCTGGGCGACGACCCCGACATCGAGCGCCTGATCACCACCGACCTGGAGTTCCACCGGCGCATCGCGGTCGGGTCGGGCAACCCGGTGCTCGCCTCGTTGATCGACAACCTGTCCGCGCCGACGGTACGGGCCCGGATCTGGCGCGGCATCTCCCAGGAGGGCGCCGCGGCGCGCACCAACGAGCAGCACCGGGCCATCCTCCAGGCGATCCGGTCCCGCCAGCCCGAGCTGGCGCGGTCCTGGGCGGCCGTGCATGTCGCCGGCGTCGAGGAGTGGCTGCGCCAGGCCGTTTAGCGGTCCGGGCGGCAGGCGGGCGGTCGGCACCTCGGGGCGGCGGGCGGTCGGTCGGTACCTCGGGACGGCGGGCGGTTGACGCGCCGGGCGTTTGACGCGCCGGCTACCGGGCAGTTCGCGATCGCGCGGTTGGTCGCCCATCCGCGGACCGCACGGTTGGTCGCCCATCCGCGGACCGCACGGTTGGTCGCCCATCCGCGGACCGCACGGTTGGTCGCCCATCCGCGGACCGCACGGTTGGTCGCCCATCCGCGGACCGCACGGTTGGTCGCCCATCCGTACGTTGCCTCACGCATAGGTTCCCGTCGGGCGAAAAGGCGGCCCGGAATCGATCCGACATCGATGAACGTCGCTTAGATTCGCCTTCGGACAGTGCTCACCAGGTCACTGTCCGACGACGAACACGGGAGGTCAGATGACCGACACCACCAGGACCCGCCGTCGGTGGGTACGGCCCGAGGCGACACAGGTCCGCCTCGGCGCCGAGGTCACGTCGTACGCCGGACTCGACCCGTTGCGTCCCTGACGTGCGGGTACGGGTCCTCGGATCCGCGGCGGGCGGGGGCTTCCCGCAGTGGAACTGTGCCTGCCGCAACTGCTCGGGTGTACGGGCCGGCACGTGTGCGGCCCGTACGCGCACCCAGGCCGCCATCGCGGTCAGCGCCGACCGGCAGCGGTGGCTGCTGGTCAACGCCACACCGGACCTCGGCACCCAACTGGCCCGGCTCGCGCCGACCGCCGGGCCGGTGCGGCGCGACCCGATCACCGCCGTGCTGCTGACCGACGCCGAACTCGACCACGTCACCGGCCTGCTCTCGCTGCGCGAGGGCGGCGGACGCGAGGGCGGCGGACGCGAGGGCGGCGGGCTCGTGGTGTACGCGACGGGCTGGATCCTGCGGGCGGCGGCGCCGCTCCTGGCCATCCTGTCGGCGTACCGGCCGGTGGACGCCCGGGAACTCGCCGTGGGCGTGGACACGGTCGTCGACCCGCCGAGCGGGCTGTCCTGCCGGGCCGTCGCGACGGGTTCGACGAAACAGCCCCGTTACGCCGGCGCGCTCGACCCCGATCCGGCGGCGGTGGTCGGCTACCGGTTCACCGACCCGGCGGGCGCGAGCCTGGCCTACGTCCCGTGCCTGCCGGCGCTGACCGACGAGATCGCGGCGGAGCTCAAGGACACCGACTGCGCGTTTTTGGACGGCACCTGCTGGTCCGACGACGAACTGGCCTCGGTCGGCCTGCCGGGCAGGACGTCGCGCGCGATGGGTCACGCGCCGGTCACCGGCCCCGGCGGAACCCTGGAGCGCTTCGCGGCGCTGCCGCCTGCCCGGCGGATCTACACGCACCTCAACAACACCAACCCGCTCCTGATGGAGGACTCCCCCGAACGCCACCGGGTCGAGGCGGCCGGGATCGAGGTCGCCCACGACGGCATGGAGATCGACCTGTGATGGACGACGTCGAATCGTTCGTGGCGCGGCTGCGCGGCCGCTCCGAGGTGTACTGGGCCAACCATCCGTTCCAGCGGGCGATGCTGGCGGGGCACCTGTCCCCCGACCAGATCCGCGGGTTCGTGGCCAACCGCTGGTACTACCAGAAGTCCCTGCCACGCAAGGACGCCGCGGTCATCGCGAACTGTCCGGTGCAGGCGGTGCGCCGGCACTGGTACGAGCGGCTGGTGTACCACGACGGGCCGCGCGAGGGAGCCGGCGGCCTGGCCGATTGGCTGCGCCTGTGCGACGCGGTCGGCCTGGACCGCGCCGAGGTGCTCGACGACCGCGGGGTGCTGCCCGGCGTCCGGTTCGCCGTCGACCGGTACCTGGAGTTCTGCCGTACCGCGCACTGGACCGCCGGGGTCGCGTCCTCGCTGACCGAACTGTTCGCCCCCGACCTGATGACGCGCCGCATCGCCGCGTTCCGGCGGTTCTACCCGTGGATCGACGCCGACGGGCTGGCGTACTTCGAGAAGCGGTGCGCGCAGGCACCCAAGGAGGCGTCGTACGCGTTGGAGGTCGTCACGTCCTACTGCGACACGCCGGAGCGCCGGGCGGCCGCCTGCGACGCGCTCACCCTCAAGTGCGAGGTGCTGTGGTCCATGCTGGACGCCGTCGACTACGCGTACCGGGCGGTGCCATGACACCGGGAGTCGGGACGCCGCGGCTGGCGCCCCACGCGTCGCTGCGCTGGCATCCCGCCCGCGGCGAGTGGCTGGCCATGCTGCCCGAGGCGGTGTTCGTGCTCAACGAGACCGCCGCCGCGGTCCTGGCCCTGTGCGACGGGCGGCGCGGCGTCACCGCGATCGTCACCGCGCTCGGCGACGACTACGACGGCGTCGAGGCGCACGAGGTCGAACAGCTACTGCGCGACCTCGCCGACCAGAAGCTGGTGGAGCTGACATGACGGTGTACCCGCCGCTGGGAATGCTCGCCGAGCTGACCCACGCCTGCCCGCTGCACTGTGCGTACTGCGCGAACCCGGTGGCACTGGTCCCCCGCGCCGACGAGTTGGGCACCGCGGACTGGGTGTCGGTGTTCGCGGCGGCCGCGGCGCTGGGCGTCGCCCAGGTGCACCTGTCCGGCGGCGAGCCGCTGCGCCGCCCGGACCTGCCGGAGCTGGCGGCCGCGTGCGCCGACCACGGCCTGTACACCAACCTCATCACCAGCGGCGTGGGCCTGTCCGCGCGGCTGCTGGCCGCCCTGCCGGTGGACCACGTCCAGCTCAGCGTGCAGGACGCCGAACCGGAGGGCGCCGAGCGGATCAGCGGTACCCGAACCTGGCGGCACAAACTGGACGCGGCCCGGGTGGTGAAGGACAGCGGCCGGCCACTGACGGTGAACGTCGTCCTGCACCGGCAGAACCTCGACCGGATCCCCGCCCTGGTCGACCTCGCCGAGCGGATGGGCGCCGACCGGCTGGAGCTGGCGCACACCCAGTACTACGGGTGGGCCCGGCGCAACCGGGACTGGCTGCTGCCCACGGCGGCGCAGGTACGGGCGGCCGACGCCGCGGTACGGGCCGCCGCCGAGCGCCTCGCCGGCCGGATGGAGATCGCGTACGTCACCGCGGACCTGCACGCCGCCACACCGAAGCCCTGCATGGGTGGCTGGGGGCGGTGGCAGGTGACGGTGACCCCGGACGGGGACGTGCTGCCCTGCCCGGTCGCCAACCTGCTGCCCGACCTGCCGGTGGAGAACGTGCGGTCCCGGCCGCTGCGCGCCATCTGGTACGACTCGGAGTCGTTCAACCGGTTCCGGGGCACGGAATGGATGTCGGAGCCGTGCCGGAGTTGCCCGCGGCGCGAGGTCGACTTCGGCGGCTGCCGCTGCCAGGCGTACCAGTTCACCGGCGACGCGTCGGTGACCGACCCGGCCTGCCGGTACTCGCCGCACCGGCCGCTGGTCGAGGCCGCCCTGGCCGCCGGGGTGCGGGTCGTGCCGGCGGACGGTACGGGTGCCGGACGGCCGACCTACCGGCCGCATCCTCCCGGGCAACGGTAAAGAGAAATCCGCCGCTTGTCCTGCCGGGTGCCCGTGCCCGGCGCCGCTGACGTGCGCGGACACCCGCACCGCGGGTACGGCAACGCTTTCCGCCGGCCGGAAGAATCACGATCGGAACATCCAGCCGACTATTCTGACCATCGATATAGGGACGTGATGCGGAGGTTGCCCCGGTGGGTCGGCTGTTGGTTACCGGTGCGGCCGGGAACATGGGTCGGTTGCTGCGCCCCCTGTTGAGGTCGCCGGGCCGGACGTTGCGCCTGACGGACGTGGTCGAGATCGACGACCCGGTGGACGGCGAGGAGACCCTGGTGGTCGACGTGACCGACGCGGCGGCGGTGGCCAAGGCGTGCCAGGACGTGGATGCGGTGCTGCATCTGGGTGGCATCTCGATCGAGGCGCCCTTCGACGACATCCTCCGGGTCAACGTGGTCGGTACCCACAACGTCCTCCAGGCCGCCGTGAACGCGGGCGTGTCGCGGGTGGTCCTGGCGTCGTCCAACCACGCGGTGGGCTTCTACCGGCGCAGCGCCGACGTGCCGGCCGGCGGCAGCGAGCTGCCCGACGACCTGCTGGCCCGGCCGGACACCTTCTACGGCTGGTCGAAGGCGGCGGTCGAGTCCCTCGGCGCGCTGTACCACCACCGGTTCGGCCTCGACGTGGTCGCGGTCCGGATCGGGTCGTGCTTCCCGGAGCCGATCGGCTCCCGCGGCCTGGCGACCTGGCTGGCGCCCGAGGACGCGGCGCGCCTGGTCGAGGCGTGCCTGTCCGCCCCGGCGGTGGGGTTCCGAATGGTCTGGGGCGTCTCCGACAACACCCGACGATGGTGGTCGCTGGAGGGCGCGAAGGCCCTCGGCTACGTCTCGGGCGACGACGCCGAGCGGTTCGCCCCGAAGCTGATCGCGGAGTTCGGCGAGCCGGCCCCGGCCGAGCCGGTGCACGACCTGGTGGGCGGCCAGTTCTGCCTGGACCCGCTGGGCGAGTGGATGCGCTGAGCCGCACCGGCCGGTTCGCCACCGCCATGTTGGTCACGGACCGTAATCGCCGGAGCAGCTACTGTCGGTGAGGCGACCGGCGGCCCACCAGGCGCCGCGGGCCCCACCCCACCCTCCCGTTTCCCCGCCCGTGACCAGGAGCGATACGGGGAGGCACGTCGGCCAACCGCGATCTGGCGGAACAAGAGTCCTCAGATCAGGGCCCGGGCGGCCGACCGGAACCATGTCCCGCACCTGCGGGAGAGGGTCAGGGTCAGAGGGTGCCGAACATGGACAGTGGGGACGACGCGAACCGCCGGCCGGCCGGGTCACGCCGGCCGATCCTGCTCGCCATCAGCATCGCCGTCGCCGTCATCTCGGTCGCGTGGTTCGCGCTGCGCTGGGCGTACCCGTTCGGCCCGGCGATCCTCGGCTGGCTGCCGGTACCGGCCGGCCCGATCGCCGGGTTCGTCGCCGCCCGGCGGGTCGCCCGCGCCCCCGGCCTGTCCCTGCCCGCGCGGCGGTTCTGGCAGCAGGTCGCCGTCGCCGCCGTCCTGCTGTCGGTCATGGTGTGCACCGCCGCGTACGACTCCCTGGCCGGCCCCGGCGCCCCGCGCCAGCAGTTCGGTCCGGTCTCGCTCGGGCTGGGCGCACTGGCGCTGACCACCCTGCTGTGGTCGCTGCTGCGACTGCCGGTCCGCCACCGCTCCCGCACCGAGTGGCTCACCGTCAGCCTGGACATCGCGATCGTGGCCGTGGCGGCCGGGCTCATGCTGTGGTACTTCATCACCGACCACAGCACCGGCCGGCGGCCCGTCACCGACGACACCGCGGCCGTCATGTCGGTCGTGGTGCTGACCACCGTGACCGTCCTGGCCGCGCTGAAGATGAGCCTGACCGGGGCGACCGGCATCGACCGGCGATCGGGCTGGGCCCTGGGCGGCACCGTCGTGGCCGGAGCGATGCTCGGCGCGCACGGGACGCTGCTGGCCGAGCGACCGGACCTGTCCGTCCTGATGCCGGTGATGCCGCTGGTCTACCTCGGCATCGTCACCGCCGCGCGGCTGCAACTGCGCGCGGCGACCACCGACCGCCGGCAGGAGCGCCCCCGCAAGCGCACGTTCAACCTGTTGCCGTACGCGGCGGTCGCCGGCACCGACGCGGTGCTGCTGCTGGAGATGCGCCACTCGTCGGACAACCTCGAACTGATGATCGTCGGGTCGGTGACGCTGACCGTCCTCGTGGTGGTCCGCCAACTGTTCGCCTTCGCCGACAACGCCCGACTGCTGGCCCGCGTCGACGCGAGCATGCTCGAACTGCGCCGGCACGAGCAGCGGTTCCGGTCGCTGGTCCAGAACTCCTACGACGTCATCACCATCATCGGTACCGGCGGGCGCTTCACGTACCTGAGCCCCGGCGCCCGGCGGGTCCTCGGCATCGAGCCGGCCGAGTGGACGGGCCGGCTGGCCAACGACTCGGTACACCCCGACGACCTGCCGGCGCTCGATGCGCTGGTACGCGCCCTGCACGGTGAGCCGGGCGCGAGCGTCCGCGCGCAGGCCCGGGTCTTCCACGCCGACGGCGCGTGGCGGTGGATGGAGGTCACCTACACCAACCTGCTGGACGACCCGAGCGTGAACGGCATCGTCTGCAACGCCCGCGACATCTCCGACACCCGCCGCTACCAGGACCAGCTCGCCTACCAGGCGTCCCACGACGAGCTGACCGGCCTGGCGAACCGGGCGCTGTTCGCCTCGCGTACCGAACGCGCCGTGGCGACCGCCGAACCCGGTACCGTCGCGGTGGCCCTGGTCGACCTGGACGACTTCAAGACCATCAACGACCGGCTCGGCCACGCGGTGGGTGACGCGCTGCTGGTCGCGGTGAGTGCCCGGCTGCGCGCCTGCATGCGCCCCGACGACACGGTCGCCCGGCTCGGCGGGGACGAGTTCGCGGTCCTGCTCACCGATCTGCGCCCCGGCGAGAGCGGCACGATCGCCGAGCGGATCATCGCCGCGCTGACCGAGTCGGTGAGCGCGGGCACCCACGACCTGCTGATCCAGGCGAGCATCGGACTGGCCGACAACGACACCGGCAGCGACGCCGACGACCTGCTCCGCCGCGCCGACATCGCCATGTACGCGGCCAAGGAGCTGGGCAAGAACCGGTACGTCAACTACGACTCCGACCTCGACGCCCGCGCGGTCGAGCACGCCCAGCTCGCCGCCGAGCTGAGCCACGCGCTGGAACGCGACGAGCTGCGCCTGCTCTACCAACCGGTCGTCGACCTGCCCACCGGCAAGCTGGTCGGGGTGGAGGCGCTCGTCCGCTGGATGCACTCGCGGGACGGGATGGTCTCGCCGGTCCGGTTCATCCCGGTCGCCGAGCGCACCGGCCTGATCGTGCCGCTGGGCGAGTGGATCCTGCGGACCGCCTGCCGCCAGGCGGCGGAGTGGCACCGGCAGTACGGCGACGAGGCGCCGGAGAAGATGAGCGTCAACGTCTCCGCCCGCCAGCTGCTCGAGCCGGCCTTCCCGCAGACCGTCGCCGCGATCCTGACCGAGACCGGCCTGGAGCCGGGACGGCTGACCATCGAGATCACCGAGACGGCCGTTTTCGGCGGCGGGCGCGCCGTCGAAGCGGTCGCGGCCATCCACGCGCTCGGCGTCGCGATCGCCCTCGACGACTTCGGTACCGGCCACTCCTCCCTCGGCCTGCTGCGCACCTGCCCGGTCGACGTGCTCAAGGTGGACAAGTCCTTCGTGGACGGGGTCACCGGCACCGTCGAGCAGGAGGCGATCGTCACGTCCATCATCGAGATCGCGCAGGCTCTGGGGCTGCGCGCGATCGCCGAGGGCGTCGAGACCGGCGCCCAGGCCGACCGGCTGCACACGCTCGGGTACCGCATGGCCCAGGGCTTCCACTTCGCCAAGCCGCTGGATCCCACCGAGGTGGAACGCATGTTCACGGCACGCGACGGGTACGCCCCGGCCGCCGCCTGAGGCGGGCTCCGCGTCGGAGGTGCGCGCGGCTGGATCCCGCGCACCGTGGCGCCCTCACGCACCGCCGACGGGGCGGCCGGGCACGCGCCGTGCCGGGCCGCCCCGCATGCCGTCCGGGGGGACGGTCAGGGGCTGCTACAGGTCAGCGTCGGGGTGGACGCCGCGCCGTTGGCGGTGAAGCCGAACTGGGTCGAGGCGTTGGCGGCCAGCGCCCCGTTCCAGGAGACGTTCTTCACCGAGGCGGTGGAGCCGGTGGTGGTCAGCGTTCCGTTCCAGACCTGGCTGATGGACTGGCCGCCGGCCAGCGTCCAGGTCACCGTCCAGCCGTTGATGGCCGAGGTGCCGGCCTTCACCGTCACCTGCCCCTGGAACCCGCCCTGCCACGAGCTGACCGTCTGATACGTGGCGGTGCAGGCACCCGCCGGCGGGGTGGTCGGCGGCGCGGTGGTCGGCGGCGCGGTGGTCGGCGGGGTGGTCGGTGGCCTGCTGGTCGGCGGCGCGGTGGTCGGCGGGGTGGTCGTCGGCGGCGCGGTGGTCGGCGGGTACGGCGCGCTGCTGGCCAGGCTGTAGGCGAGGTCGGGCTGGAACGAGCCGGCGGCGTACTTGCAGCCGTCGGCCTCGCCCGGAGGCTTGACCCACAGGTACGCGTCGATGTTCGCGTCGCCGGTGTCCGTGGTGGGGTACTGGCCGATGCGCCGGTCGGTGTTGTCGTCGCCGCACCAGTCGCCGCTGGCACCGCCGTTGCGGCTGGTGTCGATGATCTGGCGCTTGCCCGGTACGCCGAGCCCGGCGAGGGCGGAGATGATGGACCGGCCGTAGCCGGCCTCGCTCGACGTGGGGTTGAAGTTCGACACGTTGGTGTAGAAGCCGTCGGCGTACTGGATACCGGCCGCCTTCAGCCGGTTGGCCTGCTCGCTCGCGCTGTTCCACGTCGAGTGCCCGCCGTCGAGGTACACCTTCGCGTTGGCGTTGGCCGCCTTGATGGTCTGCGTCGCGCTGGTGAGGGCCTGGTTACGCGCGGCGAGCTCGCTGGCGCTCAGGCACGTCTGCAGGGCGATCGAGTCGGTCTCCAGGATGATGACGACCGTCCGGCTGCCCAGCGCCCTGGCGAAACTGGACACCCAGGACTGGTACTGGGTGAAGTCCGGGGCTCCGCCCGCGCTCGCACCGCCGCAGTCACGGTTGGGAATCTCGTACACCGACAGCACCGGGATCTGGTTCGCCGCGTTCGCGTTGCCGATGAAGGTGGACACCTCGGACTGGACGGTCGAGGGGTTGAACGACGACAGCCAGTGCGCCTGCGGCTGGCTGGCGATCTTGTCTCGGATGACCGGCGTGCGCGAGTCGTTGGGGTTGGCAGCGACCCACTTCATGACCTGGGTGCTGGGGTCGCGGTACAGTCCGCCGGAGAGCGTGCCGGCCGACGCGGAGCCGACGGCGAACCAGACACCGGCGGCGACCGTGCCGGCCACGGCCACCGCGGCGACGGCCACCGATCGCCGGCGGCCTGGTGCGGAGCGAAGAGACACGGGCCGTCCTTCCTCGAAATCAAGTTAAGAGCGTCAATGGAAGCGCTCCCATAGCACGGTAACCGACGCCATCGCGACTGCCAAGACATGCGTCGATCCACCGTGAGCCGTCCCCATTGCCCGCGTCGTCGCCCCCTGGACGGCCGTCCCCATCGGCCGCGCCACCCCGGACGGCCGTCCCCATTGCCCACTCCGCCCCCGGACGGCCGTCCTCATTGGTCGGCGCTCTCCGTCACACCCACCGACACCCTCCCCTCCCACACCGGTCCGGGAAGGGTACCGTGGCTACATATAGCGGCGGTACATAAGAGTGATCAGGACTCCCGGCAGCCCCGACGGGACTTTCGGCCCTGAATCCACCAGCACCCTTGATCGGATGCTGCTCGCAGGCTTGTGACGAAAGGATCCGAGCGTGCACGCACTGGACATCGCACGATGGCAGTTCGCCGTGACCACGGTGTACCACTTCTTGTTCGTACCGATCACGATCGGCCTCTCGGCACTCGTCGCGATCCTCCAGACAGCGTGGGTCCGCACCGGCAAGGAGCACTACCTGCGGGCCACCAAGTTCTGGGGCAAGCTGTTCCTGATCAACTTTGCGATGGGCGTCGTCACCGGCATCGTCCAGGAGTTCCAGTTCGGCATGAACTGGAGCGCCTACTCCCGGTACGTCGGCGACATCTTCGGCGCGCCGCTGGCGATCGAGGGACTGCTGGCGTTCTTCCTGGAGTCCACGTTCCTCGGCCTGTGGATCTTCGGCTGGGACCGGCTGCCGAAGAAGGCGCACCTCGCCAGCATCTGGCTCGCCTCGATCGGCACCATCCTGTCGGCGTACTTCATCCTCGCGGCGAACTCGTGGATGCAGCACCCGGTCGGGTACCGGATCAACCCGGACACCAACCGGGCGGAGCTGACCGACTTCGTGGCGCTGCTCACCAACTCCACGACCCTGGTCACGTTCCCGCACACCCTCGCCGCGGCGTTCCTCACCTCGGCCGTCGTCATGCTGTGCGTCTGCGCCTGGCACCTGAGGCGCGGCAACGAGATCTCCGTCTTCCGGCCCAGCCTGCGCCTGGCGCTGTGGGTCATCGTGATCTCCGGTGCTGCCGTCGCGATCAGCGGTGACATCCAGGGCAAGATCATGACCGAGCAGCAGCCGATGAAGATGGCCGCCGCCGAGGCGCTGTACCAGACCCGGCCGGCCGCCTCCTTCTCGCTGTTCTCGATCGGCCCGCTGGACGGCAGCGCCGAGACGTTCGGGCTGCGCGTGCCGAACGCCGCGTCGTTCCTGGCCACCGGCGACCCGAACGGCACCGTCGAGGGGATCAACGACCTCCAGCGCGAGTACGAGCAGCGCTTCGGCCCCGGCGACTACACGCCGTACGTGCCGGCCACGTACTGGTCCTTCCGGCTGATGATCGGTCTGGGCATGGTCTCGGTCCTGCTCGGCGTGCTCGGCCTGTGGCTGACCCGACGGAGCCGGCTGCCGAAGGGCGCGCTGTTCTGGCGGGCCGCCGTCTGGTCGGTGTCGCTGCCACTGCTGGCCAACTCGTTCGGCTGGATCTTCACCGAGATGGGCCGCCAGCCGTGGACGGTCTTCGGGGTCCTGAAGACGGCCGACAGCGTCTCCCCGTCGGTCGGCGCCGGCACCGTCATCACGTCCCTGGCCGTCTTCACCCTCCTGTACGGCGGGCTGGCCGTGGTCGAGCTGTACCTGATACTGCGCTACGCCAAGGCCGGGCCGCCGCAGCTACCGGCGCACGAGCCGGACGACGAGTCCACCGACGCCGACGACCGGCCGCTGGCCTTCGCGTACTAGAGAAGAGGCAGTCATGACGCTGGTTGACGTCTGGTTCACGCTGATCGCGGTGCTGTGGACCGGGTACTTCCTGCTCGAAGGGTTCGACTTCGGGGTGGGCATCCTGCTGCCGGTGCTCGGCCGGGGCGACGAGGCCCGCAAGCGGGTGATCCTCAACACGATCGGACCGGTCTGGGACGGCAACGAGGTCTGGCTGATCGTCGCGGGCGGTGCGACGTTCGCCGCCTTCCCCGAGTGGTACGCGAGCCTGTTCTCCGGGTTCTACCTGCCGTTGCTGCTGATCCTGGTCGCGCTGATCGTGCGCGGCGTGGCGTTCGAGTACCGGGGCAAGGTCGACAGCGACCGCTGGCGGCGCAACTGGGACACCGCGATCGTGTTCGGCAGTCTGCTGCCGGCGATACTGTGGGGCGTGGCATTCGGCAACATCGTGCGCGGGGTCGCACTCGACGCCGATCACCACTACGTCGGTGGGTTCATGGATCTGCTCAACCCGTACGCCCTGGTCGGTGGCGCCACCACGCTGCTGCTGTTCACCACCCACGGGGCGGTGTTCCTCGCGCTGAAGACGGCCGGTCCGGTCCGCGCCGACGCGCGGGCGGTCGCCGCCCGGGCCGGTACCGCCGCGGTCGTCCCGGCCGCCGGGTTCCTGCTGTGGACCCAGGCCACCCGGGGCGACGCGACGACCGCCGTCCCCGCGCTGATCGCGGCGGCCGCGCTGGTCGCGGCGCTGCTGGCCAACCGGTCCGGCCGGGAGGGCTGGGCGTTCCTGGCCACCGCGGTCACGATCGCGGCCGCCACGGCGACCCTGTTCGGCGCGCTCTTCCCAAACGTGCTGCCATCCACGATCGACCCGGCGTACAGCCTGACGGTCACGAACGCCGCCTCCACCCCGTACACGCTGAAGATCATGACCTGGGTGGCGGTCGCCTTCACGCCGGTCGTGCTGGTGTACCAGGGCTGGACGTACTGGGTGTTCCGCAAGCGCATCGGGGTGCAGCACATCCCGCCGGCGACCGCGACCCCGACGCCGGCCCGCAACGCGGCTTCCGTGGGGGCGACGTCTCCGTGAAGCCGCTCGACCCCCGGCTGATCCGCTACGCCGGGGCGACCCGCTGGTACCTGGTCGCCTGCGTCACCCTCGGCCTGGCCGGCGCCGGGCTGATCGTGGCGCAGGCGACCCTGCTCGCCGACGGCATCAGCACCGCCTTCCACGGCCACGGCGGCATCACCCCGATCCTCGCCGCCCTGGCCGTGGTCGTCGCCGTGCGGGCACTGCTGGCCTGGGCGCAGGAGGTGACCGCCCACCGGGCGGCCGCGGCGGTCAAGAGCCAGCTCCGCCAGCGACTGCTCGCGCACGTGACGAAGCTCGGCCCCGGCTGGCTGACCGGCCAGAAGGGTGGAGAACTGACCACGCTCGCCACCCGGGGGGTCGACGCGCTCGACGGGTACTTCTCCCGGTACCTGCCGCAGCTCGTGCTCGCCGCGGTGGTACCCGCGATCGTGCTCGCCCGGCTCCTGCCGGCCGACCTGCTCGCCACCGTGACGATCGCGCTCACGCTCCCGCTGATCCCGATCTTCCTCGCGCTCGTCGGGCTGACCACGCAGGCCCGCAACCGGCGCAGCTTCCGGATGCTGACCCGGCTGGCCCACCACTTCCTCGACGTGGTCGCCGGGCTGCCCACGCTCAAGGTGTTCGGCCGGGCCAAGGCCCAGGCCGAGACGATCCGCCGGGTCAGCGACGAACACCGGCGGGTCACCATGCGTACCCTCCGGCTGGCCTTCCTGTCCTCGCTGGTCCTGGAGCTGGTCGCGACGATCTCGGTCGCCCTGGTCGCGGTCGGCGTGGGCCTGCGCCTGGTCAACGGCACCCTCGACCTGCGCACCGCCCTGCTGGTACTGATCCTGGCGCCCGAGGCGTACCTGCCGCTGCGGCTGGTCGGCACCCACTTCCACGCCAGCACGGAAGGGCTCGCCGCCGCCGAACAGGTCTTCGCGGTACTGGAGGAAGAGCCGCCGGCGCGCGGCAGCCGCACCGACGTGCCACCCGGCCCGATCTCGCTGTCCGGCGTGTCGGTGCGCTACCCCGACCGCGCCGTCCCCGCCCTCGACGGCGTCGACCTGACCATCTCCCCCGGCGAGGTGCTCGCACTGACCGGACCGAGCGGCTGCGGCAAGTCCACCCTGCTGTCGGTCCTGCTCGGCTTCGTCACCCCGGACGCCGGCCGGGTCGGAGTCGGCGGCGCCGACCTGGCGACCCTCGACCCGGACGCATGGCGCCGGCACGTGGTGTGGATGTCGCAGCGGCCGTACCTGTTCGCCGGTACGGTCGCCGACAACATCCGGCTCGGCGCCCCCGACGCCTCGTCCGACGCCGTGCGTTCGGCGGCCGAGGCGGCACTGGCCGCCGGTTTCCTTGACGTCACCGTCGGCGAGGGCGGTGCCGGACTCTCCGCCGGCCAGCGCCAACGCGTCGCGCTGGCCCGTGCCTTCCTGTCACCGGCGCCTGTCGTGCTGCTCGACGAGCCGACCGCCAACCTCGACGGTGAGAGTGAGGCCGCCGTCCTGGAGGGGGTCCGCCGCTTGAGCCGCGACCGTACGGTCGTCCTGGTCGCCCACCGGCCAGCACTGCTCGCGATCGCCGACCGGGTGGTCACCATGGAGGCCGGCCGGATCGTCGAGGCGGTGACGGCATGACCACCCCCGCTCCCGTCCCGACCCCCTCCGCCGCTCCCCCCGCCACCTCCCTCACCTCTCCGCGATCGTGGACGCGTACGGGGCCTGTGGGCCGTACCCGGCGCCACGATCGCAGGTCGGTGCTGCGGTTGCTGCGCCTCGCGTCGCCGGTCGCGCCGCGCCTGCTGCTCGCGGCGCTCTACGGGGTACTGGCCGCCGGGAGTGCGATCGGCCTCACCGCGACCTCGGCCTGGCTGATCTCGCGGGCCGCCCAGCACCCGCCCGTGCTGTACCTGACCGTCGCGATCGTGGCGGTCCGCACGTTCGGCATCGCACGCGGGGTGTTCCGTTACCTCGAACGCCTGTCCGGGCACGACGCGGCGTTCCGGGTACTGACCCGGCTGCGGGTACGCGCCTACCAGCGGCTGGAGCGGCTGGCGCCGGCCTCCCTTCCGCTCCTGCGCGCCGGTGACCTGGTCAGCCGGTTCGTCGCCGACGTCGACGCGGCCCTCGACGTACTCGTCCGGGTGGTCCTGCCGTACCTGGTCGCCGCCCTGGTCGGCGCGTTGACCATCGGGTTCGTCGCGACGCTGCTCCCCTCGGCCGCGGTGGTCCTCACCGCCGGGCTACTGGTGGTGGCGATCGGCGTGCCGCTGGTCCAGCAGGCCGCCGCACGGCGGGCCGACCGCGGCACCGCGCACCTGCGCGGGGAACTGTCCGCGGCCACCGTCGACCTGCTGCACGGCCTGCCGGACCTGATCGCGTACGGGGCGACGGAGCGGCGGCTGGCCGCCCTCGCCGCGACGGACTCCCGGCTGCGGCGGGCCGCCTCCCGGTCGGCGACCGGGGTGGGCCTCGGCGCGGGCCTGCTGTCCCTGGCGACGGGCGGGTGCGTGTGGGCGTCCCTCGCCCTGGGCGCCCACGCCGTACCCGCGGGCGCGCTGGACAGCGTCCTGCTCGCCGTCGTGGTGCTCACCCCGCTGGCGGTCTTCGACACCGTCTCGGGACTGCCCGCCGCGGCGGCCCAACTGGCGACCGCCCGCGCCGCGCTCACCCGGGTCTTCGACCTGCTCGACCAGCCCGACCCGGTGGCCGAACCGACCGCACCGGCACCCCTGCCGCAGCCGCCGTACCGGCTGGAGGCGACCGGGCTGGGCGCCCGGTGGCCGGGCGGCCCCGAGGTGCTGCATGAGGTGTCCCTTGCGCTCCCGCCGGGCCGGCGGGTCGCGGTCGTGGGGCCCAGCGGCTCCGGCAAGAGCACCCTCGCGGCGGTACTCGTCCGGTTCCTGGACCCGAGCGCCGGGACGGTCACGCTGGACGGCGTGGACACCCGTGATCTCGCCGGCGACGACCTCCGTACCGTGGTCGGTCTGCTCACCGACGACGCCCGGCTGTTCGACACGACGATCGCGGACAACCTCCGGATCGGTGCCCCCGACGCCGACGAGGCCCGGATGCGCCCCGCGCTCGCCGAGGCCCGACTGCTGGACTGGGTGGACTCGCTGCCGAAGGGACTCGACACGATGGTCGGCGAGCAGGGCTCGCGGCTGTCGGGCGGCCAGCGACGCCGGCTCGCGCTGGCCCGCGCGCTGCTGGCGGACTTCCCCATCCTGATCATGGATGAGCCTACCGAGCACCTCGACGAGATGACCGCCGACGCGCTCACCGCCGACCTCCTCGCCGCCACCCGCGGGCGGACCACGGTCCTCATCACGCACCGGCTGACCGGCCTGGCCGAGGTGGACGAGATCGTCGTCCTCGACGGCGGGCGGGTCGTCCAGCGCGGCAGCCACGACGCGCTGGTCGCGGTCGACGGGCCGTACCGGCGGATGTGGCGCGGCTGACCGGAGAACCCCCGCACCCTCCGGCGCCCCGGAGAGCCCGGCAGCCGCCCGGCCGGCCGCGCACCCGCAGGAGTCCGCGCGGAGCGGAGCGGGCTACCCCTCCCGCCACACGGACAGGGCCGCCCCCTCCGCTTCCGCGGGGGCGGCCCTGTCCGTGGTCGCTGCCGGTGTGCCGACTACTTGCTGCCGGTCCCGCCCTGCCCGCGCCGTCGGGTCGGCGGCTTCGGCGGTGCCGGCTGCTCCACCTCGGGGGTGGGCAGGACCTGCGTACGCTCGGAGTCGTCGTCCGCCGCGGTCGCCGGCAACTGGATCGGCTGCGTCCTCTCGGCGTCCTGGCCGGCGTCGCCGCCGGTACCCGCCAGTTCCGGTGCGATCTCGGCGAGGCTGGCGACCGGCAGCGCGACCGTCGGCTCGTCGGACGGCGGGGCCTGCGGCAGGGTACCGGCCTCGGCAGCGGCGCGGCGCGCCGCGGCCTGCTCGGCACGCTCCCGCGCGGTCAGCCGACCGGTGCGCTTCTTCGCCGCCGGCCGTGCCGCCGCTTCCGGCGCCGCCTCGACGGGTGCCACCGCTTCCGGCGCCGCTTCCGGCGCCGTCTCAGCGGGGGACGTCGCTGCGGGGGCGGTCACCGTAGGCATGATCTCCGTCGGCGCCGTGACCGCCTGGGCAGCAGCCTCCTGCGCCTCGGCCTCCCGCCGGGCCGCCTCCTCGCGTTCAGCCGCCTCCCGCGCCTCGGCCTCCCGCCGGGCCGCCTCCTCGCGCTCCGCAGCCTCCCGCGCCTCAGCCTCCCGCCGAGCCGCCTCCGCACGCTCGGCCTCCGCCGCGGCAAGTGCCTCGGCCTCCCGCCGGGCCGCCTCCTCGCGTTCCGCTGCCTCCCGCTCGGCCGCCTCCCGCGCCTCAGCCTCCCGCCGGGCCGCCTCCTCGCGCTCCGCTGCCTCCCGCCCGGCCGCCTCCCGCGCCTCAGCCTCCCGCCGAGCCGCCTCCTCGCGCTCCGCAGCCTCCCGCTCCGCTGCCTCCCGCGCCTCAGCCTCCCACCGGGCCGCCTCCGCACGCTCGGCCTCCGCCGCGGCGAGTGCCTCGGCCTCCCGCCGAGCCGCCTCCTCGCGCTCCGCCTGCCGCTGCTCGGCCGCCTCGCGCACCTGCTCACGGACCTGCGGCAGTTCCAGCTCGACCCGGCTCAGCCAGGACTCCCAACGCAGCTGCATCGGCCGGATCAGGCCGCCGCCGACGCCGACGACGAGGATCCCTGCGATGGTGGCGAGTACCGCGATGAGGATCGGCGTGGTCACCGTCGTCGCCACGCCGATCTGGTTCAGCGCGGCGATGACACCGATGCCGATGATGAACGCACTGACCGTACCGGCGAGCAGCCGCCCGTACGACAGGCCGCCGAGCAGGCCGGTGATCAGGTTGCGCACCGCGGCGGCGACGGCCGCGGCGACCACGACGATGATGATCGCGACGAACGCCTTCGGCAGCCAGGTCAGGATCGCCGCGATGAGATCGGACACCGGGTTGGGTCCCCAGATCCCGAACGCCAGTTGCAGCGTGACCAGCAGGACGGCGTAGTAGACCAGGGTGGCCATCAGGCCACGGGCGTCGTACCGGGTGTGCGCCAGCACCCGCCCCACGCCTCCGCGCTCCACCGCCCGGTCGAAGCCGATGCGTTGCAGCAGGTGGTTCGCACCGGCGCGGAGCAGCCGGGCGGCGAGCCAACCGAGGACCAGAATCGCGATGAACGCGATGAACCTGGGTACGAAACGGGCAACGTCACTGAGCGCATCCTGGACCGGTCCGGACGCGAGGGCCATCACGGCGCCACCTCCCCATACGAGTTCCTATCGACCGTGCCGTACCCGACAGGTACGTCGATGACACGCCGGGACGCGATCACGGCTACGGCGGAACAATGTACTGGCAGGAGCGGTTATGTAATGCGTCGGTGTGCTGAGTGTCCCCCGGGCTACAATCATCGCCTTCGCGGAATACCGTCCGGCTGGAGCCGCGTCGCGCCACTCGCCGAGAGGCGACCTGCACACCGACCTTTCGTCACGCCCCCGCTGGTCAGCATGGCCGCGGGGGCGTCGCGTATCGCCACGCGGGCGTCGAGATCTCCCATCGGACGACCGCCTCTTCCGCCGGGAAACGTGGCACGGGAGGCCGCGTTTCCCGGCGGAAGAGCTCATCCTGGTCACGAAACTCACCCGAATATTCATCCAGCTTGGCGATAGCAGCCGCGGTGGGAGAGGATCCGACCATGCGTGCCGGAGTCGACCGTACGGGCAGGCGCAACGCCGCCGAAGGGTGGAGCCTGCCCGCGTGACCGTCCCCGATACGACCCCAAGCACCCGCCACGAGCTGGCCCATCTGGACCAGCTCGTGCGTTCGACGCAGTTCGACCGGGCCGGCCGGCTGCGGGTACTGCTGGTCGAGGACGACCCGGGCGACGCGTTCCTGGTACAGGAGCTGTTGCTCGAGGCGCAGGCTCCGGTCGAGTTGCAGATCGCCACCAGCATGGCGGAGGCCCGGGCGCTGCTGCGGTCGGTCGACTGCGTGCTGCTCGACCTCGGGCTGCCCGACGCGAGCGGGCTCGGCGGCCTGCGCGAGTTGCTGGACGAGGCCGGGGGCGCCGCGGTCTGCGTACTCACCGGGCTGGAGGACGAGCACCTCGGCGTCGCCGCGGTGGGTGAGGGCGCACAGGACTACCTGGTCAAGGGCAAGGTCGACGGGGTACTGCTGAGCCGGGCGCTGCGCTACGCCGTCGAGCGCAAACGGGCCGACGAAAACGCCCGCCGGCTGCGCGAGGCCGAGTTGCGGCAGGCCGAGTCGGCGCGGCTGGAGCGCGGCCTGCTCCCCCAGCCGCTGATCGACCCGTCGACGGCCGGGCTGGTCTCGTTCTACCGGCCGGGCCGGCACCGGGCCCTGCTCGGCGGCGACTTCTACGACGTGGTGGAGGTCAGCCCGGGCCGGCTGCAACTGCTCGTGGGCGACGTGTGCGGCCACGGCGTGGAGGAGGCCGCGCTCGGGGTGACGCTGCGGGTCGCCTGGCGGGCGCTCGTGTTGGCCCGGGTACCCGACGAGGAGGTACTCCCGGCGCTGGAGCAGGTCCTGGTCAGCGAGCGCCGCTCCGACGAGCTGTTCGCGACGGTGGCGATGGTCAGCGTCGACGTGCCGGCGAACCGGGCCACCGTCCGCCTCGCCGGCCATCCCCCACCGGTCCTGCTGACCGGCGGGCGCGCCGTGCCGTGCGAGGTGGACCCCGGCCTGGTCCTGGGAGTGATGCCCGGCCTGTCCTGCCCGGCGGTCGACGTCGACCTCCCCGGCTCCGACTGGGGGCTGCTGACCTACACCGACGGGCTGATCGAGGGGCTCGGCGGCGGTACCCAGGACCGGCTGGGCATCGACGGGCTGTGCGCGCTGCTGCGCGGGTACCGGGAGCGCGTCGGCACGCCGCACGAGCTGCCGCGGTGGCTGGTCGGCCAGGCGGAACTGCGAAACGGCGAGCCGCTCGCCGACGACGTGGCGATGCTGCTGCTCAACCCGGGTGGTGCGGAATGGTGACGAGGTGGACGCTGGGCCGGCGGATCACGGCCCTGTGCGCGGTCGTGGCGCTGCTGCTCACCGCCATCGCGATGGGCGCGGCCGGCGCGGCCGAGACGGGCCGGTCCCAGGTCAAGGAACTGCTGGACCGGATCGGTCCGCTGCGCACCAGCTCCGAGCAGCTGCTCACCGTGCTGGTCGACCAGGAGACCGGGGTACGCGGCTTCGTGCTGACCCGGTCCGACGACTTTCTCACGCCGTACCGGTCGGGGGTCGCCGAGCAGCAGCGGCTGATCACGCAGATGCGCGGCCTGACCCGCGACGGCACCGTGCTGCGGCACCTGGACGCCATCGACGCGCAGGCCGCGGCCTGGCGGGCCGAGGTCGCCGAGCCGGCGATCGCCGCGGCCCGCGCGGATGACCAGGCGCGGGTCGAGTCGATCCTGTCCGAGGCGAGCCGGGCGCGCTTCGAGGAGATCCGGGCGTCGGCCGGGGCGCTCCAGGAACGGGTGACCGCGATCCGGGCCGCCGCCGCGGACCGGATCCGCGGCACCCAGGGTGCGGTCGTCATCCTGCTGCTGCTGGCCGCGGTCGTGACGGTCGTCGGCGGCGTGGCGCTGGTGCTGCTGCTGCGCCGGTTGGTCACCCGCCCGGTGGTCACGCTCGCCGGCAAGGTACGGCAGGTGGCCGGGGGCGACTACGAGCGCGAGATCGCCAGTGAGGGGCCACCGGAGGTGGCACGGCTGGCCCACGACATCAACGCGATGCGCCAGCAGATCGTGGCCGACCTTGGCACGGTACGCCGGGCGCACCTGCTGCTGGAACAGGCCAACCAGCGGCTCGCACAGCAGGCCGAGGAGCTGACCCGGTCCAACCGGGACCTGGAGCAGTTCGCCTACGTCGCCTCGCACGACCTGCAGGAGCCGCTGCGCAAGGTGGCCAGCTTCTGCCAACTGCTGCAACGCCGGTACGCCGGCCAGCTCGACGAGCGGGCCGACCAGTACATCGCGTTCGCCGTGGACGGCGCGCAGCGCATGCAGCGGCTCATCAACGACCTGCTGGCGTTCTCCCGCATCGGCCGGATCACCACCGGGTTCACCGACATCGACCTGAACCGCATCGTCGCCGACGCGGCCGGCCAGCTCGGTTGGCGGATCGAGCAGGTGGACGGCGAGGTCACCTGGTCCGACCTGCCGGTCGTAAAGGGTGAGGAGCCGCTGCTGTCGGCGCTCTTCACCAACCTGATCAGCAACTCGCTGAAGTTCCGCCACCCCGACCGCCCGCCCCGGGTACGCGTCGAGGCGGAACGGGTCGGCGACGAGTGGCAGCTCTCCTGCGCCGACAACGGCATCGGCATCGAGCCGGAGTACGCCGACAAGATCTTCGTCATCTTCCAGCGGCTGCACCCGAAGAGCGAGTACCCCGGGACCGGCATCGGGCTGGCGATCGTCAAGAAGATCGTCGAGTACCATGGCGGCCGCATCTGGCTGGACACCGAGGCCCGGGAGGGCACGGTGATCCGGCTCGCCCTACCGGCCGTCACCACCGGGGCGGCGGCAGCCGGGCACCCGGAGCCGACGGCGACCGGCGAACCGCCGGCGATCACCGGCGCGCCGCCGGCGGTCACCACCGGCGACACCGAGTTGAGCCCGGCGGCCGCCGGCGCCCCCCGCACCGAGGAGACCGCGTCATGACCGACGCCCTGCGCCACCCGTCCGCGACCCCGATCGAGGTGCTGCTGGTCGAGGACGACCCCGGTGACGTCCTCATGACGCGGGAGGCGTTCGAAGAGCACAAGGTGGGCAACAACCTGTCGGTGGTCAACGACGGCGCGGAGGCGATCGCGTACCTGCGCCGGCAGGGCCGGTACGCCGACGCGGCCCGGCCGGACCTGATCCTGCTCGACCTGAACCTGCCCCGGCGTGACGGCCGGGAGGTGCTCGCCGAGATCAAGAACGATCCGGACCTGCGCCAGATCCCGGTGGTGGTGCTGACCACCTCGCAGGCCGATGAGGACATCGTGCGCAGCTACCAGTTGCACGCGAACGCGTACGTGACCAAGCCCGTCGACTTCGAGCGCTTCATCGAGGTGGTACGCCAGATCGACGACTTCTTCGTCAGCGTGGTGAAGCTCCCGCCCCGCGCCTAGCCTCCCCAAGGTCGTCACAACTTCCGGGAAGTTGTGGTCTCGGGGTACCCGTGAGGCCACAACTTCCCGGAAGTTGTCGCGGTCTAGTGAGCCGCCGAGTTGGCGGCGCCCAGCTTGTGCAGCAGCAGCGCCTCGGCCAGGCAGCCCCGGGCGAACTCGGCCAGGTGCAGGCTCTCGTTCGGGCCGTGCGCCCGCGAGTCCGGGTCCTCCACCCCGGTGACGAGCACCTCGGCGCCGGGGAACAGTTCCTGGAAGGTCGCGATGAACGGGATCGACCCGCCGACGCCCATGTCGACCGGGGCGACGCCGTCCCACGCCTGCGCGAACGCGGCGCGCGCCGCGTCGTACGCCGGGCCGGAGGTACCGACCACGCACGGCTCGCCGCCGCTCTCCAGGGTCACGGTCACGCGTGAGCCCCACGGCGCGTGGCGCTCCAGGTGCGCGGTGAGCGCCTCGTAGGCGGACTTCCAGTTGTCGCCGGGCGCGATGCGCACGCTCACCTTGGCCTTCGCCGCCGGTACCAGCGCGTTCGGCGCCTCACCGGTCGCCGGGGCGTCGATGCCGAGTACCGAGATCGACGGCTTGGTCCACAGCCGCTCGACGATCCGGCCGGTGCCGATCAGGTCGACCCCGTCGAGGATGCCCGACTCCTGGCGGAACCGGTCTTCGGGGTAGTCCAGCGGGGCGGCGCTGCCCCGGGCCAGCCCGTCGACGGCGACGTCGCCGGCCTCGTCGTGCAGCGTGGCGAGCAGCCGGGACAGGGCGGTCAGGGCGTCGGGCACGGCGCCGCCGAACATGCCGCTGTGTACGGCGTGGTCGAGCGTGCGTACCTCGACGAACGCGTTGACCAGGCCGCGCAGCCCGGTGGTGAGCGCCGGCTGGCCGACGTCCCAGTTGCCGGAGTCGGCGATGACGATGACGTCGGAGGCGAGGTCGTCGCGGTACTCGCGCAGCAGCGTCTCCAGGGATTCGGAGCCGTACTCCTCCTCGCCCTCGACGAAGACGATGACACCGACGGGCAGCGCGTCGCCGAACGCCCGCAGCGCGGCGACGTGCGTCATGATGCCGGCCTTGTCGTCGGCGGCGCCGCGCGCGTACAGCCGGCCGTCGCGCTCCACCGGCTCGAACGGGTCGGTCCGCCACTGGCTGAGGTCGCCCGGCGGCTGGACGTCGTGGTGGGCGTAGAGCAGCACGGTCGGCGCGCCGGGCGGGGCCGGCTTGCGGCCGATGACGGCCGGCTGGCCACCGGACCGGACGATGCGGACGTCGGGCAGCCCGGCGCCGCGCAGCAGCTCGGCGACCGCCTCGGCGGAGCGCTCGACCTGGCTGTGGTCGAAACCGTCGAACGCGATGCCCGGAATCCGGACCAGTCGCTCCAGGTCCGCTCGTACGCCCGGCAGTTCACGGTCTATGGCGGCGCGCAGTTCGGTCTCGGTCATGGGTGCGGTCATGACCGCGATCGTATGTTCCCCTTACCCGCCCGGCTACGTTCAGGGTTGCTCGCCGCCCCGCTCGTCGCCGGGATTCGTGGCCTGGGACCAGGGGTCGTCGTCGGCCTCCTGCCCTCCGGTGCCGGTGCCCCCGGTCCTCGGGCGGCCCGCGCCGGCCATCCAGTCGCGGACCCGTCCGGCGCCGGTGCCGACCCAGTCGCCGGCGCCGTCGCCGAGGCGGCGCAGCAGCGACACCAGCGGGTCCTGCGACCGGGCGAACGACTCCCGGTACGAGTCGGCGGCGGCCTTCACGTCCTCGCGTACCGACGAGGCGCGCGGATCGTCGCGGCGCAGGTACTCGCCGCCGAGGATGCGCTGGTACTCCCCCGAGTCGACCCACGCGCGCAGCGCCGCCGCCCGGCCGACCGGCAACGGGTGGGTGCGGTCCAGCACCATCCCGATCTTGATCATGCTGTCCCGCAGGTCGCCGGCCCGGTCGTACTCGGCGGCCTGTTCGAGGAACGCGGTGACGTCGATCTCGGACAGGTCACCACCGCCGGCGAGTTTCATGTTCAGCCGCAGCGACGCGTGCGGGTCCTGGCTGGCGAGCAGGCCCGCCCGGTCGGCGGACAGCTCGGCCTTGCGCCACCATTCCCGCAGCCCCGCCGAGATGGCGCGCAGCGCCAGCGCCCCGACCGGCAGCCAGGACAGCCGGGTGGCCCAGTCGTGCAGGATCATCGCCATCGTCCGGTAGACGGCGTGCCCGCTGAGCAGGTGTCCGATCTCGTGGCCGAGCAGGCAGCGCAGCTCGGAGTCGTCGAGCAGCTCCAGCGCACCAGAGTTGATCACGATGAACGGCTTGGACATGCCGATGCACATGCCGTTGATCGAGCGGTCGTACTGCACGTACAGCTCGGGCAGCTCCGTCACGTCGAGGGTGGCGGCCGCCTCGGCGAACAGCCGGTAGACCCGCGGGTACTGCCGGTGGTCGACCCGGATCGCGCTGCCGAGGTACTCCAGCCGCAACGCCCGCTCGTTCCACAGGCCGGACAGGGCCTTGAGGACGTCGTCGAAGCCGCGCAGTTCACGCAGCGCGGACAGGGCGCCCCGGTCGGCCGGGTGCTCCCAGGTCCGCGAACTGATGCCGGTCAGGACCACCCGCCTGCGTACCGGAGCCGCGCCGGTCGCCCCGTCGGGAGCCGCGCCGGTCGCCTCGTCGTCCGCCCCGTCGGGAGCCGCGCCGGTCGCCTCGTCGTCGGTGCTCATCGCCGATCCCCTCCCGGCATCACGCCGTACTCCCCGATCGTCGTCTACGCCCAGACCTTCCGTACATACTGGCCCCCGGGGTCAAGCTGAACGCCGGGTGCGCCGTCGACGAGCAGGTCCGCGTGGTCGGCGATACGGTCGGCGGCGAAGTGCGCCGCCTCGGTGTCGAACCAGCGCCGCAGCTCGGCCTCGATACCGGCGCCGTCGCGGCGCAGCGCCCGCGCCAGGCGCAGCTCGCGCGGCGCGGTGACGAAGACCGCCAGCGTCAGCTCCGGGCGGATCACCGCCCGCGCGCTGGTCACCCCCTCGACGACGAGGACATCCGGTACGGGTACCGGTACCGTCCCGGCGAACCGGCCCGCGTGCCAGTCGTAGCAGCGGTACGCCCCGGGCTGCTTGTCGCGCAGCGGCACCAGGACGTCCCGGTCGAACCGGGGCCAGAAGGTCAGCATGTCGTCCCAGCCGTCGAGCAGATCGTCGGTGTGGATCTCGGCGGTGTCGGCACCCGCCGCGCGCAGCGCCTGCGCCAGACGGGCGGCGAACGTGCTCTTGCCCGCGCCCGCCGGCCCGTCGACGGCGACGAGCCGGACCGGGCCGAGCCGGGGCGGGCGATCGAGTACCCGGGCGGCCAGGCCGGCGAAGGTCTCGACTGTTGTCACGGGGCACCCGGGGGGACGAACGGCAGGCGGGGCGGTGCGCCGGTCTCGATCAGGCGCCACAGCGCGTCCGTGTCGAGGTGCTCCTCGACCAGGTCACCGAGGACGTCCAGGCCGCGTTCGCGAAGTGCGGCGAAGTCGGTGTCGGGTGCCACCCGGAACCCATGCCGGCCGGCCCGGCGGGCCGCCACGGACAGGAACGCCCGGCGGAACTCGTCGGACTCGAAGGCGCCGTGCCAGTGGGTACCGAAGACGTTGCCGGCCCGGGCGCCCTCACCGATCCCGCCGGTGGTGTGGATCAGTGGGATGACGGCTCCGCTGGACACGTACCCGTGGTGGATCTCGTATCCGCGCACCGGGACGCCGAAGCTGGCGCCGACGGGGCGGGCGAGGGTCTTCTCCGCGGCGAACGCGATCTCGATCGGCAGCAGGCCGAGGCCGGGCACGGTGCCGCGCCGGCTCTCCACCTCGTCGTGGATACGTTCGGCGAGCATCTGGTACCCGCCGCAGATGCCCAGCAGCGGCTTGCCGGCCTTCGCGTGGGCCAGTACGGCGGCCGCGAGACCGGTCCCGCGCAGCCACATCAGGTCGTCCACGGTCGACTTGCTGCCGGGCAGGACGACCAGGTCGGCGTCGGCCAGGTCGGCGGGCTCGGCGGTGATGCGGACCCGTACGCCGGGCTCCGCGGCCAGGGCCTCGGCGTCGGTGGCGTTGGAGATGCGCGGCAGCCGGACGACCGCGACCGTCAGCCATTCGGTGCCGGCCGGCTGGGTCGGCCGGCCGAGGGTACGCCCGTACGCCAGCGAGTCCTCGCCGTCGAGCCACAGGTCGGCGCGCCACGGCAGTACCCCGTACACCGGGCGGCCGGTCAGCCGGTGCAGGTCGTCGAGGCCGGGCCGCAGCAGTGCCGGGTCGCCGCGGAACTTGTTGACCACGAACCCGGCGAGCAGCGCCTGGTCCTCGGGTGACAGCAGGGCGAGCGTGCCGTACAGCGCCGCGAACACCCCGCCCCGGTCGATGTCGCCGACCACGATCGTGGGCAGGTCGGCGGCGCGGGCGAGGCCCATGTTGACGAAGTCCCCGGCCCGCAGGTTGATCTCGGTCGGGCTGCCCGCGCCTTCGCAGACCACCACGTCGTACTCGGCCCGCAGCTCGGCGAGGGTGTCGAGCACCGTGTGCCGCAACTGGTCGCGCATCGTGCGGTAGTTGACCGCGTCGACCTGGCCGACCGGCCGGCCGAGCAGGACGACCTGGCTGCTGCGGTCGGAACCGGGCTTGAGCAGGACCGGGTTGAACCGCACACTCGGCGCGATCCGGCACGCGGCGGCCTGCATCGCCTGGGCCCGGCCGATCTCGCCGCCGCGCCCCTGCTCGTCCACGACCACGGCCGAGTTGTTGGACATGTTCTGGGCCTTGAACGGCGCGACCTTCACGCCCCGCCGGACCAGCCAGCGGCAGATGCCGGCGGTGAGCAGGCTCTTACCGGCGTCCGAGGTGGTACCGGCGACGAGGAGTCCCCCGCTCACGCCCGCTCCTCTCCGAGATCCTTGGCACCTACGCGGGCCATAGGCCGCCCAGGTGTCCAGGATCGACGAGTTCTCGTAGGGCGAGTTCCCGTGCCGCGGGCTTTCGCGGTGGCGGCGAGCACGGCGAGTGCCGTGGCCCCGGCGCTCACCAGCCCCGACAGCCGTACCGCCCGGTGGATGTCGGCGGGCTCCGGGGCGCGGCCGTGCCTCCCGAGCATCGGACGCTCCTCGACCCGCCCGGCGTACACGTTACGGCCACCCAGCCGCACGCCCAGGGCTCCCGCCATCGCGGCCTCGCACTGGCCCGAGTTGGGGCTCGGGTGCCGGCGACCGTCGCGGGTCCAGGTCCACAGCGCCCGTACCCGGCTGCCGCCGACCAGCGGGGCGGCGGCGACGGTGAGGGCGGCGGTGAGGCGGGCGGGTACCAGGTTCGCCGCGTCGTCGAGGCGCGCGGCGGCCGTGCCGAACCGGGCGTACCGCGCCGACCGGTGCCCGACCATCGCGTCGAGGGTGTTGACCGCCCGGTACCCGACCAGGCCCGGCAGTCCGGCCACGGCGCCCCAGAAGAGGGCGCCGACGGCCGCGTCGGAGGTGTTCTCGGCGACCGACTCGACGGTGGCCCGGGCCAGTTCGGACGGGCCGAGCGCGGCCGGGTCGCGCCCGCACAGGTGCGGCAGGCGCTCCCGTGCGGCGGCCAGGTCGCCGCTGTCGAGCGCCCCAGCCATCGCGGTCCCCTCCCGTCGCAGCGACGTCGATCCGAGCACGGTCCAGGTGGTGGCCGCCACGAGCACCGCCCGGGCCAGCGGCCGGCGGCGGGTAGCGACACTGGCGAGGACGGCCGCGGCGGTGGGGACGCCCGCGGCGACCGCCACGTACCGGGCCCCCGCGGCCGTGGTCGGCGCGTACATCCGCCGTTCGAGCGCGGCGGCGGCCCGCCCGTACCCGGCTACCGGATGCCAGCGCCGCGGGTCGCCCAGCGCGGCGTCGAGCAGGGCCCCGGCCAGCAGCCCCGCACCGGTGGCGACGGCGATCTTCGCAGACACCCGTGCAGCGTAACGACGAACGGCCGGGCGGGCCGCCGCAGTCCCGTCGCGCCGGTCGGGATCGCCAGGTACTGACGATCCCGACCGTCCCCGTTGCGCGGCGCCGGTCAGGCAGGGACCGGTACGCGGGTCCGGCTCCGCCGGCGGGCGGGCCGGGCGACCTCGGGAGCATCGTCGGCGGTCCCATCCGCCTCGGCGTCGTCGTCGCCGTCCGGGTCGCCGCCGTCGGGGTCAGCTCCGGAGGCGTCGACCGCCAGGTCGGTGCCGAGGCCGACGGCGCGGAGCATCTTCAGCGCGTCGTCCACCGCGTCGTCGTCGGAGCGGCCGTCATCCCGCTCGTCGTCCGTGCTGTCGCCGGCCGGCTCGTCGCCCGTCGGGCGCGCCGGGCCGTACCCGCCGTAGGGTGACGCCAGCGGCGTCCCGCCGTATGAGGACGCCAGCGGCGTCCCGCCGTACGGTGACGCCAGCGGCGTCGACGGCGGGTCGAAGGTCGGCGTCGGCGCGTCGGAGGGCGACAGCTCGTCAAGGTCGCCACGGCGCGACGGGTCGGCGGGGCCGCCGCGGCGCGACGGGTCGGTGGCCGGGGCGCCCACCGGGACGCTGACCTGACCCGCGATCCGGGCGTCGGACTCGGCGTCCTCGACCATGCTGGTCGCGGCGCCCGGGCGGTGGCGCCGGAAGTCGGCGAAGCCGCGGGACAGGTCGTGGCCGACCGCGATGGCCTCCAGCTCGTACGAGACCCGCTGCTGGCCGTCGTCGCCGATCCAGTCCCGGGTGTACATCCGGCCGGTGACCACCAGCGGATCGCCGGTGACGACCGAGTGCGTCACTCCCTCGGCGAGCCGGCGCCAGCACGTGACGCGCACCCGCAGGCTCGGGCCGTCGACCCACCGGCCGCTGTCCCTGTCGTACCGTCGCGACGTGGACGCCACCCGGAAGCTGGCCACCAGGGTGTTGGTCCCGGTGGTACGCCGAAGCTCGGGCGCGTTGAGCGCATTACCGACAATCGTCACAGTTGTATCGAACATCGCCTCTCCCAGTGCTGTGTCCTCAGCGGTGCCGTGCGAGTCGACTCGCGGACCAGCCTGGGGCCGTACGGGGACGCGCGTCACCCGGTACCCATGGATCTGTGGACAGCGAGGGTGCCTGTGGACGGGGCAGCGCGCAGAACGCGGATCTGGTAGGGGGATCCCTTTTAGTTGACTCGGCGGTAACCTCCCTGGCGTGGAGACGGACCTGCTGGGCGAGCCGTACGAGCGGCACACGATCGACCTCGGTACCGATGACGAGGGGCCGGTGACGGCGACGCTGGTGCGCCGGCGCGCCGACGAGCCCGACGGACGCGCCGCGCTGTACGTGCACGGCTTCTCCGACTACTTCTTCCAGACGCACCTGGCCGACTTCTACACGTCGCGTGGGATCGACTTCTACGCGCTCGACCTGCGAAAGTACGGTCGCAGCCTGCACCCGCACCAGACGCCGAACTTCTGCCGCGACATGTCGGACTACTACCCGGAGCTCGACGAGGCCGTCCGGATCATCCGCGAAGCGGACGGCCACGACCGGCTCCTGGTCAGCGGCCACTCCACCGGCTGCCTGGCCACCGCGCTGTGGGCGCACGACCGCCGCGACGCCGGTGTCGTCGACGCGATGTTCTTCAACAGCCCGTTCTTCGACATGAACGTGCCCCGGCGGATCCAGCTCGTGATGCGGCCGATCGCGATGCGCAAGGGCCGCACGCAGCCGTACTACAAGATGCCGACCGGCCTCAACGAGGTGTACGGCAGCAGCATCCACCGCGACCGGCACGGCGAGTGGGACTACAACCTGGAGTGGAAGCCGCTGCCGGGCTTCCCGGTCCACGCCGGCTGGCTGCGCGCCATCCTGCTGGGCCAGAAGCGGCTGCACGCCGGCCTCGACATCCCGGCGCCGATCATCGTCGGGGCGTCCACGGCCAGTTACAAGCGGGCCCGCTGGGGCGAGGAGGCGCGCGCCGCGGACTCGGTCCTCGACGTCGACCACATGGCCAAGTGGATGCCGGCCCTGGGGCGGCGGACCACGCTGGTACGCATCGAGGGCGGCCTGCACGACCTGGCGCTGTCCGCCGAGCCATCCCGCAAGCAGCTCTTCGACGAGCTGGGCCGCTGGATGGACGCGTACTTCGCCCGGGCCGCCGACGAGGTGGCTGCCCCGGCGTCCTGACGGTGTCCCGACGGCCCCCTACGGCTTGAACGGTATCCAGGCGCCGTCGCGGCGGACCAGCAGGTCCCGGCTCAGCAGGTGCTGATCGCCGGCCCGGAAGACCCGATCGACCGTACGCTTCGCCTTGTCCAGACCCGGTGGCGACTGCGACCCGGTCACAATGACGACATCGCGGGCCGGTACGCCGACGACAAGGTCACCGGGTAGCGAGGTCGCCAGCCGCGGCCACGGCCCGTCGGCCAACAGCAGGCTCGACTCGATCCCGTCGAAGGAGAGCATCAGGGTCGGCGGCCTGCCGTGGACGCGCACCGCGCCCGCCAGCGCGTCGAGGTTGTCGGCGGCGCGGCGCTGCAACACCCGCCGCGACAGCCCGAGTTGGTCGAGATCGAGCCAGCTCACCAGCCGCTCGCCGTATGGCGGGCCGAACGAGTACGAGACGGCGAGGTCACCGGCGAACTCGTCGAGGACGGGGGCGGCCGGGTCACCGTACGGGTCCTCCTGCGCCGGGGCAAGGAGGGGCAGGAATGTGGTGCTCGTCACTTGCACGGATGCACGGTAGTCGGTCGCGAGCCGTATTGGGGATCATCCATACAGCCCCCACGATTCCAGCCATTTCATCCCGTACGCCCGGATCGTAGAATTACCGAGTGTAGTTGCCTAAAACGTCTACGTACGGGGCGAGAAAGAAGACGCGCCGTTATCCCTTTCGACCAGCATGACGCCGTGGTATGGCGGTAGCCTTTGTCCGCGGCGCGGCCCCGCGCCGCCCAGGCGCCCGTAGCTCAGTGGATAGAGCAGAGGACTTCTAATCCTAAGGTCGCAGGTTCGAATCCTGCCGGGCGCGCCCAGTTCACAAAGTTTGTCCTCGATCTTTCGGCACCACCAGCTCACTGGGCTGAAGGGGCGCACCGATCCCGTTCTCGTAGTGCGTGAGCGACGATTTCCGACAGCGCAGCCCCGGCCTCGTCGGCCACCCCCAGCACCCACGCGGCACCAGCGAAGTAGTGCATGGCGCGGTAGAAGTTCTCCTCATCCTCGCTCAGCAGCGGGATACCACGCCGCCGCGTTCCATCCATCACCGCCGCCCCAGCAGCACGTGACCCGCTACCCCTGGGGTACGCCGCGGAAGCCTGCCGTACCTCGCGAACAACTGGCCCGCCGCAAGGCGACTGCGACAGGGCTCCTCCTCGCCGCAGGCTCGGCAGTATCCGCCGGGCGTACTGATCAAGTGGCGCTGGAGTTCCGCCTGCGCCTGGTCGAGCTGCGCAATCACCAGCGCGCTCAGGTACGTCGTCACCACTCCCCCTGGTTGCCGAGTGCGCTTATCCGTACGAGCACATGCCGCTCCCCCACCTCTTCGCCATCGCACCGCAGCTCGATGCCTCTGGCGAACGTCCACGTGGCGTTTGGGAACTGCGGGTGCGGCGGGACGATCTCGGTGAGGCGCATGCGTAGTGGGCCGGCACCAAAGCAGTAATCACCCGCTACGAGCGTCACTACGTCCCCGACGCGGGCCAGGCGGTCTGTCATCGCTCCACCTGCGCCTGGCGCCCACCCGGCTGGGTGCAGACGGGGCACGTGAACTTCGAGCCGCACCCTGGACACCAGCGCGACTTGACCTTGAACAGGAACAGTCCGGCGGCGAAGCCCAGGATGGCGACGCCGGTCAGCGTGCAGGCGGACAGGTAGAACACTGCGTTCACCTCCACCGGAGCAGATCGGTACGGGCACCGGCCACCCACAGCGGCCCGTCACCCTCGTCTCGGGGAGTCGGCGCCAAGCCTCACGAGAAGTACCCGATGAGGTCCGGCGCCGACCCGATGCGCCGAGCAACCGGCGCGGCGCAGCCGGAACCCTGAAGGAAACGGCAAGCGTCGAGCGCGGCGCCCATCCACCCGAATCCCAAGGCGTTGATCAGGAGAAACGGGGTCGAGAGCGACGTCGCCCGAGTTTGCCGACTAGGAACGCAGGCCGCTCTCGCCGCCCAGACTGGCACAACTCAACATGTTGGGTCAACAGCCCAACATGTTAGGTTGAAGATCACTTAACATGTCGAGAGCTTGAACGCGGGATCCTCGCGTGGTCGAATCGTGGAGCCGACTAGGGAGTTCCACGACCATGCCCGAAGAACCCGCGTACCGCCGTATCGAGGCCGACCTGCGCCGCCGCATCCGGGATGGCGAGTGGCCACCGGGCGGACGGCTGCCCACCTATCAGGAACTCGCGAACGAGTACGGCGTGTCGCTGCAACCAGTTCGACAGGCCCTGACCCGGCTGGAGAGCGCCGGCGTCGTCGTCCTGCGCATGGGAGGTCGACCGCTCGTCGCCGACGAGGAACAGCGGCGCGGTTCATCCGACTGACAGAGGCCGGGTCAGCATTGGCAAAGCTCAACGAGCGGTGCCGCGCCGTCCACAGCCAACCATGGGGTTCTTCGCCATGCCGGAAGCCGAATACTTACGCATTCAAGCGGATCTGCGGCGCCGCATCGATGCAGGCGAGTGGCTGCCGAACACCCGTCTGCCCACCCAGACAGAGCTGGCCGAGCACTACGGCGTGAGCGTACAGCCGATCAAGGCAGCGCTCAGCCGTCTCGACGTGCTCGGCGTGGTTGTCCAGCGCCGGGGCGGCAGAGCCATCGTGGCCGATCGCAGCCGGCAACAGCCAGCCGGGCGCTGAAGCGCCACGAATGGCACCCGCCCGCGCTGTTCGGTCCGCTGACCCAGCGGGCGGCCCGGGGCAATGCCAAGCCGCCGGCACACGTATTCGCGCCGCGCCATCGTCGACGCGATCCGCCACACCGCACACAACGACGGAGGGTGGCGGGCCCGGCGGCCCGCCACCCGTACCCGCGCCCTATTCGAATGGTTGGTGGTCGGGCTGGCAGACCGTACCGGCCGGCGGTACCGCCAGGTCGACCAGGTACCGCAGCGCGATCGAATCAGCGCATACGCTCTGGCCGCCCAGGATGGCGTGGCCGAAGGCGTCGACGCTGACCAGCCGGTCGTTGCCCAGCTCCGCGGCCATCCGCTGGTTGAAGTGGTAGTTGGTGGCCGGGTCGTGGTAGTTGCCGAACAGCAGGACCGGGTTGGCCGTCTTCCGGTTCCACGGTCCGCTGTAGCGCTCCGGCCGGTCGACCGGCCATGTCGCGCAGGCCACCTGGCTGAACGCGTGCGTGCGGCCGACGGTCGGCGACTGACGCTCCCACAGCTCAGCGGCGGCCGGGTGCAGCGCGGGTACCCGGCCGAACGGCTCGTCGGAGCAGTTCACGCTGATCCCGGCGTCGTTGCCGGTGTACGGAGTGTCGGGCCGCACGTCACGCAGCCCGGCGCCGGCCGCCGGTGTGCTCCACCGGCTACCCGCCGCCCGCGCGGCAGCCGACGGAGGCGTCGCGCCGGGGTGGATCGCCTCGTACAGCAGCTGCAGGTTCGCCGCCAGTTCGGGGTACGCGTCCGCGGAGTACAACGAGCCCGCCACGTAGTCAGTGAACATGCTCAACGTGACCGTGAAGCCGAGAGCCGGTACGTCCACCGGCCCCCGGCGCAGCCGCTGGCGGATCTCGGCGAACGTGGCCGCCGGGTCCCCGTCGCTGAACGCGCACCGGCTGCCGGCCTGGTCGCACAGCGCGAGGAAGGCGTTCACCACCTCCTCCTGCCCGGCGGCGCGCTGGTGCAGGTACTCCAGTCCGTTGCTGGTACGCAGGGCCGGGTCGACGTTGCCGTCGAGCACCATCGCGCGGACCCGCTGCGGGTACAGGTTGGCGTAGGTGGCCCCGATCAGCGTCCCGTACGAGAAGCCGAGGTAGTTGAGCCGGCTGTCGCCCACGGCGGCGCGCATCAGGTCCAGGTCCCGCACCACGTTCACTGTGGACACATGAGCGAGCAGCGGTCCGGCGTTCGCCGCGCACGCGTTCGTGAACTCCCTGTTGCCCTGCATCGTCGACGCGATCTCCGGGCCGGTCACCGGCACGCCGACGATCTTGTCGAAGACCGCTGTCGCGTCCTCCTCGGTGGTGAAGCAGCGCACCGGCGCGCTGCGGCCCACACCGCGCGGGTCGAAACCGATGAGGTCGAAGCGCCGCCCCACCTCGGGCAGCAGGGCGGCGAGCGCGACGGGCATGGTGTACCCGCTGCCGCCCGGGCCGCCCGGGTTGGAGAACAGGGACCCGAGCCGCCTGCCCGGGTCGTCGGCCGCGCGGCGCAGCAGGGCCAGACCGACCGTACCGGCTGCCGGGTGCGCGTAGTCGAGCGGAACGTCGTACGTCGCGCAGCTGTACCTGTTCCGATCGGCCGCCGGTAGCTCGGCAAGGACGTCGGTGGGGCAGGTGCCCCAGGTGACCGGTGGCGCGGCTGGCCGCGCCGCCGGGGTGGCGGCCGCCGCGGCGACCGCAGGTTGCGCCAGCAGCACGGCGGCGACCCCTACGGCGATCGCCGCCCGGACCCGCCACCGCACGCGCCTCGCTGGACCTTCCATCGGTACCCTCCCCTGGGACGACTGGTCGTCCTGCCATCGTCGTGTACCGATGGCTCCAGGGCATCGGGGATTATCCCTACATCGGGGTACGGCTACGACTCAGCCGGACGGCGGCCACCGCGAACCCCTCAGCGACGAGCAGGTGCCGCTACCACCACTTGCCCTGTTCGCCCTTGGCTCCCTGCGGCACGCCGCCGACCCAGTGCGCGCCGATGCCGTCGATCTCGACCACCAGGTCGGCCATCTCGGCGCCGGGCTCGCCCCCGTAGTGCTTGACGACCAGGGCGGAGACCTCGTCACCGGCGACCGGATGGGCTTGGCCGGGCAGTTGGCCGGTCACCGACGACCGCCACTGGAACGCCTTCTCGTCCGCGGCGCTGATGCCGTACGTGACGACGCTACCCAGTACTGCCACCGCCACCCCCTCCTTTACCCGCGTACGCGAATCGCGGCATGGACGGAGGTAACGTAACGTGCCTCGACCGGCAGCGCGACGATCTACCGAAAATCTACTAGCGTCAATCTTCTCCGTTAGTGATGTCAGCTCCGCACCGGCACCGACCAGCCCCGACGGGGCAGTCCACCCCGCGGCCGCCGCTCGAACGCGGCGACCAGACTGCCACATCACAGACCCGGCAAGGTCACAACCCTCCACTCACCGGACTCGGATCTGACGCGCGATTCCCACCATGAATTGATCTCGTCAGGCACTCACCGGCGCCACACTCTTGACCCGTCACAGTAGCCGACGATATATTTTTTCAATTCACGTCGGCCATTTCAGGCCATCATGCGGGACCCGGTTCGGACCGACACACCCGCCCCCGACGCGGGCCACCGGCGACAACCGCGAAACATATTCCAGGTTCCCCTGGCACCGCCAGCCATCCGCAGCAGCGCTTCAGCGTCGAATGACAACCAGATAATTTCCTCCCGCACCGCGGCGAGATCGCGACGGCGACCAGAGCGGAATCCACGACCGGAGCCAGGCGGACCGCACACCTCGATCCGCAGCGAAACCCGCCACGAAGCCCCCGAGCGAAAACCCGACGCGGGCACCAACCCCGAACCGGCCCCGGACACCCGACGCAAAAATCGACACGGACCCTCACCGAAATGCCGAAAGAATCTCCGTCCAGGAGGTGATGCCGCCATGCCGATTTTCGGCTGGGATTGACGCGTCCGACTACGACTGGGACCGGGGTCCGATGGACCTGACCGCTGCGGCCCGCGACGGGATCTCGTTCTTCACCCACAAGGCCACCGAGGGCACCCAGATCCGGCACGCCCACTACGGAGACGCGCTCAACCGGGCCGCCGCGGCCGGAATTCCCCTGGTAGGGGCGTACATCGTAGTCCGCACCCCGGGCAACAACGGCCACGGGAGCATCCAGGCCCAGGTCAACTACTTCGTGTCGTACCTCGACGCGCAGACGCCGTGGTGGCGTGGCCGGCGCGAGTTCTTCGTCCAGGTCGACCTGGAGCACTGGGGTTATGACGACGTGGCTCCGCAGTACGGGGTGCAGGCGTGCGGCCTGCTGCGCAGCGCGACCGGAAAATGGGTCGTCCTCTACGCGCCACGATGGGCCTACGGAAACAGCATTCCCGGCAATGATCCATTGTGGGCGTCCGCCTACGGCACCAATCCCGCCGTGCCCTACCGGCAGGCGTACCGGGGCGACGACGACGCCGGCTGGAGTCCGTATTCCGGCCGCACGCCGATCATTCTCCAGTACGGCAGCAGCACCACGATCGGATCGCAGCCCACCTGCGACGCCAACGCCTATCGCGGAACCGGCGACCAGTTCCGTGGAATCATTATCGGAGGTGCGAACGTGGCCGGAGAAGCCGACCTGGCATTCAGTGCGCCGTACACCGGAACCGAGCCGTGGATTTCCGGGCAGTCCTGGATGGCGAAGGCCGTGGAGGGCCCGCTCATCCGAGCGAACGTGAAACTCGACCAGCTGATTGCGACGCTCGCCCAACTGAACACGAAGCTCGACCAGTTGAGCGCCAAGCTCGACGCGCTCCAGGCGGTCACCGCACCGACCCAGGATCAGGTAGACGTGTCGATCCTGAAGGCGATGCAGGACCCGGCGGTACAGCAGGGGATCGGCGACGCCATCGCATCCCACCTCCACGTGAGCTGACCGTACGGCTCCGCTGCGTGAGGGCGACACAGCCGAGCACCAGCAGCGCGACACCGACCGCCGGGCCGGTGACCGGCTCGTGCAGCAGCACCGCCGACCAGCCCAGCGTCAGGACCGGCTGGGCGAGCTGGATCTGGCCGACCCGGGCCACGCCGCCCCGGGCGAGCCCGGCGTACCAGGCGAAGAAGCCGAGGAACATCGACACCACGGTCAGGTACCCGAAGCCGAGCCACCCGGCGGCATCAGCACGCGGAACCCGCGCGAGCACCGTCACGGCGGTGACCGGCACGGTCACCGGCAGGGACAGTACGAGCGCCCAGCAGATCGTCCGGGCGCCGCCGAGGTCACGGGCGAGCGCGCCGCCCTCGGCGTACCCGAGGCCGCACAGCGCCACGGCGGCGAGCAGGAACAGGTCCGCCGACGAGAACGAGCCGGACACCGCACCACTGACGGCGAGAAAGCCGAGCACCGCGACGAGCCCGGCGGCACCGGCGGCCCAGAACGCCGCCGGTGGGCGCTCCCCCGCCCGTACCACCGCCAAGACCGCGGTCACGGCCGGCAGTACGGCGATGACGACGGCGCCGTGCGCGGCGGTCCGGGCCTCCAGGGCCAGCGAGGTGAACAGCGGAAACCCGACGACCACCCCGGCGGCGACCAGGACCAGCCGGCGCCACTGCGCGGGCGTGGGCCGCGGCGCGCGGGTCAGCCACAGGTACCCGCAGGCGAGCGCACCGGCGCCGGCGGCCCGCCCGAACGCGACCAGCCACGGGTCCAGGGTGGCGACGGCGACCCGGGTGGCGGGCAGCGACAGGCTGAACGCGAGGACGCCGAGCGCCCCGAGGGCGATACCCGTCACCCGGTCCCGCCCGATACCCGTTACCCGCCCAGCACCGGTAGCGTTACTCTGATCTCTCATGAATGATGATAACGCAGCCGGACGCGTTATCCGAGAGCTCCGGGCCCTGGCCGCTTCCGCCGCGCCCGGTAGCCGCCTGCCGTCGGTCCGCGAACTGACCACCCGGCACGGCGCCTCCCCGGTGACCGTCACGCGGGCGGTCCGCACCCTGGCCGCCGAAGGACTGGTCGAAGCCCGGCCGGGCCAGGGCACCTTCGTGGCGCGGCAAGCCGGAAGCGAACAGCGGCAAGCCGGAAGCGAAACCGGGCAACCGGAACGGCCCGACCTGGAGTGGCAGGCCGTCGCGCTCGGCGCCCGGCCCGCCGGCGAGGAGACGATGCAGGCGCTGCTCGCGGTCCCCCGCCCCGGCGCGATCCCACTCTCCGGCGGGTACCTCGACGAGGACCTGCAACCGGTCGCCGCGCTCGGCGCCGCACTGGCCCGGGCCGCCCGGCACCCGGCGGCGTGGCAGCGCGGGCCGGTCGAGGGGCGCGCGGACCTGCGGGCCTGGTTCGCCCGGGAGGCCGGCGGGGGCCTACGCGCCGACGACATGGTGGTCTGCCCGGGCGGGCAGGCGGCGCTGTCGACGGCGTTCCGCGCCCTCGCCGTACCCGGCGAGACGATCCTGGTCGAGTCGCCCACCTACCTCGGCGCGCTCGCCGCCGCGCGGGCCGCCGGGCTCACCGTCGTCCCGGTACCCGCCGACGCCGGCGGCGTCCGGCCGGAGCTGCTCGCCACGGCGCTGGCCCGCACCGGTGCCCGGCTGTTCTACTGCCAGCCGCTGTACGCCAACCCGCACGGCGCGACACTCGACCCGGCCCGGCGCGCGGCGGTCGCCGAGGCGATCCGGAGAGCCGGAGCGTTCCTGATCGAGGACGACTACGCCCGCGACCTGGCCGTCGACGGCGACCCGCCGCCACCGCTGGCCGCCGACGACCCGCACGGCCACGTCGTGTACCTGCGGTCGCTGACCAAGTCGGCGGCGCCCGGGCTGCGGGTCGCGGCGATCGGCGCGCGGGGGGCCGCCGGGGCTCGGCTGCGCTCGGCCCGGGTACTCGACGATTTTTTCGTCGCCGGCCCGTTGCAGCAGGCCGCGCTGGACTTCGTCACGTCGCCGGCCTGGCTGCGCCACCGGCGGGCGCTACGCGCGGCGCTGCGGGCACGGCGGGACGCGCTGATCGCGGCGCTGCGACGGCACCTGCCCGAACTCGTACCGGACACGGTGCCCGGCGGCGGCCTGCACCTGTGGGTACGCCTGCCCGACGGGCTCGACGACGTCGAGGTGACCGCCGCGGCAGCGGCCGAGCAGGTGGTCGTGTTCCCCGGGCGACCGTGGTACGCCGGCGAGCCGCCCGCACCCCACCTGCGCCTGACGTTCGCCGCCGCGCCGCCGGACGTCCTCGACGAGGGGGTACGCCGGTTGGCGCGGGCTATCCGGAGCTGACCCCCAACCGGTCGGCCAGCCAGTCGGCCGTGTCCGGCAGCCACGCCCAGCGGGCGTTGCCGAGCAGGTGGTTGCCCTCGGGGACGAGGAGGTACTCCCCGCGCGGCGCCTCCCGGGCCAGCCGTTCCCCGTTCGTGACACCGGGGATGGCGTCCCGGCCACCGTCCACGACCCGCAGCGGCTGCCGGATCCGCGCCGCGACGCGATCGAGCCGGACCCGGCCGGCGAACGCGCGGGCGGCGTCGGCGCTCCCGGTACGCAGCGCGAGGGTCCCGGTCACGAACGGCGGCAGGTCGTCCCAGGACAGCGCGTACGGGCCGCTGACCGTGACCCCGGCCCGGAGCCGGGGGTGGTGGGCCAGCGCGACGGCGCCGTAGAAGCCGCCGAGGCTCAAGCCCAGCAGGCCGACCCGGCCGGCGTCGACGTCCGCGCGCCCGTCGAGGGCGGCGAGCGCGGCGGCGACGACCGGGTGGAAGTCCGGCTCGGGTGCCGAGGTCGCGGCCAACTCCCCCTGGCCGGGCCCGTCCAGGGCGAAGGTCGCCACGCCCCGGCGCAGCAGGGCGGCGGCGATGGGGTGGAACTCGATCCGGCTGGAGTCCATGCCTGCGACCACCAGGGCGACCGGTGGACGGTCGGCCCCGGCCGGGCGCCGCAGGGTGGCCCGGAACCCCGCTCCCGCGACGTGGTCGGCCGTCGGGTCGAGGTGGCGCAGGGACCGGCGCATCGCGTCGGTGGCCGCGGCGTGCGCCTCGGTGGCCCGGACCGGCAGCGTGGTGGCGAAGTGGAACCACAGCGCCGCGTCACGGTACGCCTCGCCGGCCGTCACGGACCGGCCGGCGGCCTCGGCGCGTTCACCCCGCGCCAGGTACTCCGACGCCGTGGCGACGAACGCCGCGGGCCAGTCGCGCAGGGAGGTCAGCCGGGACGTCACCGCGTCGTACCGGGCGGGGTCGACGCCGGCCGGTACGACGCGGGACCGGGCGTCCGCGACGTGCGCGGCCAGCACGCCGGGAGTGTCGAAGAATGACATACCTGTCCTCAGTGGTTGGTCAGCCGGACGCCGGCCCCGTCGGCCGGCCGGGCGCCGGGCGCGGCGAGTGTGGCGGGCGCGGCGAGCGTGGCGAGCAGGCGCAGGGCGTCCTCCGACGTACTGCCCGGTTCGGGGGTGTACGTCACCAGCACCTGGGCCGGATCGTCGGACAGCCGCATCGTCTCCGACGCCACCTCGAGCCGGCCCAGCAGCGGATGGCGGAGCTGCTTGATGGCCGAGGTCTTACGACGTACCGGGTGCGCGGCCCACCAGCGCCGGAAGTCGTCGCTGCGCACCGACAGCTCGCCGACCAGCGCGGCCAGGTGCGGATCGTCCGGGTGGTGACCGGCGTCCATCCGCAGGTAGGCGACCTGCGCCCGGGCGCACTCGGCCCAATTCGGGTACAGGGCCCGGTAGGAGGGGTCGAGGAACATCAACCGGATGAGGTTGCGGTCCCGGCCGGCCAGCGCACCGAAGTCCGTGATCAGCGCCGCGGCGAGCCGGTTCCAGGCAAGGATGTCCATGCGCTGGCCGATCACGAAAGCCGGCACGTGGTCGAGGGTGTCCAGCAGCCAGCGGACGGTCGGCCGGACCCGCTGCGCCGGCACCGGCCGCCCCCGTGACGGCCGGTGCCGGGCCAGCCGGCCGAGGTGCGCCCGTTCGTCGGTGTCGAGGCGCAGCGCCCGGGCCACCGCGTCCAGGATCGCGTCGGAGACGTTGCGTACCCGGCCCTGCTCCATCCGGATGTAGTAGTCGACGCTGATCCCGGCCAGCTGAGCCAACTCCTCGCGGCGCAGGCCGGGCACCCGCCGTCGACCCGCGTGGGGCACGCCCAGGTCGGCCGGGTCCAGCCCGGCCCGACGGGCGCGCAGGAACTCCCCGAAGTCGCCTCCGGGCTCCCCCGATGTGCTCATGTGTCCATTGTGGTCCAGATATCGCCGGCGAGCCTGGCCCTGCCGTTACCACCATCGGCGGCCCCGCCCGGGCGCGGTACCCGGGCTTTACAGGAAACGGGCTTCCGTAAACCGCCGGGAGACGGAAGGCTGAATCCATGACATCGCCAACCGTCGACCTCCGGCTGCTCGCCGACCCGAGCGTCCGGGCCAACCCATACCCACTGCTGCACCAGCTTCGGGAGGCGTCACCACTGTCGCTGATGGACGGACAGCTCGTGGTCGCGGCCCGGCATCGCGACCTGTCGGCCATCCTGCGCCACCCCAACGCCAGCAGCGAACGCTCCCGCTCCGCGCTCGCACCGCCCGACGTGAAGCCCGGTACGTTCTCCTTCCTGTCGCTGGACCCGCCCGACCACACGCGGCTGCGCCGGCTGGTGTCGTCGGCGTTCACCCCGCGGGTGGTCGCGGACCTGCGGCCCCGGATCACCGAGATCGTCGACACGCTGTTCACCCGGGTCGCCGGGCGGGGCCGGATGGACATCGTCGACGACCTCGCGTACCCGCTGCCGGTACAGATCATCAGCGAACTGCTGGGCGTGCCGGCCGAGAACGGCGAGCAGTTCCGGGAGTGGTCGGGGCTGCTGGCCCGGTCGCTGGACCCACAGGTCGCCGACCCGGACCCGGAGCGGCTGGCCCAGGGCGCGACGGCACTGGCCGAGTTCCACCGCTACTTCTCCCGCCTGATCGGGCAGCGCCGCGACCACCCGCGCGAGGACCTGCTGTCGCTGCTGGTGCACGCCGAGTCCGAGGGCGACAAGCTCACCGAGGACGAACTGCTCGCGACGTGCGTCCTGCTGCTGGTCGCCGGGCACGAGACGACCACCAACCTGATCGCGAACGCGGTACTGGCGCTGCTACGCCACCCCGACCAGCTCGACGCGCTGCGGTCCCGGCCGGACCTCGTCGACGGGTGCACCGAGGAGACGCTGCGCTACGACGCCCCGGTGCAGCTCACCACCCGGATCGCCCGCGGCCCGCTGCCGGTCGGCGACCGCGAGGTACCCGACGGCACGGTCGTCCTGATGCTGATCGCGGCGGCCAACCGCGACCCGGAGGTGTTCGACGACCCGGACCGCTTCGACATCACCCGCGGATCCGGCCGGCACCTGGCGTTCGCGGCCGGCATCCACTTCTGCCTCGGCGCCGGCCTGGCGCGGCTGGAGTCGGCCGTCGCCCTGGCGGCGTTCGCCCGGCGGGTCACCGCGCCGCGCCTGCTGACGCCCGACGTGGCGTACAAGGAGAACTTCACCCTGCGCGGGCCGGCGCGGCTCGACATCGGATTCGAGGCCATCGAACCGGCGTAGTTCGAAGCCATCGAACCGGAGAAGGGCCGGTTCGCCAGGCCGGCGTTTAGGGACGAGGGCGGGGCGGGCACACATATTCCGCCCCCTCGATCCGACTGGAGACCGACGGCCATGAGCGAGTACTGGTACAAGGAGGCGGTCATCTACTGCCTCGACGTCGAGACGTTCGCCGACTCCGACGGCGACGGCGTCGGCGATCTGCGGGGGCTCATCGGACGCCTCGACTACCTGGCGCGGCTCGGCGTGACGTGCCTGTGGCTGAACCCGATCCACCCCTCGCCGGGCAAGGACGACGGGTACGACATCACCGACTTCTACACCGTCGACCCGCGCATCGGCAGCCTCGGCGACTTCGCCGAACTGCTGCACCAGGCGTCCAACCGGGGTATCCGGGTGATGATCGACCTGGTGGTCAACCACACCTCCGACGAGCATCCCTGGTTCAGGTCGGCCCGCTCGTCACCGGACTCGCCCTACCGTGACTGGTACGTCTGGAGCGACGAAGAGCCGCCGGACCGGTTCCAGGGCATGGTCTTCCCCGGCGAGCAGAGCGAGACGTGGACCTACGACCGCACCGCGAGGGCCTGGTACTACCACCGCTTCTACGATTTCCAGCCCGACCTGAACTTCCGCAACCCGCAGGTGCGTGAAGAGGTCAAGAAGATCATGGCGTTCTGGCTCCAGCTCGGTGTCGCCGGCTTCCGCCTGGACGCCGTGCCGTTCATCATCGAGCTGACCGAGCCGGGCAAGGACCCCTGCCCGAAGGACTTCGAGTTCCTCACCGAACTGCGCCAGCACGTCCAGTGGCGGCGCGGCGACGCGCTCCTGCTGGCCGAGGCCAATGTGGAGCCCGACCAGCTTCCCACGTACTTCGCCGACGCCGGCGGCTCGAACAACCGGCTGCACATGCTGTTCGACTTCATGCTCAACGGCCGGCTGATGCTGGCCCTGGCACGGCAGGACCCGGAGCCGGTCATCGAGGCGCTCCGCGACACCCCGAAGCTGCCGCCCGGCGCCCAGTGGGCGACGTTCCTGCGCAACCACGACGAGATCGACCTGTCGCGGCTCACGGCCGCGCAGCGCGCCGACGTGTTCGCCGCCTTCGGCCCGGACGAGGACATGCGCCTGTACGACCGCGGGATCCGCCGCCGGCTCGCCCCGATGCTCGGCGGCGACCGGCGGCGCCTGGAACTGGCGTACTCGCTGCAGTTCACCCTGCGGGGTACACCGGTCCTGCGGTACGGCGAGGAGATCGGCATGGGCGACGACCTGTCGCTACCCGGCCGTAACTCGATCCGTACCCCGATGCAGTGGTCGCCGGCGGCGAACGGCGGCTTCTCCACCGCCGAGAAGGCCGAGGACCTGATCCGGCCGGTCGTCTCCGGCGGGCGGTTCGGGTACGGGAAGGTCAACGTCACCGCGCAGCGCCACGACAGCGGCTCGCTGCTGGCCTGGTTCGAGCGGATGATCCGCACCCTGCGGGAGAGCCCCGAGGTCGGTGCCGGTACGTGCCACCACGTCGAGCGCGAACTGCCCGGCGGCGTCCTGGCCCACCGGGCCGACGGCAACACCGGCACGATGCTGTTTCTGCACAACCTCGGCCCCGACGAGGTCACCGTCGACCTCGGCCACCTGTACGGCGAGGCGGACGATCCCAACCAGGTCTTCGGCGACCGCGAGTACCGGCCGGTGGGCCGGCTCGACGCGCTGGAGCTGGCCGGGTACGGGTACCGCTGGATCCGGCTGTGCCGCACCGCCGGAAGCTGACCCGGCACCGTTCTACAAGCAGGGGCGGGCCGCCAGCACGCACATGTCGTCGGCCGGGTTGGTCGGGCCGAGCCGGCGCAGCAGGTCGGTCAGTGAGCAGCCGTCACCCTCGGCGACACTCGCCAGGAGCGAGTCGGCGACGTCGTCGAGGCCCTGATCGTGGCTGCCGCCCCGGGACTCGATCAACCCGTCGGTGTACAGCAGGAGGATGTCACCGGCGGCCAGGGGCACCGTCGCCGTCTGGTAGGTGGACCGGACGTTCGCGCCGAGCAGCATGCCGGGCGGGCGGGCCAGTTCGCTCACCTCGCCGCCGCGTACCAGCAGCGGTGCCGGGTGCCCGGCCTGCGCCCAGGTCAGCACGCCGGTGGCGCGGTCGAACCGGCCGACGGCGGCGGTCGCGGTGCGCGGCCGTTCCCCGTCGTGGTCGCAGAGGATGCGGTTGAGGTGCCCGAGCAGCTCCGCCGGGTCGGTCGTGGTGGTGACGGCCAGCGCGGCGAGCGCATGCCTGAGCTCGGCCATGACGGCCGCCGCGGCGAGCCCGTGGCCGGCGACGTCACCCACGGCGAGAATGGCGGTGCCGTCGGCGAGGCCGGTCGCGTGGTACCAGTCGCCGCCGACCGGTTCGCCGTGCTCGGCGGGCTGGTAGCGCACCGCGACCAGCAGGCCGGGCACCATGAACGGTGCCGCCGGCAGCGGCAGGACGACCTGGCGGAGCTGCTCGGACAGCTGCCGCTCGGCGGCGATGCGGCGCTGGCACTCGGCGACGGCCCGGCGCAGCTGCGCGTTCTCCGCGGCCGCCCGCCGAAGCTCCGTGTTCTCCGCCAGCAGGCGCGCCATGGTCTCGGCGGGGGACGGGTCCGCCCGCTTCCCCTCGACTGGCGACGCGCCGGGGTCCATCCCCTGACGATGTCACACCGGCACCGGCGAGCTGAACCCTCGAACCGTTGTGCCGTAAGGAACCGCACGGTGAGGAAAGTGCCCTTGCCCGCCGGTACCGGTGGACAAGGGCACTTTCGTGCGAGCGGGGTCGCGCTTTAGAAGACGCTCACGCCGTAGACGCTGAGCGCCTCGGTGACGGGCTGGAAGTACGTGGTGCCACCGGAGGAGCAGTTGCCGCTGCCGCCGGAGGTCAGGCCGAGCGCCGTCGAGCCGGCGTAGAGCGAGCCGCCGCTGTCACCGGGCTCGGCGCAGACGGTGGTCCGGTAGAGGCCGGAGACGCTGCCCTCGGCGTAGTTGACGGTCGCGTTCAGCGCCGTCACCTGGCCGCTGTGGATGCCGGTGGTGCTGCCGCGACGGGTCACCGTCTGGCCGACGTACGCGTTGCCGGCGCCGGTGATGTCCTGCGAGCCGACCGTGCCGGACTTGGTGATGGAGGTGTTGGTGTACCGGACGATGCCGTAGTCGTTGCCGGGGAAGCTGGTGCCGGCCCGGGTGCCCAGGGTCGTGCTGCCGTTGGTCCAGGTGGAACCGGCGTTGGTGCAGTGGCCGGCGGTCAGGAAGTAGTAGTTGCCGGCGCTGTCCCGGACGTTGAAGCCCAGCGAGCAGCGCGAGCCGCCGGTGTAGATGGCGTCACCACCGGAGATCGTGGTGCTCAGGATGCCGGGCGCGCTGGTCACCCGGACGATGCCGCCGAGGCGGGCCACGGCCGCGTCGAGCTGGGCGCGCTTGGCGCCGGTGACGGTGCTGTCGGCCTCGACGACGACCTGGTTGGTCTTCGGGTCGACGTACCAGGCGGTGCCCGGGATCTTGGCGGTGCGGTCGAGCTCGGCGGTCGCCCCGTTCAGCTGCGTGGAGCTGTACGTGACCAGCTTGGCGGTGGCGCCCTTGGCGCGGACGGTCTTGGCGGCGGCGTCGTCGGTGACGGTGACGGTGATCCTGCCGGTGGTCGAGTCCAGGTAGGAGCCGGCCGAGCGGGCGCCGAGGGAGTCCGCCAGCCCCTGGGCGGTCTCCGCACCGGCGGCGCCCTGGAGGGTGTCGGGCGGGGCGGCCTGGGCGAGGGACGGGGCAGCCAGTGTGCCGGCGACCAGTCCGGCGGCCGCGACGGTGAACGCGGCGCGACGGAACGACCTTGTGAGTCTCACGCATACCTCCGGGGATGAGGACAGTGTCCACGCGGCTGCACGGGTGCCGCGTGGACGGAATGCTGCCATCCCATCGATAGATGTACAAGAATGAATCTTGGCTGCGCGGGTATGCCGAGGGAAAACATTCTGACCCCTTTCGCGAACTCCTCGTCAGGAAGGGGTGTCGTAGATCACACCCATTGGTCCGCAAACGCGCGGGTGGCGGCCGATGCCGGCAAACGCCAAGGAGGCCGGCGATGCCGGCCTCCTTGGGTTATGTCCACCGCGCGGGTGTCAGCGCCGCTCGTTGGCCTGCTTGCACGTCACGCACAGGGTCGCGGACGGGTACACGGCCAGCCGCGCCGGCGGGATCGGCTCGGCGCACCCCTCGCACCAGCCGTATCCACCCTCGTCGAGCCGCTCCAGTGCCCGCTCGACCTGGTCGATCCGCTCCAGCACCGCGTTCGCCAGCGAGATCTCCTGCTCGCGGTTGAACGCCTTGGTCCCGATGTCGACCACGTCGTCACCCGCGTCGGGTACCAGCAGGCCCCGCTCCTGCGTCGTAATGTCGGCGACCAGCTCGCGGTGCTCGGCGCGCAGCTCGGCCAGGCGCTCCTCCAGGGCCTCACGGACGTTCGCGGTCTGCACGTCGACGGCCTCGGCGTTCGGCGCGACCGGGCCGCTGTGGACGGCGACGGAGGAACCACCGGGCGCGGCCGGCAGAACCGTCGGTCGGGCGAGGGCGGTGGTGTCGGCTTCCATCAACATGGGCGCTCCCAGTCAGCGGCCCGCCGGTCCGCCGGTCGGGCGTTGTCGTCCTATTCGTAACTACCTCGCGTCGACGCCGGCTTGGTGATCGTGCGTCGATGCGGCCCCCGGTACCCCAGGAATGCCCGCACGAAACCAAACGCAGAACTCTCCGTTTCGTCGCGGCTTTGCCGATAGAGCCTGGCATGAGCTCCTCCATCCACCTGCCGACCGCCCGGAGTGCGCGCCTGCGCGCCTTCGTGGAGGTGACGACGGCGACCCTCGACGCCGTCGCCGGCGAGGGGCGGCTGGCGGCGCTCGTCGTCGATGTGATCGGGCGTACCCTCGCCGCGCACGCGACCGTGTGGATCCTGCCCACCGACGGCGGTCCCATGACGATGCTCGCCGGCGACCACCCGGGCGGGCAGGAGGCGCGCCTGGCGGCGGCCCTGCGCGACTGGCTGGCCGATCCGGCCGGCGACACCGACACCGTCTGGATCGACGGCGCCGCCCTGCTGCCGATGCGGGTACGCGGCCGGCTGGCCGGCGCGGTCGCGGTGTCCCGCCCCGACGGGGAGCCGTTCACCGACGACGACATGGACTTCGTCCACGCCCTCGCGGACGTGACCGGTGCGACGTTCCAGAACGCCCGGGTCCTGGCGGACTCCGCCGAGGTGATGGAGGAGCTGCGCCAGCAGGGCGAACTGATGGAGCACATCTCCGACGCGCTGATCGCCTGCGACTCGGAACGGCGGATCGTCAACTGGAACGCCGGAGCGGAGCGGATCTACGGGTACCCGCAGGGCGAGGCCCTCGGCTGCGACGTCTTCGCCCTGCTCGCCACCCGGTTCTTCACCGTGGGCGGGGTCGCGGTACCGGCCGAGGAGGTGTTCGAGGAGCTGGCCAACACCGGTCAGTGGCACGGCGAGCTGCACGAGCGGCGCGCCGACGGGGCACCGCTGACGGCGATGTGCTCGCTGACCGCGCGCGGCGGGCCGCTCGGCGGGGACGCCGGCATCATCCTGGTCAACCGGGACGTCACCGACCAGCGACGGGAGGAGCACCGCGCCCTGCACGACGCGCTCACCGGACTGCCCAACCGCCGGCTGCTGACCAACCGGCTCTACGACGCGCTGGCCCGCAGGCACCGGACCGGTTCGGCCCTCGCGGTGCTCTTCGTCGACCTCGACAAGTTCAAACCCATCAACGACACCTACGGCCACGCCGCGGGCGACGAGGTCCTCACGGTGACGGCGCGGCGGCTGGCCGACGTGGTCCGCCACAGCGACACGGTGGCCCGGTTGGGCGGCGACGAGTTCGTCGTCGTCCTGGAGGACGCCGGCACGCAGGAGAACATCCGGTGCGCCACCCGGCGGGTGGTCGAGCAGCTTGCCGAGCCGATCGACCTGGGCGGCACCATGGTCGAGGTACGGGCGAGCATCGGCGTCGCCGTCGTGAACACCCCGCAGGGCGGTGGCGAGATCGCCCCGGAGACCCTGATCGGCATCGCCGACGAGGCCATGTACGAGGCCAAGCACAACCACACCGGCATCCGGTTCACCTACTGTTCGGACACATCCGGCTGTTCGGATACATCCGACACACAGGGGCGCGTCGGACACTGCTGAACCGGGCTAGATGGACTAAAACTAGGCATACACCTCGGCCATCATTGACCGGCGTGGACGCTCAATGCCGCCTGCGTCGCGGCTTCCACCGGCGAAGCTACGGCTTCGACCAGCAAAAAGGGCACGATCCGGCGGCGGAGAAAAAACCCGATAGTCGACATGAGTAGCGGGGATGACACGTAGAGTGACTGACATGGCGAACGAAGCGAGCACCCGGATCACCGGGCAGACGATCCTCGCCGTCGACGACGAGGCCGACCTGCTCGAAGCGGTCCGGCGGGTCCTGATCCGGCGCGGGCACACCGTCCTCACAGCCGGCGGGCCGGCCGAGGCGCTCGAGGTGTGCCGCCACTACCCCGACCGCATCGACCTGCTGCTCACCGACGTCCGCATGCCCGGCGGTACCGGTACCGAACTGGCCGCTCAGGCCGTCGCCCTGCGCCCGGAGCTGTCCGTGCTGTACATGTCGGGCCTGCACGACACGTCCGACGACGCACCCGGCTCGGCGCGCCGGATCGTCGCCAAGCCGTTCACCCCCGCGAGCCTCACCGAAGCGGTCGACAGCGCCCTCGTCGCGCACGCCGGCCACTAGATCCGCTGCCCTGCCGCGCCAGCGGCGACCGCCGCGGCGGCGGTCGCCGACCGCCGCACCGGCTCAGGTCGCGTCGAGCACCAGGCGCACCATCTCCAGCAGCACCGTCTCCGTGAACGGCTTCTCCAGCAGGGTCACCCCCGGCTCCAGCGTCCCGCTGCTGGCCAGTACGGGCCGGGCATAGCCGGACATGTAGAGCACCTTGACGTCGGGGCGCAGCGCCCGGATCCGCTCGGCGACGTCCTTGCCGAGCATCTTCGGCATCACCACATCCGTCATCAGCAGGTGGATCGGTCCGCCATGGGCACGGGCCACGTCCAGCGCGTCCAGCGGCGACTCCGTCATCAGCACCTCGTACCCGTGCCGGCGCAGGATCCGCCGGGCGACCTCGCGGATCGCCGGTTCGTCCTCGACGACGAGGACCGTTTCACCGCCACCCGACGGCGCCCCGACCGCGACCGGTACCTCCAGCTCGTCCAGCGCCTCGTCGGTGGCCGGCAGCAGCACCGTGAACGTGGTACCGACGCCCGGCTCGGAGATGATCCGCACGTCGCCGCCGGCCTGCTTGACGATGCCGTACACGGTCGCGAGCCCCAGGCCGGTCCCCTCACCCTTGGGCTTGGTGGTGAAGAACGGTTCGAAGGCGCGCGTGACGACCTGCCGCGGCATGCCGGTGCCGGTGTCGGCCACCCGCACCCCGACGTACCGTCCGGCGGGCAGCTCGGACTCGTTACCGACGATCATGTTCCGGGTCCCGATCGTCAGCGTGCCTCCGCCGGGCATCGCGTCGCGGGCGTTGACGGCGAGGTTGACCAGGATCTGCTCGATCTGGCCCGGATCGGCCTTGACCGGCCAGAGCACGGGCGCCAGTTCCGTGGCGAGCTGGACATGCTCGCCGATCGAACGGACCAGCAGGTCCCGGACGCCGGTGACGACGGTGTTGAGCGACAGGACCCGCGGGCGCACCACCTCCCGGCGGCCGAACGCGAGCAACTGGTGGGTGAGGGCGATGCCCCGGTCGGTGGCCCGCTGGATCTGCTGTACGTCCCGGGCGACCGCGTGCCAGCGGTCTGGGTCGGCGGTGGCCGCCGTCTCGATCTCCTCCGCCACGAACGCGGCGTAGTTGACGATCACCGCGAGCAGGTTGTTGAAGTCGTGCGCGACGCCGCCCGCGAGATGGCCGAGGCTCTCCAGCCGCTGCGCCTGTTGCAGGCGGCCGTCCAGGTGCTCGTCGGCCGGCGGCCGCTCGACCGGCTCGCGGCAGACCGCGGCGACGCCGACGACCGTACCGGTGTCGTCCCGGATGGCCGACGGCGTCACCACCACCTCCACGGGTGTACCGTCGCGGCGCTGCCGCCAGGTCCGGTAGCGCCCGACCCGTTCACCGCACGCGAGGCGGGCCAGGACCGCCCCCGTCTCGGCGCGCTGGTCCTCCGGCCACAGCAGTCCGGTGTGCCGGCCGACCACCTCCGCCGCCGGGTAGCCGAAGAGCCGCTCGGCGGCGGGGTTCCAGGTGGTGATCACGCCGTCCAGGGTCGTGCTGACGATCGCGTCGCCGGCCGACCGCACGATCGCCGCCAGCAGCGCCCGCTCGTCGTCGGCCCGGCCGTCGGCGGACACCGCCCGCTCGTCGTCGGCCCGGCCGTCGGCGGACACCGCCCGCCCGTCGTGGACGTGCTCGCGCGCCCCGTGGCGAAACCGCCGCGACTGTCCGTTCCCGCATTCACCCATCAGCCACCATCCAACACGTACTATCTCGACGGTATCTTCCATTTCGGGTAAAGCGGGGTGAATTGAGCAGATCGGCGGGCCGCCAGCGGCACCTCGACACCCGGGTCAGGTTCCGCGACATCGGCCAGGTCCTCGACGAGCGCGCGGTCACGACGGTGTTCCAACCGCTGGTACGCCTCGACACCTACGAGACCATGGGGTTCGAGGCCCTCAGCCGGGGGCCGGTCGGATCGCCGTGGTACGCGCCGTCCGCGCTCTTCCCCGCCGCGCAGGCGGCCGGCCGGCTGGACGAGCTGGACTGGGTGTGCCGGGTTCTGGCCTACCAGCAGGCGCTGCGCGCCGACCTGGACCCGTCCATCGCACTGTTCGTCAACACCGAACCGCTCGCCCTGCGTACCGAGTGCCCGCCGGACCTCGCCCCCTGGCTCGATGTCGCCCGCCGCCGCCTGCGGGTGGTCACCGAGATGACCGAGCGCGCGGTCGCCGCCGACCCGTCGGCGCTGCTCACCGCGGCGGCCACGGCCCGGTCGGCCGGCTGGGGCGTCGCCTTCGACGACGTCGGCGCCAACCCCGCCTCGCTGGCGCTGATGCCGTTCGTGCACCCGGACGTGGTCAAGCTCGACATGCACCTGGTGCACCACCCGCACCGGCCGGAGGTGGCGCGGGTGGTCAACGCCGTCATCGCGTACGCCGAGCGCACCGGCGCCACGATCCTCGCCGAGGGCATCGAGACGCCGGCGCACCTCGCCACCGCGCTCAGCATGGGAGCCACGGTCGGGCAGGGCTGGCTGTTCGGCCCCGCCCAGCGACTGCGCCGTCCGGCGCGGCCACCGCGCGAGCCGCTCGCGTTCGTGGCCGCGCCGGAGACCGCCGCGCCGGCCAGCCGCACCGAGGCGCGTACCCCGTTCGAGATCGTCGCCGCCCGGCGCCCCACCAGCCACTCCACCAAGCGCATGCTGCTGCCGATCAGCAAGTACCTGGAGGCCAAGGCGACCGACCGGACCGAGCCTCCGGTACTGCTGAGCTGCTTCCAGGAGGGCCGTCACCTGACGCCGGCCACCGTGCGCCGCTACACCGGCATCGCCGATACCGCAGCGCTCGTCGCGGTGCTCGCCACCGACGTCGGCGAGGAGCCGATCCCCGGGGTACGCGGAGCGCGGCTGACCGCCGACGACCCGCTGCGGGGCGAGTGGAACGTGATCGTCGTCGGCCCGCACTTCACCGGCGCACTGGTGGCGCGCGACCTCGGCGACGGCGGCCCGGAGATGGACCGGCGATTCGAGTACGCGCTCACCTACGACCGGGGCCTGGTCCTGGCGGCGGCCCGCTCCCTGCTGCACTGGGTGGTCCGCACCGACGTGGTCCGCACCGACCAACCTCCCGGCCGGCACCGGCCGCCGGCGGACGCCGGCAATGGCCGTACGGCGACCGCGGCCCGCCATTCGGCGTAACCCGAACGGCCGGCGATGGCCGACCGGGCACCGAGAAAGGAACGGTCGGCTAATTGGCGTGTATCACTGTGTGGAAAATCTCGCGCGGGGGCATTCCACACAGTGGACGAAATCACGCATCAATGCCGCCGAGTATCGGAAATGACGCCACTACCAGCCAAAACTCGGCAATTTGAGCCGCCCACCAGCCACCGTGGACCGTCGCATCGGAGATCAGTAAAGGCTCCCTCGGTAACGCTCTGCCATGCCCTCAGAACAGGACGTAACAACGACTTTCACCTAAGGTGGGGAGCCAGTACGCGTAACGGACAGGATGTACTTCCCGTACGTCCAAGATCACGTTAAGTTGGTCTAGGCCCGCTCGTAAGTCCGCCGCCCAACCCGGGTGACGACGAGCCGGCACCGCCGAATCGCATAACCCGTCGCCGCCCGGCGGCGCACGGGGTGAACCGGGGAACCACCCGACGGCCACGCCGTCCCGGGGTGAATCCGCAGGACCCTGCGGTAGGGCCATCTTCTTCCGGCCCGAACCCGTCAGCTAACTCGGTAGGCGGTAAGGAAGAAGGGTGCTCTGTGCCTGCAGTACCACGACTGCTGCGTGCCATGCTCCTGGGCGCGGTGGGGGTAGCCGTCCTCGCGCCGGCCACGGCGGCCAACGCGGAACCCTCAGCGAGCGACCTGACGCAGCAGATCAACCAGTCCTCCAGTGCCCTCGAAAAGATCGTCGAGCAGTACAACGGCGTGGGCGAGAAGCTGAAGGCGACCCAGGCCGCCGCCGACGAGCTCAACGTCAAGATGGCGCCGCTCCAGTCACAGGTCGACCAGGCCTACGACAACGTCGGCAAGATCGCGGCGCGCGCCTACATGGGCGGCGCGGCCCGGCCGATGACGCTGTTGCTGTCGGACGGCTCGTCGGGCAACGTGCTGGCCGAGCTCACCTCGCTCAACCACATCGCCTCCACCGAGCAGCGCCAGATCGAGGGCTACGCCCAGATGAAGGCGCAGTACGACACGCAGAAGAAGCAGCTCGACGACCTGCTCAACCAGCAGCGGGCCGACCAGAAGAGCCTGGCCGACCAGAAGGCGAAGATCGAAAGTGACCTCGCCACGCTGATGGAGCTGCGCAAGAAGGCCTACGGGTCGGCGACCACCCCTCCGCCGACCAACAAGCCCGCCGCCCCGAACATCGCCGGCAGCGCCGGCACCGCGGTGAAGTTCGCGTACAACGTCATCGGCAAGCCGTACGTCTACGGCGCCGCGGGCCCCAACGGGTACGACTGCTCCGGGCTGACCATGGCGGCCTGGGCGGCCGCCGGCAAGTCGCTGCCGCACAACGCGGCGATGCAGTGGGACCAGGTCGCGCACATCTCGGCCAGCCAGCTACAGGCCGGTGACCTGGTCTTCTACTCCGGTCTGGGGCACGTCGCCATCTACGTCGGCGGCGGCCAGGTGATCCACGCACCGCAACCCGGCGACAATGTCAAGCTCGCCAGCGTCAACATGATGACGCCGTACGGGTACGGCCGGGTCCGCTAGACAGCACACCCATGATCGCGGGGGACTGGACACACCGGTCCCCCGCGATCATGCTTTTCGGGGTGAGCTGGGATCCCGCGCAGTACGAACGGTTCGCCGCCGAGCGGGCCCGCCCCTTCCACGACCTGACCGCCCGGATCCGCACCACCGCGCCGGAGCGCGTCGTCGATCTCGGCTGTGGCCCCGGCACGGTCACCGCCACCCTGGCGGACCGGTGGCCCGGCGCCCACGTGTACGGCCTCGACTCCTCGCCGGAGATGATCGCCGCCGCCGAACGGCTGACCCACCCGGGCCGACTGGAGTTCGGCCTCGGCGACATCGCGGCCTGGCGGCCCGACCCCGGGTCGGTCGATGTGATCGTCTCCAACGCCGCGCTGCAATGGGTGCCCGACCACCTGGCGGCGCTGCCCACCTGGGCGGCGGCGCTGCGGCCGGGCGGCGCGCTGGCGATCCAGGTACCCGTGTCCGACGGCATGGCCGCCGCGGACGTCATCCACGCGGTCGTCACCGCACCGGAGTGGACCGATCGGCTCCGCGCAGCCGCGTCCGGCACCGGGCCACGGAGCGCGAGCCCGGTACGTCCGGTCGACGAGTACCTCGACGTGCTGGCCGGCAGCGGGCTGGCGGTCGACGCCTGGCAGACCACCTACCTGCACATCCTGCCCGGCACCGACCCCGTCCTCGAATGGTTCGCCGGCACCGGCCTACGGCCCTACCTCGACGCGCTGGCCGGCGACCCGCCAGCAGCCGCACGCTTCCGCGACGAGGTGGCGTGGCGGCTGCGCGAGGCGTACCCGAACCGCGGCTACGGCACCGTACTGCCCTTCCCCCGCCTGTTCATCGTCGCCAGCCGGGCCTGAGACCCCCGCCCGGGTGGGCTGCCCGTACGTGTCGTACGGACACGACGAGGGCCGGACCCCACCGGGGTCCGGCCCTCGTCACGTTCTTCAGATCGGTCGGCCTTCGGACCGCGCGGATCAGGCGGCCTGCATGCCCTCCGCGCGAGCCAGCTCGCGCAGCCGGCCCAGCGCCTGGATCTCCAGCTGGCGGATCCGCTCCCGGGACAGCGAGAACCGCGACGCCACCTCGGTCAACGAGTGCTCCCGGCCGTCCTCGAGGCCGTACCGCGCCCGCATGATGCCGGCCGACCGGTCGTCGAGGTGGTTGAGCAGGCCCTCGATGCGCTGGCGCTCCAGCGCCGCCAGCACCAGGTCCTCCGGGGACGGGGCGTCGGAGTCGGCCACCAGGTCACCGAGGTTGGTGTCGCCGTCGTCGCCGACCGGCGTGTCCAGCGACACGGTGTCCTGCGACCAGCGCTTCAGTTCGTTGACCCGCTCCACGGGTACGCCCAGGGCCGCGGCGAGCTGCTCCGGCTCGGGCTCGTTGCCGTGCTCACGGGTGAGCTGGCGGGCCACGCTGCGCATCCGGTTGACGTCCTCGACCAGATGCACCGGGAGTCGGACCGTGCGCTCCTGCTGGGCGATCGCCCGGCTGATCGCCTGGCGGATCCACCACGTGGCGTACGTCGAGAACTTGTACCCGCGGACGTAGTCGAACTTCTCCACCGCGCGGACCAGGCCGGTGTTTCCCTCCTGGATCAGGTCGAGCATCGGCATCCCGGACCGCACGTACCGGCGGGCGATCGACACAACCAGCCGCAGGTTGGCGCGGATGAACCGATCCTTGGCGCGCTCGCCGTCCGCGACCAGCCGCTCCAGCTCCTCGCGCGTGGCGTCGTTCTTCCCCGGCTCGCCCGCGTCGAGCAGCTGCTCGGCGTAGAGCCCAGCCTCGACGGCCTTGGCGAGGACGACCTCCTGCGCGGCATCGAGGAGCGGCGTCTTGGAGATCTCGTGCAGATATACGCCGACCAGGTCGCGCTCCTCAGCGACCTCGCCCGTCCGCATCGCCGTCATATTCTCCACTTCGGGCCCTCCCCCGTCGTCTTTATCGCGTTCCCCGCACTGCCCGCTCTCAAACCGGACACCCCCTGGGTGCTGCCCTTCTCACAACAGGACAGGCCACCGGTTGATTCCGGTTCCCTGCCACCCGCGAGTACCGACCGCTGAGATGTACACCACTTACCCAAACGGACGGGGAGCTGCACAGGTTCATTTGGGTTATCGAGTGTTCGTGATGACCGGGGCGGTGGGCCGTACTGCCACAGGGACCACTTCGTCCGCCCGACCGGTGCCCTGAGAACAACGCGCAAGACGTAAGGAGCATTCCCTCAAGACGGGATCAAAACCGGCACCTCAAGATCAAGACATGGTGCCGTGCCACTTTTCCAGCAGCGCGGCCTCATCCTCCGGGCTGATGCCCGCGCCCGTCAGCGAGGACTCCGGTGTGGTGCGCCGCCAGGCGAGGGTGTGCCGGGCGGTGTCGGTCACGTCCCGGGTACGCAGGCCTGCCTCCAGCGCGGCGGACACGTCACGGCTGAGGAAGCCGGCGTACTCCGGCAGGGGCAGCCACAGCGGCAGGGACCGCGGCCCCATCCAGGGCGCCACCCCTTCCGACCGCAGGAACTCCTGGTCGACCCAGGTGAGCTGGACGGGCGTGGCGACCCCGACCGCGACGTGGGTCAGGAAGTGCTCCCGGGAGACCGGGGCGCCCGTCCCGTCGTACACCCCGGCGAGGCGGGTCTCCGCCGCTCGGACCAGCCAGTCGGCGAGGTCCCGGACATCGACGTACTGCACGAGGTCGTCCGGGGCGCCCGGCGCGAGCACCTCGCCGCCGCGGGCCAGCCGGTCGACCCAGTACGTGAACCGGCCCGTGTCGTCCTCGGGACCGATGATCAGTCCGGCGCGGCAGACGAACGTCCGGTCGGCGCCGAACCCGTCGAGGACGGCCCGCTCGCAGGCGACCTTGCGGGGGCCGTACGTCTCCGGCGCCGTCGGGTCGTCGTCGGACGGCGACGCCGGGGCCAGCAGGGGCGCCTCGGTCGCCCGCTGGCCGGGGGTACCCGTGTCGGCGTAGGCGGAGCCGCTCGACACGTACACCGCGTGACCCACCCGCGGCGCCAGTTCCGCGACGGCCCGGCGCACCTGGCCGGGCCGGCTCGACACGTCGACCAGGGCGTCGAACTCCAGGCCCCGCAGCGGCGCCAGGCCGTCGGGGCCGTCGCGGTCGACCGCGACGAAGGTGACACCGTCCGCCGGCTCGCCGGAGCGGCCGCGCGCGGCGCAGGTGACCTCGTGGCCGGCGGCGAGGGCCGCGCGGGCGGCGGCACGGCCGAGGAAGGCGGTGCCGCCGAGGATGAGAAGTCGCATGCCCCCGGATCCTGCCGGCCCGGTACCGGCGACAGCAGCCCTGTTCGCCACGGGCGGACGCGCACCGCCCGTGGCGGGACCACCCGGTACCGGGACAGGATCGTCGGCTCAGCGCCGGGACCGGGACCGGCGGCTCAGTCGCGGTACACGCTCAGCAGCGTGCGGTTGGCCGCGTAGAGGGCGGCGAGGACCACCGCGAGCCAGGGCCGGCCGGTGCGTACCAGCGCGGCGGCCGCGCCGCCGAACCACAGGACCTCGAACCCGAGTCTGGCCGGGCCGGGCAGCGCCACGGCCGCCTTCGGCGAGGCGAACAGTCCCCACAGCACCGCGGCCACGACCGGGGCACCGAGGCCGAGCAGCAGCTTCGTACCCAGGCCGCCGCCGACCACGAACCCCCAGTACCCGAACGCGGCCAGGCCGGCGAGTTCGAGCGCGAACCGCAGGGCCAGGTTGGCGTACCGCATCAGGCACGTTCCGCGGGTGTCATAGCCATGGAAGTTAAGATCACGCCCCGGCACCGTCAAGCCGCCACCCGGTGACCGGCCGACCGCCGCTCTCCTCCGGTGACCGGTCCGGCCCGGACCGCCCTCGATCGGTGCCCCTGACGGGCATGGATGCCCTTGACAATCCCCTCGTTCGTCGGACATTCATCTGGATGGCTCGCCTCCGCCGCTGGCGGAACGCAAGGATGTCGCTCGACGCATACGTCGCAAGAACCGAGGAGAGACGATGGTTGAGTCCCGCCCGCGGCGGTTCGCGCGCGCGGCCCGGCTCCTGGCCGTACCCGTGCTCGCCGCAGCGGTGGTCGCACTGCTTCCGGTCGGACACCCGAGACCGGCCCAGGCCACCACGTGGACGCCGATGTCGCCGGTGAAGGTCACGTTCCCCGGCGCCACGAACGGCTCCCCCGCGAAGGGGCACCTGATCGCGTTCAACGACTTCCACGGCAACATCGACCCGCCGACCGGCAGCACCGGACTGGTCAACGGCAACCCGGCCGGTGGTGTCGAGTACCTGGCCACCTACGTCAAGAAGCTGCGCGCGGCGGCGCAGAAGGAGACCCGCAACGTCTACACGGTGGCGGCCGGCGACCTCGTCGGCGCCTCGCCGCTGGTCAGCGCCGCGTTCCACGACGAGCCCGCGATCGAGGAGATGAACGCGCTCGGCCTCGACCTCAGCTCGGTGGGCAACCACGAGTTCGACGAGGGCGTCGACGAGCTCAAGCGGCTCCAGCGCGGCGGCTGCCACCCGACGGACGGCTGCGCCGACGGCGACGGCTTCACCGGGGCGAGCTTCACGTACCTGGCCACCAACGTCATCGAGAAGCAGACCGGCCTGCCGATGCTGCTGCCACTGGACGTGAAGCTGGTCGACGGGGTACCGGTGGCGTTCGTCGGCATGACGCTGGAGGCCACCCCGGCCATCGTCAACCCGGCCGGCATCCGGTCGGTGACCTTCACGGGCGAGGTCGCGACGGCCAACCAGTACGCCGACCTGCTCGGCCGGTTCCTCGGCATCCACGCGATGGTGCTGCTCATCCACCAGGGCGGCAGCCAGCAGACCACCCAGCCGGCGATCCCCGACGTCTCCGGGTGCGAGAACTTCGCCGGTGACATCACCTCGATCGTCAAGGGCCTGCGCCCGGAGTACGGCATCGTGGTGTCCGGACACACGCACCGCTTCTACAGCTGCGCGCTGCCCAACTCCTCGGGCGCCACGTCGGTGGTCACCAGCGCCGGCTCGGCCGGCGTCATCGTGACCGACCTGTCGTTCACGCTCGACCGCAAGACCCGCCGCTTCGCCTCGGCCGCGGCGCGCAACGAGATCGTCCTCAACGGCGTGCGCAACCCCGACGGCACCTGGGCCAAGGACGCCAAGGGTGACTACCTGCGCAACCCCGGCCTGGTGGACGCGCCGGCCAAGGCGATCGCCGACAAGTACCGCACGGCGGTGGCCCCGCTGTCGAACAAGGTGGTCGGCAGCATCACCGCCGACATCACCAACGCCGCGAACGCGGCCGGCGAGAGCGCGCTCGGCGATGTGATCGCGGACGGGATGCTCGCGTACACGCGGCCGGCGAACGCACAGCTCGCGCTGATGAACCCGGGTGGCATCCGCACCTCGCTCAGCTACGCCAACTCCCCCGGCGGTGAGGCGCCCGGCCAGGTGACGTACGGCGAGTGCTTCGCCGTGCAGCCGTTCAACAACCTGGTGGTGACCCAGACGTACACCGGCGCGCAGCTCAAGGAGGTGCTGGAGCAGCAGTTCGTCGGGTACGCCGGGCAGACGGTGACCAAGTTCCTGCAGGTGTCTGCGGGCTTCACGTACGCGTACGACGCGACGAAGCCGCTGGGGCAGCGGGTGGGCGGCATGGCGCTCAACGGCGTGGCGATCGACCCGGCCGCGACGTACCGGGTGGCGATGAACGACTTCCTCGCCAACGGCGGCGACGGCTTCACCGCGCTGCAGGCCGGTACCGACCGGGCGACCGCGCCCGGCTTCGACGTCGACGCGCTGGTCGCGTACCTGGGTGCCGGTCCGGTCGCGCCGGGGCCGCAGAACCGGATCAGCAAGCTCGGCTGACGGGTCGGGTCAGCGGACCCGGCCGATGAACCAGGCCGATGCGCCCGACTGACCGGTCAACTCCACAGTGGAGGCCGAGGTGGTTGCTCACCAGCAGCCACCCCGGCCTTCCACGGGGCAACCACACGGCGACCCCGAGGGCTATGCTCGCCGGAGCGCGTCGAGGCGGCGACGCGCGGTGACGAGAGGGGATCGGCGTGGAGCGGCCGACCTGGGTTCCGGAGGATGTCGACGTCGAACGACCGAGCGTGGCCCGCGTCTACGACTACTACCTCGGTGGTTCGCACAACTTTGCGGTCGACCGGGAGTTCGCCCGCAAGGTGCTGCGGGCGATGCCGGACGCGACGACGGTCGCCAGGGAGAACCGGGCGTTCCTCCGCCGTGCCGTGCGCCACCTGTGCGACCTCGGCATCCGCCAGTTCATCGATCTCGGCTCGGGCATCCCCACCGTGGGCAACGTGCACGAGGTGGCGCAGGGCGTCGACCCGGAGGCCAGGGTCGTCTACGTCGATATCGACCCCGTCGCGTACGCGCACAGCCAGGCGATCCTCGCCGACAATCCACAGGCGACGGTCATCCGGGGCGACCTGCGCCAACCGGCCGAGGTGCTCGCCGACCCGCAGGTCCGTGCACACATCGACTTCGACCGGCCGGTGGGCCTGCTCCTCGTGGCCGTGCTGCACTTCATCCCCGACGAGCAACGACCGGCCGACATCGTGGCCGGGTACGCCTCGGCGATCGCCCCCGGCAGCCACCTGGTGCTGTCGCACCTGAGCATCGAGGTGGCCGACTCGTCCAGCGACGAGGCGGTGAACCTGTACCAGCGCTCGTCGACGCCGCTGATCTCGCGGACGGCGGACGAACTGGCGGCGATCCTGGGCGGGCTGAGCCTGGTTGAACCGGGGATCGTGCGGCCCGGGCAGTGGCATCCGGAGGTGTCCGACGAGCAGGACCCGACCGGGATCCCCGGACTGGTCGCGGTCGCCCGCCGGGACTGAGCCGGCACTCTCCGTCGTGCTTGCCTGACAGAGGGAGACCTCGCATCAACGTCGGGCCACACCGGTTCCCTCCCGCTGGACCAACCCGTATGCTCGCAACGCTTGCTTGTACGGAAACGGGGAGGGAGTTTTCGTGGGGCGGCTGAACCAGGCTCCGGCACACGGCGAGGTGTGCCGACTGGAGTCGCACACGCCGATGCACACTCCTCGGTGCGCTCACTTTCCGTCACCGCGGACCAGCGTTCCGCCCAGCGGAAAATCGACACCATGTGCGGCATGACCAGGCATGCGTTGCGCAGGCGTGACCCCGGCGGCGTGGGGCTCACGGGCTAGGTCCACGCGATGCGCGCCTCGAAACCAGTGCCGGACGGCCGTGCCACATCCGCTCCCACCCCGGAGCGGATCGCCCGAGCATGGGCGCGCGCGATAGCCGGGACGAGCTATGTCTCGATGAGCCGGCGCGAACTCCAGTCGTACCTGACCGACCTGGCCCGCCGACTGCTGTCGGCGACCACCGCGGAGATCTTCGAGCCGTCGATCGGCCACGAGGTGGGCGCGGCCCTGGTCGAAGCGCACTTCACCCATCCGGACTCGCTCGACCGTTCCCTGTGCGTGCTCGCCGAGTACCTGGGTGACGTCGGCGAACGCGCCCGCGGGCCGGCGCTGCGCGGCGCCCTGGCCGCCGGGTACGCGCAGGCGCTGCGCGAGCGCACCCTCGCCGAGCAGGAGGAGATCCGCGCGGCCGCGATGCAGGCCAGGGCGGCGGCGGAGGCGGCGCGCTGGTCCAGCGAGGCCCGGTTCCAGGCGGTCTTCGCCGGTGCCGTGATCGGGATCGCGATCACCGACATCAACGGCAAAATCATCGACGTCAACCAGACCACCTGCGACATGCTGGGGTACACCCCGGAGGAGTTCACCCACCTCACGGTGAACGAGTTCATCCACCCCGATGACGCGCCGGGCATCTGGGACGCCTACCGGGACCTCATCCGCGGCGACCGGGAGCATTTCCGGCTGGAGAAGCCGTACTACCGCAAGGACGGCCAGGCGGTCTGGACCGACCTCGTCGTGTCCCTCATCCGCGACCAGGACGGGCGGCCGCAGTACGTCGTCACGATGGTGGAGGACATCACCGAGCGGCACCACCTCCAGACCCGGCTGCGCCACCAGGCGCTGCACGACCCGCTCACCCAGCTTCCCAACCGGACGCTGTTCTTCGAACGGCTCGGCCAGGTCCTCGACGACGCCGATGGCGACGCCCGGATCGGTGTCTGCTACCTCGACGTCGACGGCTTCAAAATGATCAATGACACGCTCGGCCACGACATCGGCGACTACCTCCTCCTCGCCGTCGCCCGCAAGCTGCACTCCACGGTGTCCGGGCCGGGCAAGCTCGTCGCGCGGATGGGCGGCGACGAGTTCGTGGTGCTCGTCGAGCGCTCGGCCGGCCCCGAGCAGCTCGTGGAGATCGCCGAGGCGGCACTGGCCGCGGTCCGCGAACCGGTCCAGCTCGGCGGACACGAGATCACCGTGTCGGCGAGCGTCGGCGTGGTCGAACGGGCCGCGCACACCACGAGCGCCCGGGAGCTGATGAAGGCCGCCGACACGACGCTGCACTGGGCCAAGCGCGACGGCAGGAACCGCTGGGCGCTCTTCGACGCCGACCGGCACGCCCGCGAGGTGACCCGGTTCGAGCTGTCGGCGAGCCTGCCCGCCGCGCTCGAACGCGGCGAGTTCCTCGTGGAGTACCAGCCGTTGGTGCGGTTGGTCGACGAGACGGTGATGGGCGTGGAGGCCCTCGTCCGGTGGCGCCATCCCAAGCTGGGGTTGCTGGGCCCGGACCGGTTCATCGAGCTGAGTGAGGAGACCGGGCTGATCGTCCCGCTCGGGCAGTGGGTGCTGGCCGAGGCGTGCCGGCAGGCCGCCGAGTGGCGGCAGCGGTACCCGGACGTCAACCTGATCACCAGCGTCAACCTGGCGGTACGGCAGGTCCAGGATCCGGGCATCGTCGAGCAGGTCAGCACGATCCTGGAGCAGACCGGACTCGACCCGGGCAACCTGCAACTGGAGCTGACCGAGAGCGCCGTCATGGGTACCGCCGGCCGGCCGCTGGAGACCCTGCACGCGCTGGCCGGGCTCGGCGTACGGATCGCGATCGACGACTTCGGCACCGGGTACTCGAACCTGGCCTACCTGCGCAACCTGCCGGTCCACAGCCTGAAGCTGGCCGGCTCGTTCGTCGCGGGACTGCGCCCGCCGGACTCCCCCGACCCCGTCGACAAGGAGATCGTGGCGACCCTCATCAAGCTGGCGCACACCCTTCACCTGACGGTGACCGCGGAGGGCGTGGAGACGCCGCAACAGGCGGCCCGGCTTCGGGCGCTGGGCTGCGACACGGCGCAGGGCTGGCACTACGCCATGCCCGGCACGGCCGACGAGGTGATCGCGATGCTGGACGCCCGGGCGGCCGGCGCGGCGACCGCCGGCGACAACGGGGCCATCGCCGGCAGCGGCAGCGGGGACGCCCCCGCCGGCGGGGACGCCCGGGGCGGCGGGGACGACCGCGACGGCGTCACGGTGTCGGCGCGGACCGCCGACCCCGTGACGCCCTGACCCGTCCCGGGTCAGCGGATCAGACGTCGTCCCAGCGGAACAGCCGGGCCGCCGCCAGCGAGACCACGATCGCGAAGCCGGCGAGGATGCCCAGCTCGGGCAGGACCGCCGCCGGCCCCTTCCCGCGTACCATCACGTCGAGCATCGCCTGGTTGAGGTGGCGCAGTGGCAGGACCTCCGCGATGGCCTGGAGCCACTTCGGCGCGTTGTCGAGCGGGAAGAACGACCCGGACAGGAACGCCATCGGCAGCACGATCAGTTGGGCGATCACGTTGGCCGCCTCCTGGGTCTTGGCCCAGGCGCCCGCGAGCAGGCCGATGGACAGGAACGCCAGCGTGCCGACCAGCACCACCGGAATCGACATCCACCAGTAACTGGACAGCTTCAGCCCGAAGTACGGCAGCAGCGCCACCCCGACGAAGATGGCCGTCTGAAGCAGGGCGATGCCGAGGCTCACGCCGACCCGGGCACCGACCAGCGAGCCGACACTGACCGGCGACAGCCGCAGCCGCCGCAGGATCTTCTTCTGCCGCCAGGTCACCAGCGTCATCGCCGCGCCGAACGTGGCACCGGTGGCGATCGCCCAGCCGAGCAGCCCCGGCGTCACGAACTGGATCGCCTCGAACGACTTGTCCTCGACCTGCTGCGCGTCGAGTGTCAGCCGGCCGGGGTTCGTCGACGTCGCCAGGTTGGTCTCCTGCACCAGCGAGCTCATGACGCCCCGGACGGTGCCGGCGCGGACCTGGTCGGCGGCGGAGAAGTGCAGCACCACCCGATCGCCCTGCTGCTCGATCGACGCGGTGTAGTCCCCCTTGCGGACGGCGTCGAGCGCCTTGGCCGGGTCGTCCATCTTCGTCACGTCGAGCACCTTGGCCAGTTCCGCCTTGGCGTCGGCCGGCACGGCGTCGAGCAGGGCCACCTGGCCCACCTCGATCACCTTGGACCGCGACTCGCCCTGGTCCTTGAACAGCCCGCCGAACAGGACGAGGAACATCAACGGGAACAGGATCGTGAAGAACAGCGCGGTGCGGTCCCGGACGAACCCGAGCAGCATCGCGCGGGACAGACTCACAAAGCCGCCGGTCATGCCCGGTACTCCCGTCCGGTGAGGTGGAGAAAGACGTCCTCGAGGGTGGCGCCGCGCACCGACAGCCCGCGCAGCGCGTTGCGCTCGGCGAGCGCGGCGAGCACCGGCGCGGGGGTACGGGTGACGACGGTGAGCGAGACCCCGTCGTCGTCGACCTCGGCACCGGGGAACAACCGGCGCGCCTCCTCGACGTCGACCGCACCGGTCTCGATCGAGATACGGGTGGTCGTGTCGAGCCCGCGCACCAGCTCCGCCGGTGGCCCCGACTGCAGGATCCGGCCGTGGTCCATGATCGCGACCCGATCGCAGAGGATCTCCGCCTCGTCCATGTAGTGCGTGGTGAGCACGATCGTGCGGCCCTTGGTGTTGATCGCCCGTAGCAGGTCCCACAGGTTGCGCCGGGCCTGCGGGTCGAGCGCGGCCGTGGGCTCGTCGAGGAAGACCAGCTCGGGGTCGTGCACCAGCGCGCAGGCGATCGACAGGCGCTGCATCTGCCCGCCAGACAGCTTCTCGGCCCGTACGTCGGCCTTGTCGGTCAGCCCGACCACCTCGAGCATCTCGTCGGCCTTCGCCGGCGCGACGCCGTACAGCGAGGCGAACGTGCGGATCTGCTCGCGCGCGGTCAGCCGCTCGAAGAACGACGACGCCTGCAACTGCACCCCGATCCGGGGCAGCAGCGCCGGGTTGCGCGGCCACGGCGACTCTCCCAACAGCCGGACCTCGCCGGCGTCGGCCTGCCGCAGCCCTTCGACGATCTCCAACGTGGTGGTCTTGCCGGCCCCGTTCGGGCCGAGAATGCCGAAGAACTCCCCGGCCTCCACCTCGAACGAGACACCGTCGACGGCCTTGACCGCTCCGTATGCTTTCTCTATTTCCGTGACCTGAATGGTCGATGCCATGGCTGGCAGGGTATCGGCCAAGGTCACGCCACTACTGCCCAGCGGCATGGCCATCGGTGTCGGGTTTCGAACCGTTCGGTGGAGACGAGATCAACCCGACGTGGGAGGCGACCCGGGTACGCGGACCGCGCCGCACCGCCCACCGAGGGCGTCCTGCGCCGATCGCGCGGCCTGGGCCACACTGACGGGGTGGAATCCCGGTACATCGCCGCCATCGACCAGGGCACGACGTCGACCCGGTGCATCGTGTTCGACGAGCACGCCGCCATCGTCTCGGCCGACCAGCGTGAACACCGCCAGCTCTATCCGCGCCCCGGCTGGGTCGAGCACGACGCCGCCGAGATCTGGCACAACACCGAGGCCGTGGTCCGCTCCGCGCTCGACCACGCCGGACTCAGCCGCGCCGACCTCGCCGCCATCGGGATCACCAACCAGCGGGAGACGACCCTGCTGTGGGACGCGGCGACGGGCGAGCCACTGCACAACGCGATCGTGTGGCAGGACACCCGCACCGACCGGTTGGTCGCCGAACTGGGCCAGGGTGACGTCGACCGGTTCCGGGAGAAGTCCGGCCTGCCGCTCGCGACGTACTTCTCCGCGCCCAAGATCCGCTGGCTGCTCGACACCGTGCCCGGCCTGCGCGAGCGGGCCCGCAACGGCGAGGTGCGGTTCGGCACGATGGACACCTGGCTGATCACGAAGCTGACCGGCCGGCACGCCACCGACGTCACCAACGCCAGCCGGACCATGCTGATGAACCTGTCCACGTTGGACTGGGACGACGAGTTGCTGGACGCGTTCGGCATCCCGCGCGCGATGCTGCCCGAGATCCTACCTTCGTCCTATGTGTACGGTGAGGCGGGCGGCTTCCTCGGCGGCGTACCGGTGGCCGGGGCGCTCGGCGACCAGCAGGCCGCGCTGTTCGGCCAGACCTGCTTCCACACCGGCGAAGCCAAGTGCACCTACGGCACCGGCTCGTTCCTGCTGCTGCACACCGGCGAGCGGCCGGTACCGAGCGAACGCGGCCTGGTCACCACCGTCGCCTACCAGATCGGCGACGCCGCGCCCGCGTACGCCCTCGAGGGTTCGATCGCCGTGACCGGCGCCCTGGTGCAGTGGCTGCGCGACAACCTCGGCCTCATCTCCACCGCCGCCGAGGTCAACGACCTCGCGGCGACCGTCGACGACAACGGCGGCTGCTACATCGTCCCGGCCTTCTCCGGTCTGTTCGCCCCGTACTGGCGCTCCGACGCGCGCGGGGTGATCGCCGGACTGACCGGGTACGTGACCAAGGGTCACCTGGCGCGGGCCGCCCTGGAGGCGACCGCCTGGCAGGTCAAGGACGTCGTCGACGCGATGGCGGCGGAGTCCGGTGTCGAACTGACCGCGCTGAAGGTCGACGGCGGGATGACCGCGAGCGAGCTGCTCATGCAGTTCCAGGCCGACGTCCTCGACGTACCGGTGGTGCGCCCGACCGTCGCGGAGACCACCTGCCTCGGCGCGGCGTACGCGGCCGGCCTGGCCGTGGGTTTCTGGCCCGACGTCGAGGCGCTGCGGTCCAACTGGCGCGTCGACCGCCGCTGGGAGCCGGCGATGCCGGCGGCCGACCGCGAGACCGGGTACGGGTACTGGCGCAAGGCGGTCGAGCGCACGATGGGCTGGACCCACTGACGGCGGCGGGCGAGGCGGTCGGTGACCGCCTCGCCCGCGCTGGAGGGGAGGGAGTGAGGAGTCTCGTGGTCGCTAGGGCGCTTCACCCAGAGTGATCGTGATCTGCTGCTCGGCACCGTTACGGACGACCGTCATCGCCAACTGATCGCCGGGCTTGGCGGACCTGATCGCGGCGACCAGCGACCGGGAGTCGGTCACGGCACGGGATCCGACCTTCGTCACCAGGTCGCCCTTGCGCAGGCCGGCCTTGTCGGCGGGGCCACCCGACACCACGTCGGCGATCAACGCGCCACCGTCGCCGTTACCCACCTGCACCCCGGCGTACGGGTGGCTGACCTTGCCACCCTTGAGCAGCTGGTCGGCGGTCGACTTGGCGACGTTGCTGGAGATCGCGAAGCCCACGCCGATGTTGCCGGACGCCCCCTGGCCGGAGGTGAGGATCGCGGTGTTGATGCCGATCACCTCACCCGCCAGGTTCACCAGCGCACCACCGGAGTTGCCCGGGTTGATGGCGGCGTCGGTCTGGATCGCGTCCCCGATGGAACCCCGGGCGCTGGCCGAGTCGCCCTCGTCGATGGTGCGGTGCAGCGCGCTGACGATGCCGGCGGTCACCGAGCCCTGCAGGCCCAGCGGGCTGCCGAGGGCGAGGACCGTGTCGCCGACCTGTACCGCGTCACTGTCACCGAACTTCGCCGCGGTCAGGCCGGAGACGCCCTGCGCCTTCACGACGGCCAGGTCGCCCGAGGGATCGGCGCCCACGATCGTCGCCTTGGCCGACTTGCCGCTGCTGAAGGTCACCTCGACGGTGTTACCGCGAGCGCCTTCGATGACGTGGTTGTTGGTCAGGATCGCGCCGTCGGCGGAGATGACCACGCCCGATCCCTCGCCGCTGCCGGTGGTGATGTCCACGACGCTGGGCTGGACGGCGGCGGCGACCGCCGCGACCGACGAGCGGTCGACGACCGGAGCGGCGTTGCGGGTGACCGTCTGCACCGGGCCGTCGCCGTCGAGCTGGTGCGTCACCAGCCCGCCCGCCACGCCGGAGCAGAGAGCGAGCGCGACCGCCGCGACCGCGACCACGGCGCCCCGGGCGAGCCCGCTGCCCGACTTCGCGGTGGGCGTGGTCGACGTCGTCGCCCAGGCCGGCGCGCCCGGGTAGGGCGTTCCCGGATGTCCGCCGGGCGCTCCGGGTTGTCCGCCGGGCTCACTGGTCCCGTACGGGACTCCCGGTCGCTGGTACGGGTTTCCCGGAGCCTGGTACGGCGAGCCGGGTGCCTGGTACGGCGAACCGGGTGCCTGGTACGGCGAGCCCGGCGTCGGGTAGCCGCCAGGGTGCTGATAAGGGACGGTCGGCTGTGCCGCGGTCGGTTGCCCCGCGGCCGGCCCACTGACCGGGTGGCCGGACCCGGCGGGACGGGCGGTGGTCGGTGTCTCCGCCGGGCGGTCGCCCGTGTCGCCGATCGGCGTCGATTCCTGGCGCTGGTCGTGCTCCCGCGGCGGCGACTGCCCGGCCACCCGGTCGTCGGACGCCCCCGATGCCCATGTGCTGTCGTGCTCGCTCATGCCTCAACAATGCCGGTAGATGCTTCACTGGAACTGTGACCCCCCTGGGAGCTTTCTGGGAGTGCTCCACTCGTGGCGGGGTCGTCCAGCCTCTCTAGCAGCGGCAAGCGTACCCGGAACGTCGCGCCCTGACCGGGCACGCTGTCCACCTCCACGCTGCCGTCGTGCGCCGCCACCAGCGCGGCGACGATCGCCAGCCCCAGCCCCGCGCCGCTGTGCCGGCCGGCCGTCGCCTGCCCGCCACCGGCCGCCTGCCGGGTACGCGCCTTGTCCACCCGGTAGAAGCGTTGAAATACGCGGTCGGCCTGCTCCGGCGCGATACCCGGGCCGTTGTCGATGATCTCCATGACGGCGCCGTCGTCGTCGAGGGCCAGCCGTAGCGTGACCGCACTCGCCGGCGGGGTGTGGGTCAGCGCGTTGGTCATCAGGTTGCCCAGGACCTGGCGCAGGCGCGGCTCGTCGCCGTACACCAGAACCGGCCGGCCGTCGGTCGGCGCGTCGAGCGTGATCGGCCGGTCCGGGGCGATGGCGTGCGCGGCTGCCACCGCGTCGCTCACGAGCGTACGCAGCTCGACCGGGGCGAGGATGAGCGGGCGCTCCTGATCCAGCCGCGCCAGCAGCAGCAGGTCCTCGACGAGCAGCCCCATCCGGGAGGCCTCACTCTCGATCCGGCGCAGCACGTCGGCGGTCTGCTCCGGGGCGACCGCGCCCTGCCGGTACAGCTCGGCGAAGCCCCGGATCGTGGTCAGCGGCGTACGCAGCTCGTGCGAGGCGTCCGCGACGAACTCGCGCATCCGCTCCTCCGAGCGGCGGGCCCGCGCCTCGGAGAGCTGGGCGGCGGCCGCGGCGTCCCGGGCCGCCGCCTCCGCCTCGCGGGCCGCCCGCTCGGAGGCCGACCGGGCCGCGAACGCCCCCTCGATCTGGGCGAGCATCGTGTTGAGCGCGCGGGCGAGGCGCCCGACCTCGGTGGCCGGGTCGGACTCGGGCACCCGCCGCCCCAACTGGCCCGAAGCGATCGCGGCGGCGGTCCGCTCGATCTCGACCAGCGGGCGCAGGCTGGCCCGGACCAGCGCTACGCCGACGGCCGCGAGCATCACCAGGACCGCGCTGCCGACCACCACGTCGATCGCGATGAGCCGGGCCATCGCCTCGTCGACGTCGGTCATGAGCTGGCCGACGATGAGCACCTGGCCGTTCGGCCGCCCCGAGACCAGGACCCGCCAGCGCTTGCCGGAGGGCGCCTGGACGGTGTACGGCACGCCGGTCCGACTCTGGATCTCGGCGTAGCTCATCGACCGGATCGGAATGTCGGCGCCCTTGAGGCGGGACTCGTCGAACTTCACGGTCCCCGGCTCCAGCCCGGGGACGGCGGCGATGAGGAAGTAGTCGCTCGGCAGGAGCGGCTGCTGCCGGCTGTACAGCAGCTGCGTCACGTCGATGCGCTGCGACGTGTCCGCGAGCTGGCTGTCGATCCGGCTGACCTGGTAGCTACGCAGCGCCAGCGCGCTCGCCGACCCGGTGATCGCGAGCGCCGCCGCGACCAGGACGAGCGCCGCCGCGACGAGCTTGACGCGCAGTGGCGAGCGGGCGAGCAGGCCCCGTCCCCACCTGGCGCCACGGAGTCGGGGCTGGCCGGTGGACGCCATCAGGTGGGCAGGCGCAGCACGTACCCGACGCCGCGCAGGGTGTGGATCAACCTGGGCTCGGTCACGTCGACCTTGCGCCGCAGGTACGAGATGTAGGACTCGACGATGCTGTCGTCACCCCGGAAGTCGTAGTTCCACACGTGGTCGAGGATCTGCGCCTTGCTCAGCACCCGGCCGGCGTTGAGCATCAGGTAGCGCAGCAGCTTGAACTCCGTCGGCGACAGCGAGACCGTGGCGCCGGCCCGGCGCACCTCGTGCGTCTCCTCGTCCAGCTCCAGGTCGGCGAAGGTCATCTTGCTGGAGTCCCGGTCGCCGCCGGTGCGCCGCAGCACCGCGCGGATCCGCGCGGTCAGCTCCTCCAGACTGAACGGCTTGGTGACGTAGTCGTCACCGCCGAGGGTCAGGCCGCGGATCTTGTCCTCGGTCGCGTCCCTGGCGGTCAGGAACACCACCGGGGTACGGCTGCCGCCCGAGCGCAGCTTGCGTACCACGTCGAAGCCGTCGAGGTCGGGCAGCATCACGTCGAGGACGATCAGGTCGGGTCGCTGCTCGCCGGCCGCGGTCACCGCCTCCTCGCCGCTGCTGGCGCTGGCGACGGCGAAACCGGCGAAGCGCAGGCTAGCCGAGAGCAACTCCAGGATATTGGGATCATCCTCGACCACGAGCAGTCTCGCCTCAGCCTGCGCTCCGCCCGACAGCGATGCACCCCCGGATTGTGCAGCGCCGCCGCGTACCCCCATGGCCATATCGTGGTTCCCCTCACTGAGGCAGGGCTGAACTTTGCCTGGGAGTTTCCTGAAAGGGGAACTCCCACCCCACGATTGTGACAGGAACTGCCGCAGCTCAGGCCGCTTGTGACAGCCGCTCCCCCGCCGCCGGGCGGGTGGCGGGCAGGACGGCGGGCTGCACGACCGGGCGGGCGACCGGCAGGACGGCGGACTCCACGACCACGCGGGTCGGTTCGGTGGCGACCCGCACGGCCGACCGGGCGGCCCGGGCCAGGACCCGCCGGGAGCCACCCGGCACCGGGTGCAGCGACGGATGCGGGCTGACCGTGACCCGCAGGTCCCGGGCGGTAACCACCCGGTACAGCGACGCCAGCAGGGTGTCCTCGCCGACGAACGCGGCGACCGAGGTCGGCCGGCCGCCGGCCGACGCGTAGCGCAGTGTGACCGGCGCCACCGGTACGCCGGCGTCGACGGCCGCCTGGAACATCGCCGGGCGGAACCGCCCGGTGGCCCGGCCGCACCGGGTCGTGCCCTCGGGGAACACCGCCACCACGGCACCGGCGCGCAGCGCCGCGGCGACCTCGGCGACCGCGGCGGGCAGTTCGCGCGGGCGGCGCCGGTCGATGAACGTGGTGCCCGCCGCGGCGGCGAGCGCCCCGATCACCGGCCATCCGCGGACCTCCCGCTTGGCGAGCAGCCGGACCGGCGCGTACGCCAGCAGGACGGGTACGTCCAGCCATGACACGTGGTTGGCCACCAGCAGGGCGCGCGTACCGGGCAGCCGACCGGCCACCTCGTGGCGCACCCCGAACGCGCGCAGCAGCGCCCGGGCGAGCAGCCGCAGCAGCCCGACCCGGGCCGCCGGGCGCAGCAGCGCGACCAGCGGCAGGGCGGCCGCCGCCATGGCGACGACCCCGGCCGCCGCCACGAGTCGGGCGGTCGCGCGCACCGGCCCCACCCGGGTGACCGTGCCCGCCGCCGGCAGACAGCGGCTGCCGCAGGGCGACGTCGGCAGCCACAGCGGTTCGGCGGTCATCCCGCCGACTGCCCGCCCGCCGACTGCCCGCCCGCTAGGAAGTGCCGCAGGTACCGGGGGTCGATCCGGTCCAGCGAGAGCAGCACGAGCAGGTCGGCGACGCCGAAGTCGGGGTCGTAGGCGGGCGGGCCGCACACCCAGGCGCCGAGTCGGAGGTACCCCTTGAGCAGCGGCGGCATGGTCACCGTCGGTTCGGGACCGGTGGTGATCGGCCACGGGGTACGCGGCCGGACCCGCAGCGCCGGCGGAGCCAGGTGGCGGGCCTGCACCCGGTGCCAGACCGCGGTGGCGTCGGCGACCGGTACCGAGGCGCACCCGACGAGCCAGCGCCGGCCGGACAGGTGCAGGTACCGGGCGATGCCGGCCCACATCAGGTTGATCACCGCACCGGTGCGGTGATCGGGGTGCACACAGGAGCGCCCGGCCTCGACCAGGACGTCGCGCAGCGGGGCCAGCGCGCCGAGGTGGAACTCGGTGTCGGAGTACAGCCGGTCGGTGCGCCCCGGCGGGAGCATCCGGTAGGTGCCGACCACCTCACCCGAGCCGTTCTCGGTGATGACGAGGTGGTCGCAGTGGACGTCGAACTCGTCCACGTCGGAGCCGGGAACCGGCGAGTGCAGGGTGGCGCCCAACTCCCCGGCGAACACCCGGTGGCGCAGCCGCTGCGCCGCGCGCACCAGCTCGCCCTCGGTCGCCACCTGGACGCTGTAGCGCGCCGTCGTCGTGTTGGTGGCCGTGAGAACCGTCATGGCACCCAGCGAAGCCGGCCTGACCGGCGGTCGCGTGTCATCGACGGGTGCCGCAGTTAGCGCTTTCGTGAAGAGTAGGCGCTCTCCTCGGTGGAGGTACGGCGGTCGGGTCACGCGGCTGCGGGCCGGCGGCTGGCACGGCTGCGGGCCGGCGGCTCGCGCGGCTGTGAGACCGTATTCGCGCGGCGGGACGTTCGGGTACGTCGCTGGTGTACGCACGCGATCCGGAAGGCGGACCGATGATCATCCCGGCCAGGTTCAACGGCCCTCCGGACTCGGCCAACGGCGGTTACACGGCCGGCGTGCTGGCGCATTACGTGGCCTCCCCCACCGGCACGGAGGTGACGCTGCGCCAGCCGCCGCCGCTGGCGACGCCGCTGGACGTGGACGCCGATGGCGCCACCATCGACGTGTACGACGGCGACCGGCTCATCGCGTCGGCGTCGCCGCTGCCGGCCGACGCGGCGCCGCAGCCGGTGCCCGCGGTGTCGTGGGCGGAGGCGATGGCGGTCTCCGAGACGTACCCCGGCCGCACCGGGCACCCGTTCCCGACCTGCTACGTGTGCGGACCGCAGCGCCCGCCCGGCGACGGGCTGCGGCTGTTCCCGGGGCGACTGCCGGACGGGCGCACCGCCGCGCCGTGGGTCGTACCGCCGGACGTCGAGCCGGCGGTGATGTGGGCGGCGCTGGACTGCCCCGGCGGCTGGGCTATTCCACTTGAGCACCGGCCGTACGTCCTCGGGCGGATGGCGGCGCGGGTCGACGCGCTGCCCGCCGCGGGTGACGGGTGCGTGGTGACGGGAGCGCTGGTGGCGCAGGAGGGGCGCAAGGCGCACGTGGTCAGCACCGTGTACGGCCCGGACGGCACGGTTCTGGCGCTGTCCCGGGCGACCTGGATCGCGCTCGCCTGACTCCCCTCGCCCGACCGGTCGGCCCCGCAGCCTTCCGGGGCCGGGACCTCCCGGTGCAGGTGGGTTGCGCGACGGGGTGAGGCCGGCGAATATCCACACACCGGGCACACAGGTCACCTACGGTGTCCTAGTCGTACCTCGTTCACCTGCGCGTTTGACCGGGGCACGCACGATTGCCAATCTGAGCGGCGGCGAACACCGTAGCGGTGCCACCCGCGTCGCCGGCCGCCTCACGGAGGGATATCAATGTCCGATGGGCAGATCGTTGTCTCCGGCCTGACAAAGCAGTACAAGAATGTCAGGGCCGTCGACAACCTGTCGTTCACTGTCGAACCGGGCCGGGTGACCGGCTTCCTCGGTCCGAACGGCGCCGGCAAGACCACGACCTTGCGAATGATCCTCAACCTGGTCACCCCGACCGCGGGCACCGCGACGATCAGTGGTCTGCGGTACGCGGACCTGCCGGACCCGCTGCGTACGGTGGGCGCGATCCTCGAGGCGTCCGCCGCGCACAAGGGCCGCAACGGCCGCAACCACCTGCGCGTCATCGCCGCGGCCGCCGGCCTGCCGGACGGCCGCGTCGACGAGGTCCTCGACCTGGTCGACCTGGCCCCGGCCGGCAAGCGCAAGTTCAAGGGGTACTCGCTGGGCATGCGCCAGCGGCTGGGCATCGCCTCGGCCATGCTGGGCGACCCGCGGGTACTCATCCTCGACGAGCCCGCCAACGGTCTCGACCCCGAGGGCATCCGGTGGATGCGTGACCTGCTGCGCAACCTGGCGGCCCAGGGCCGTACCGTCCTCGTCTCCAGCCACCTGCTGTCCGAGATGGAGCTGCTCGCCGACGACGTCGTGATCATCGCGGCCGGGCGACTGGTCCGCCAGGGCTCGGTCAGCGAAGTACTGGGGTCGATGTCCGGCGCGGCGCGGGTGCGGGTGCGCACCCCGGGCGCGGAGGCGCTGAGCGCCGAGCTCAAGCAGGCGGGTGCGACGGTCGAGGCGGCCACCGACGGTGCGCTGCTGGTGACCGGGGTGGAGGCGCCGGCCGTCGGCGCGGCCGCGCTGCGCGCCAACGTCGAGCTGCACGAGCTGGTCAGCGAGCGACCCGACCTCGAGCACGTGTTCCTCGAACTGACCCAGGGGAAGGCCACCATCCGATGAACCGGCTGATCCGCAGCGAAATACTCAAGATCCGCACCACCAACACGTGGTGGCTCCTCGGCCTCGGCACCCTGGTCATGACAGCGTTCGCTCTGCTGGTCAACTGCATCCAGGCGCACTTCCTGCTGAGGCCGTTCGACGAGTTCGTCAAGTCCACGAGCGGCGGGCGCACGCCCGACCAGATCCCGCCGGGCCAACTGGCCGAGATGAAGGCACAGTGGGCGTCACAGCACGACGTGGTGGCCCAGGCGGCCAACATCTTCACGTCCGGTCAGTTCTTCGGGGTGCTGATCGTGTCGGTGCTGGGCATTCTGCTGATCACCAACGAGTACTACCACCAGACCGCGACCACCACGTTCCTCACGACCCCGCACCGCACCCGGGTGGTCCTGGCCAAGCTCGTCACCGGCGTGCTGGCCTCGGCCATCTTCTGGCTGTTCACCCTGGTGGTCAACGTGGTCGTCGGCACGATCTTCCTCAAGACCGAGGGCTTCGGCAGCCACCTCGGCGACTGGGAGGTCAGCAGGGCGCTCCTGCTCAACCTCGCGGCGTACGCGATCTGGGCGGTGTTCGGGGTCGGCTTCGGCGCGCTGATCCGCAGCCAGATCGGCGCGACGATCACGGCGACCGTGCTCTACCTGATCGGGACCACCGCGGCGCAGCTGCTGTTCATGGTCGTCCACCAGTTCGTGATCAAGAAGGACTGGGTGCTGACCGCGCAGGTCATCGTGCCCTCCATCGCCTCGTCGATCATGATCTCGCCGACCAAGACGTTCCCGCAGAGCCCGCCGCAGTGGGTGGGCGCCCTGGTTCTGATCGGTTATGGGGCGGTTGCTGGCATTATTGGCACTTTGATCCTTCGTAAGCGAGATGTGTCCTGAAGTCTGATTCTTCACGAAGGTCTGTGAGCCGCGACACGGGTCGACGTCGATGCCGTCGACCCGTGTCGCGGAGCGTAGCCTTGAACCCGTCTTCTGACTTCGGTAACGCGCGCACGTGGAAGAGGCGATTACGGACGTGTCAACCCAAGCGACCAACTCGCAGGACAACCCTCTAGCGGGCTTCGGCCCCAACGAGTGGATCGTCGAGGACATGTACCAGCGGTACCTGTCCGACCCGGCGAGCGTCGACTCCGCCTGGCACGACTTCTTCGTCGACTACCGCCCCGGCGGCGACGGGACTGCCACGGAGACGTCCACGACCCCACCGGCCGGCACGAGTACGACCCCCGCGGCGCCGGCGGCCTCGTCGGCACCCGCGCCCGCGAAGCCGGCGCCGGCCCCCGCCCAGCCGGCCGCCACGAAGCCGGCGGCCGCGCCAGCGGCACCCCAGCCGAAGACCCCCGCTCCGGCCGCGCCGGGCGGCACGAAGACCATCCCACTGCGCGGGGTCGCGGCGAAGATCGTCGCGAACATGGACGCCTCACTCGAGGTACCCACCGCGACCAGCGTGCGCGCCGTGCCGGCCAAGCTGATGGCCGACAACCGCATCGTGATCAACAACCACCTCACCCGTGGCCGCGGCGGCAAGGTCAGCTTCACCCACCTCATCGGGTACGCGATGGTCAAGGCCCTCGCCGACTTCCCGGAGATGAACAACTCCTTCGCGAAAGCCGACGGCAAGCCGGCGCTGGTGCAGCCGGAGCACGTCAACCTGGGCATCGCGATCGACCTGCCCAAGCCCGACGGCTCCCGCTCGCTGGTGGTGCCGAGCATCAAGGCCACCGAGGCGATGGACTTCCGGCAGTTCTGGCAGGCGTACGAGGACGTCATCCGGCGCGCCCGCCGCGGCGAGCTGACCATGGACGACTACGCCGGCACCACGATCTCGCTGACCAACCCCGGCGGCATCGGCACGGTCCACTCGATCCCCCGCCTGATGTCCGGCCAGGGCACCATCCTCGGCGTCGGCGCGATGGAATACCCGGCCCCGTACGCCGGCATGTCCGACGAGCGCCTGTCCGAGCTGGGCATCAGCAAGATCATCACGCTGACCTCGACCTACGACCACCGCATCATCCAGGGCGCGCAGTCCGGCGACTTCCTCAAGCGCATCCACGAGTTGCTGCTCGGCGAGCACGGCTTCTACGACGAGATCTTCACCTCGCTGCGCCTGCCCTACGAGCCGGTGCGCTGGGTGCGCGACGTCGCGGTCGACTCCGAGGGCCAGGTCGACAAGACCGCCCGGGTGCTGGAGCTGATCCACGCCTACCGGGTGCGCGGCCACCTGATGGCCGACACCGACCCGCTCGAGTTCCACATCCGCCGCCACCCCGACCTGGACGTGCTCCAGCACGGCCTGACGCTGTGGGACCTCGACCGCAAGTTCAACGTCGGCGGCTTCGCCAGCAAGCAGAAGATGAAGCTGCGCGACGTCCTCGGCGTGCTGCGCGACTCCTACTGCCGGCGCGTCGGCGTCGAGTACATGCACATCCAGGACCCGGAGGAGCGCCTCTGGATCCAGGAGCGGGTCGAGCACCGGCACGAGAAGCCGACCACCGAGCAGCAGAAGCACATCCTCGGCCGGCTCAACGCCGCGGAGGCGTTCGAGACGTTCCTGCAGACCAAGTACGTCGGCCAGAAGCGGTTCTCGCTGGAGGGCGGCGAGAGCCTGATCCCGCTGCTGGACGAGATCCTGCAGGACTCGGCCCGCGCCGAGCTCGACGAGGTCGTGATCGGCATGGCCCACCGCGGCCGCCTCAACGTGCTGGCCAACATCGTCGGCAAGCCGTACGAGAAGATCTTCTCCGAGTTCGAGGGGCACATCGACCCCAAGTCGTCGCACGGCTCCGGTGACGTCAAGTACCACCTTGGCCAGGTCGGCAAGTACTCCACCCCCGACGGCGCGCACGCCACGACCGTGTCGGTCGTGGCGAACCCGTCGCACCTGGAGGCGGTCAACCCGGTCCTCGAGGGCATCGTGCGGGCCAAGCAGGACCGGATCGACCTCAAGCTCGAGGGCTACACGGTGCTGCCGCTGCTCGTGCACGGCGACGCCGCGTTCGCCGGCCAGGGCGTGGTGGCCGAGACGCTCAACCTGTCGCAGCTGCGCGGCTACCGCACCGGCGGCACGATCCACGTGGTCGTCAACAACCAGGTCGGCTTCACCACCGCGCCGGAGTACTCCCGCTCGTCGATGTACTCCACCGACATCGCGCGGATGATCCAGGCGCCGATCTTCCACGTCAACGGCGACGACCCGGAGGCGGTCGTCCGGGTGGCGAAGCTGGCCTTCGAGTACCGGCAGGCGTTCAACAAGGACGTCGTGATCGACATGGTCTGCTACCGCCGGCGCGGTCACAACGAGGGCGACGACCCGTCGATGACCAACCCGCTGATGTACCAGATCATCGACAGCAAGCGTTCGGTGCGCAAGATCTACACCGAGGAGCTGATCGGGCGCGGCGACATCACCCTCGAGGACGCCGAGGAGCTGCTGCGCGACTACCAGCAGCAGCTGGAGACGGTGTTCCGGGCGACCCGCGACTCGTCGTCGGGCCCGTCGACGCGGATCAGCCGGTTGCGCACGCCGGAGCCGGAGCCGCAGGTGGAGACCGCGATCGACGCGGGTGTCCTCAAGCGGATCGGCGAGGCGCACGCCAGTCTGCCGAGCGGTGTCACCCCGCACAAGCGGGTGGCACAGCTGCTCGAGCGGCGGGCCAAGATGGCCGTCGAGGGCGGCATCGACTGGGGCTTCGGCGAGATCATCGCGTTCGGTTCGCTGCTCGCCCAGGGCGTCACGGTCCGGCTGTCCGGCCAGGACTCCAAGCGCGGCACGTTCGTGCAGCGGCACGCGGCGGTCGTCGACGCGGTGACCGGCCGGGACTACTTCCCGATCACCCAGGTCGCCGACGAGTCCGCCCGGCTGTTCGTCTACGACTCGCTGCTCAGCGAGTTCGCGGCGATGGGCTTCGAGTACGGGTACTCGGTGGAGAACCCGGACGCGCTGGTGATGTGGGAGGCGCAGTTCGGCGACTTCGCCAACGGCGCCCAGTCCATCGTGGACGAGTTCGTCTCCTCCGGTGAGGTCAAGTGGGGTCAGCGCAGCGCGGTGACCCTGCTGCTGCCGCACTCGCACGAGGGCCAGGGCCCCGACCACACGTCGGGCCGCCTGGAGCGCTACCTGCAGCTGTGCGCCGAGGACAACATCCGCGTCGCGGTGCCGACCACCCCGGCCAACCACTTCCACCTGCTGCGCCGCCAGGCGCTGTCGCCGAAGAAGAAGCCGCTGGTCGTGTTCACCCCGAAGTCGCTGCTGCGGCACCGGCTCTGCGTCTCCTCGACCAACGAGTTCACCAGCGGCACCTTCCAGCCGGTCATCCCGGACGCCGGGGTCACCGACAAGAACGCGGTGAAGCGGGTACTGTTCTGCTCCGGCAAGGTGTACTACGACCTGGTACAGGCCCGCGCCGACCGAGGCATCACCGACACCGCCCTCGTGCGGATCGAGCAGCTCTACCCGCTGCCGGTCGACGAGGTCCGGGCCGCCCTCGCGCAATACCCGAACGCGGACGACTTCGCCTGGGTCCAGGAGGAGCCGGCCAACCAGGGTGCGTGGACGTTCATCGCACTCAACCTGCTGGAGCACCTCGAGGGGGTGCGCCTGCGGCGGATCTCGCGGCCCGCGGCGGCCGCTCCCTCCGTGGGTTCGACCAAGATGCACGACGCCGAGCAGGCCGCGCTGATCGAGGCGGCACTGCCCCGCGCATAGCGAGCGCGTGATTTCGCGGATCTTGGACACGTGGAACCGGCGACAGGCGGCTCACGTGTCCGAGATCCGCGAATAGGAGGGATCATGTACTTCACCGATCGGGGCATCGAAGAACTCTCCGAGCGGCGCGGCGACGAGACCATCACCATGGACTGGCTCGCCGAGCGACTGCGTGACTTCGTCGACCTCAACCCCGAGTTCGAGACGCCGGTCGAGCGCCTGGCCACCTGGCTGGCCCGGCTCTCCGACGACGAGGACGAGTAGGTTGGCGCGCGCAACCGGAACCGGCCCGGGAGAGATCACGGCCGACGGTTGCGCCGTCGACTTCTACGCGCTCCTACCCGACCGCGGCGAGCCCGCCATCGTGCACGCCGCCGTGCCGGCGAGCGCCGAGATCCTCGAACTGGGCTGCGGTACCGGCCGGATCCTGCGCCCGCTCGCCGACCTGGGCCACCCCGTCTTCGGCGTGGACGAGTCCACGGCGATGCTCGCCCACCTGGGCGATCTGGCATGCGCCCGCTCCTCCATTGAGACGCTGCGGCTCGACCGGACGTTCGACGCCGTACTCCTGGCCAGCACCCTCATCAACACGGAGCCGGAGCAACGGCGCGCCTTCCTCGCCACCTGCGCCCGGCACGTGCGGCCCGACGGCGTGGTCGTCGTCCAGCGGCACCCGCCGGAGTGGCTCGACACCGTCGAGCCGTACGACGTCGACGACGGCGGGATCCGGTGGGTCGGGCACTCGGTACGGCGCACGGGGGCGACGCTGGACGCGGTGCTCGAATACCACGTCGACGGCCGGGTGTGGACGCATGCGTTCACCGCGTACCGCATCGACGACGAGGAGTTGGCCGCCGACCTCGCCGCCACCGGGCTGCGACTGGACCGCTGGCTCACCGACGACCACGCCTGGTTCACCGCCCGGCCGATCTGAGCCGTTCCCGGCCGATCTGAGCCGTTCCTGAGCCGTCCCCGGCCGGCCGGGCCGGAGCACTCTCCCCACCCGGGCTGAGCCGCTCTCCCCCACCTGGGCTGAACCCGCCTCCCCCACCCGGCCGGCCGGAGCCCGCTCCCACCGGGTCTCGCCGGAGCTGGAAACACCTGCCTACAGTCGAGCGGTGCCCCGCCAACTCCCGCGCCGCAATCTGGTCGCGCTGGCACTCGCCACGCTCGCCGCAGGAGCCGTACTCACCCGCGGGTGCGTCACCGCGCCGGACACCCACTGGGCCGCCGTCGCGCCGGGCGACCACGCCACGACCGCACCCGGCGCCGCGGACCGCGCGGCACCGCCGGCCATCGCCGCCCTGCCGCCCCTACCGAGCCGGAAGGCGCCCGCGAAGCCGTTCGGGGTCGGCGTCCGGGAACTCTCCCTGTCCCGCGGCCCCGACCGGCCGCTGCCGACCACCGTCTGGTACCCGGACGCCGGCCCGGCCGGCGGCGACCCACAGTCGGGTACCTCACCGGCGGTCGGCCGGTTCCCGCTGATCCTCCTCAGCCACGGCCTCAACGGCGAGCCGGAGCAGCTGGCCCCGGTGGCCACCCGGTGGGCGTCCGCCGGCTTCGTCGTCGCCGCTCCCGCGTACCCGCACACCCGGCGCGAAGCGTCGCGCTTCGACGTCCTGGACGTGGTGAACCAGCCGGCCGACGCCTCGTACGTGATCAGCCAGGTACTCGCCCTCGACGGCCACGACGGCGACCCGCTCGCCGGTCGCCTCGACACCGCGGCGGTCGCCGCCACGGGTTACTCGGCGGGCGGCATCACGACGACGGGTCTGCTCTCCACCCAGCGCGACATCCGCCTGCGGGCGGCCGTCGTGATCGCCGGTGCGCTGCTGGGCGGTTCGTACGCCGGTCCGGCGACCCCGGTGCTGTTCGTACACGGCGACGCCGACCCCACCGTCGCCTACAGCGGCGGACAGGCCGCCTATCAGGCGATGCGATGGCCGAAGGCGTTCCTCACGCTGGAGGGCGCCGACCACGGCCGGTACCTGACGCCCGCCTCCGCCGGCTTCGACCCGCTGGTCCGGACCACGACCGACTTCCTGCGCTGGACGCTCTACGGTGACACCGACGCGAAGGGCCGGCTCAGCCGCGACGGCACGTTGCCGGGTACGTCGCGCTGGGAGTCGGCCCTGTGAATCGGGTACGGCTCGGCCGAGGGTGAGGGTTGAGCCGGGCGCGAGGGCCCGGCTGAGGATTCAGCCGGGCGCGAGGGCCCGGCCGGAGTTGAGCTGAGCGCGGGGCCCGGCCCGGGGTTCAGCTGAGCGCGAGGTAGGCGATCAGCGCGAGGAGCACGACGGCGACGACTCCGCCGATGACAAGGGGGGTCCGGGAGCGGCCGGACTCATCGGCGGACGCGTCCGCGAACGCCTTGAACTGCCCGGTGGTGCCGCTCGGGTCGACCTGCTCGTTGGACATGGGGGCACCTTAACGAATAGATCGACGCGGCGACACATCCTCGCCGGCGGTCGGCGGCCCGGAGTCGGCCACCCGACTCCAGGCCGCAGCAGACCGGAAGTACCCGATCACCCAGCGTGCGGGACAACCGGTCCGATCGCGACGCCGGGTACGGCAACCGGGTGGCCGCGCACCGGCCTGCCCGGTCAGCGGGTGTGGTCGACGACCACCTTGCCGAACACGTCGCCGGAGGCGAGCCGCTCGAACGCCCCCCGTACGTCGCTGAAGCCGTGGACCGAGTCGATGATCGGGCGGATGCCCTTGTCCGCACAGAGCCGCAGCAGCTGCCCCAGTTCCTCGGGGGTGCCCATCATCGAACCGAGGATCTCCAGCTCACCGGCGAAGACGCGGCGCATGTTGACGGCGGGCAGATGCCCCGAGGTGGCTCCGGAGACCACGATCCGGCCGCCCTGCTTGGCGCACTTGAGCGAGTGGTCGAAGGTCGCCGCGCCGACGGTCTCGATCACGACGTCCACCCGCTCCGGCAGGCGGGCGCCGCTCTCCACCGCGGTGGCACCGAGCGCGGCGATCCGCTCCCGCTTCTCGGCGTCACGGCTGGTCGCGTAGACCCGCGCGCCGAGCGCCACACCGAGCACGACCGCCGCGGTGGCGACCCCGCCGCCGGCGCCCTGGACCAGCACGCTGCCGTTCTCAGGCAGCCGGCCCTTGGTGGTCAGCATCCGGTACGCGGTCAGCCACGCGGTCGGCAGGCAGGCCGCCTCGGCGAACGACAGCTCGGCGGGCTTGGGTACGAGGTTGCGGGCCGGCACCGCCACCCGCTCGGCGAGCGTGCCGGGGAAGTACTCCGACAGGATCGAGCGCTGGCGGCCGTCGCCGGTGGCCTCGTCGATCACCGAGTAGATGACGACCTCGTTGCCGTCCGGGTCGACACCGGCTGCGTCGCAGCCGAGGATCATCGGCAGTTGGTCGGCGCGTAGGCCGACGCCGCGTAGCGACCACAGGTCGTGGTGGTTGAGCGCACTGGCCCGGACGTCGACGGTCACCCACCCGTCCTGCGCGGGCTCAGACTGGTCACCGACGGTCAACGCGGCGAGCGGATCGTCAGGGTTGAAGGCGGAAGCGTAGGCGGCGCGCATACGGGCGACGCTAGCAGAGCCGGCGCCCGCCCCATGATCGGCACAACTTCCGGGAAGTTGTGGTCTCCCGGTACCACCGAGGCCACAACTTCCGGAAAGTTGTGCCGATCATGGATTGAACCTAGGAGCGGATGACGCCGTCGCGGACCGCGGCCTCGGCGACCGCGGCGGCCACGGCGGGCGCCACCCGGGGGTCGAGCGGACTCGGGACGATGGCGTCCCGGCGTAGCTCGTTGGCGACGACCCCGGCGATCGCGTCGGCGGCCGCCACCTTCATGCCGTCGGTGATCCGGGTCGCTCCGGCGTCGAGCGCACCCCGGAACACGCCCGGGAACGCGAGAACGTTGTTGATCTGGTTGGGGAAGTCGCTGCGGCCGGTCGCCACGACCGCGGCGTACCGGGCCGCGATCACCGGGTGCACCTCCGGCGTCGGGTTGGCCAGCGCGAAGATCGCGCCGCCCGGCGCCATGCCGGCCAGCGCCTCCTCGGGAATGCTGCCGCCCGAGACGCCGATGAACACGTCGGCGCCGCGCAGGGCCTCGATGATCCCGCCGCGCACGCCGTCGCCGTTGGTCAGCTCGACCAGTTCCCGCTTGGTCGCGGTGAGGTCCTCCCGTCCGCTGTGCAGCGCCCCCCGGGAGTCGACCACGACGACCGAGCCGGGTTCGACGCCACCGGCGATGAGCATCTTGGTGACCGCGACCCCGGCCGCGCCCGCACCGCTGATGACCACCCGCAGCCGGTCCAGCTTGCGGTCGAGCAGCGCGGCCGCGTTGCGCAGCGCGGCGAGCACGACGATCGCGGTACCGTGCTGGTCGTCGTGGAAGACCGGGATGTCGAGCGCCTCGTCCAGGCGCCGCTCGATCTCGAAGCAGCGCGGCGCGGCGATGTCCTCCAGGTTGATCCCGCCGAACGAGGGCGCGAGCGCCTGCACCGTCGCGATGATCTCTTCGGTGTCCTGGGTGCCCAGACAGATGGGGACGGCGTCGACGTTGGCGAACTGCTTGAACAACGCGCCCTTGCCCTCCATGACGGGCAGCGCCGCGCGCGGCCCGATGTTGCCCAGGCCGAGCACCGCCGAGCCGTCGGTCACGACGGCGACGGTGTGCCGGACCCAGGTGTACTCGTGGACCAGGGACTCGTCGGCGGCGATCGCCTCACAGACCCGGGCCACGCCGGGGGTGTACGCCAGGGAGAGGTCTTCCCGGGTGGCGAGCGGAGCGGTGGAGTTGACCACCAACTTCCCGCCACGGTGCAGGGTGAAGACAGGGTCGTGCTGATCGAAGGACACGGGGCCTCCTTGCCTCGCTCGTGAAGAACGTACGCGGCGCGCCGGGTCGGCTGCGGGTCTGCACGACGGCGGCGCGCACTGCTGCGCGGGGGTCTCCCTGGTCTACGAAGAGCATAATGGCCTGCCCGGACGCGACTGCGTGGACAATGTCACGCGCCGCGTGCCCATGTCACAGCCCGCGCCCACGTCGTGTTCCAGTGATCGCACCCCGACGCGTCGCTGCCCTGCGGCGGCGGATCGAAACTCAGGCGGCTCGCGAGCCGGCCCGATCCGGTATCGCCGGACGGGTCGCGACCCGGCGCCGCCCGGACGGGTCGCGCCTCAGCGGCGGCGGACCAGGGACAGTCGCGGCCACCACCGCAGGACCACTCGCCCGTCGACGTCTGCCACGCCGTACGCCCGCGAGTCGGCGCCCACGAACTCGTTGTCACCGACCAGCCACCAGCCCGTACCTTCGGCCCGGGCCACCCGCTTGACCACGATCAGCTCCGGCTGGGCCCGGAACCGCGCCACCACGACGTCCCCCGGCCGTACCCGCGTGGTCCGGCGTACCAGCAACGCGTCGCCGTCGCGCAGCGTCGGCGACATCGACGCGCCTCTTACCAGAACCGGGTACCACGGCGACCGCACGCGGGGCATCTCCTGTCGCTGTAAGGAGTGGGCGGATGTAGTGTCGCTGGAGAGGATCATCGCAAACCATTCAGGAGGGTTCGATGCGTCTGCCGCGTCTACTCACTCCCCGTACCGTTGTCTCTGCCCACTGCGACCTGCCCTGTGGTGTATACGACCCCGCGCAGGCCCGGATCGAGGCCGAGTCGGTAAAGGCGATCTGTGAGAAGTACCAGGCCAACCAGGACCCGGAGTTCCGCACCCGGGCAATCATGATCAAGGAACAGCGGGCCGACCTGGTCAAGCACCACTTGTGGGTGCTGTGGACCGACTACTTCAAGCCCCAGCACTTCGAGAAGTACCCGCACCTGCACCAGCTCTTCAACGAAGCCACTAAGCTGGCCGGCGCCAGCGGCGCCAAGGGTGCGGTCGATCCGGCCGTCGCCGACAAGCTGCTGGCGAAGATCGAGGAGATTTCCAAGATCTTCTGGGAGACGAAGCAGGCCTGACGCCCGGACGATGATTGGTGGCCCTCGCGCTCGGGTACGGGCAGGCGGGGGCCACCTGATCCGGACGGATCCGGACCGGCTCAGGCACGGCCTGGATCCACCGTTCCGGGTCGGGCGGTGAGGACCGCGGGAGGGTGGATGAGCGTCGAGATCCGGCCGATCAGCCGGACGGACGTGGCTGCGGTGGTGGCGATGGTGCACGAACTGGCCGAGTACGAGCGCGCCGCCGACGAGTGCCACCTGACCGAGGCACAACTGGAGGCCGCCCTCTTCGGTCCGCAGCCGGCCCTGTTCGGCCACGTCGCACTGATCGGTGATGAGCCGGTCGGCATGGCCCTCTGGTTCCTGAACTTCTCCACCTGGCGTGGGGTGCACGGGGTGTACCTGGAGGACCTGTACGTGCGGCCGCAGGCCCGCGGTGCCGGCGTCGGCCGGGCGCTGCTGGCGACGCTCGCGGCCGTCTGCGCCGAGCGCGGCTACGAGCGGCTCGACTGGTGGGTGCTGCACTGGAACCCGGCGCGCGAGTTCTACCACTCCATCGAGGCGGTGGCGATGGACGAGTGGGTGCCGTACCGGCTGACCGGACCGGCCCTGCGCGATCTCGCCGCTCAGGCTCCCGCGGCGAGCGCCGCGGGCCTAGAGTCGTCGGTACGGGGGGATGCAGAATGACCCAGGTCGTTCCAGAGCGGTCCACGCCGGATCAGGCGGCCGACGTGGTGCTCCTCGCCGTGCCCGCCTCCGGCGCCTGGCTCGGCGTCCTGCGCACCGCGACCGCCAGCCTCGCCTCGCGGCTGTCGTTCACCCTCGACGAGATCGAAGACCTGCGGATAGCGGTCGACGAAGCGTGCGCGATCCTGCTCGCCCTGGCCTCTCTCGACGCCGTCCTGTCCTGCCGGTTCACCGTGACCGAGGACGCCCTCACCGTCGACGCGACGGTGCCCGCCGACAATCCGGCGACGGTGCGCCTGCCCTCCGGCGAGTCGTTCGCCTGGCAGGTCCTGAGCGCTCTCGCCGACGACGTGGCGGCCAGCATCGAGAACGACCTGGTCTGCATCCGGCTGACCAAGCGCCGCCCGAGCCCGCCCGCCTGAACCCACCGGCGCCGGTCGCCCGCGTCGAGGTCGGCCGCCGGCGTCGATGTGGGACAGATCACCACACGGCCCCGGCGCCCCGGTCAGCGCAGCCCCAGGGCCTCCCGGGTGGCCGGCGCGATGAGCAGGCCCGCCCCCACCAGTCCGAGCAGGAGCACCGGTACGCCCAGCCAGGCCATCCCGCCGGAGACCATGTACCACCCGATGGGCAGCAGCATGAGTTCCATCACGACGGCCGGCCCGCGGGCCCAGCCCCGGCGCCGGTTCAGCGCGACCCCGAACACGCCCAGCACGACGGCGACCATGGCCGCGAATCCGGTCACGATCGCCGCGTCGCGCACGACGACGTCACGGGCCGTGAAGTCCTTGTAGGCGAGGAAGACCACGATCAGGGCGACCACCGCCGCTTCGGCGAGCAGCAGCCCGACCGCCGCCCGGAGGGTGGCCGGCGCCGGACCGCCCGGCCCGGCCCCCGGCCCGCCGAGGTGGCGCTGCGATTCCGAAGCCTCGTCCGTCACGCCGGTCACTGTACCGCCGATGACCACGCGTGCATTCGCAGCCTGCGGGTACAGTCCCGGCCATGCGTGCGCTTCTCGTGGTCAACCCCAAGGCGACCACCACGAGCGAGCGCAGCCGGGACGTGCTGGTCCGCGCGCTGCGCAGCGAGGTCGACCTGACGGTGGCGTACACCCGGAGGCGCGGCCACGCCGCGACGCTGGCGCGGGAGGCGGCGGCCGAAGGGGTACAGCTCGTCGTCACGCTCGGTGGTGACGGCACGGTCAACGAGGCGGTCAACGGGTTGATGGCCGCCGCCGACAAGGCCGACAACCGGCCGGCCCTGGCCGTCGTCCCCGGCGGGTCGACGAACGTCTTCGCGCGCGCCGTCGGCATGCCGAGAGACTGGGCCGAGGGCGTCAGCGTGATCCTGGAGGCGCTGCGCGAAGAGCGCTCCCGCACCATCGGGCTGGGCCGGGCCGACGACCGGTACTTCACGTTCTGCGCCGGGTTGGGTATCGACGCGGAGGTGGTCCGGCGGGTCGAGCGGGCCCGGCTGCGCGGGCGCACCTCGACGCCGGCGCTGTACCTGCGCTCCACGATGGCCCAGTACTTCCTCGCAACCGACCGCAGGCATCCGCCGGTGACCCTCGAACGCCCCGGCGAGCAGCCCGAGAGCGGGCTGGCGACGGTCATCGTCCAGAACTCCGCCCCGTGGACCTACCTCGGGGACCGGCCGGTGAACCCCTGCCCGGACGCCTCGTTCGAGACCGGCCTGGACGTGATGGCGATGCGTCAGCTCCGGGTACCGAGCACCACACGGACGGTCGGCCAGATCCTGTCCCGCCGGCCGGCCCCGCACGGGAAGCGCGTTCTGAACCTTCACGATCTTGAGTCGTTCACGCTGCGGGCCGACCGGCCGATGGCCTTTCAGGTCGATGGCGACTACCTCGGCGAGCGCGACAAAGTCGAATTCCATTCCGTCCCGGAGGCGTTACGGATCGCGTGTTGACGCGTTGGTCTATTTGTCAGCAGCACATGAATGGCGCGCGCCAACGCTGCGGCACTCACAAAAACGGTGGCAACTGGTCACCTTCAGTACTATTTTTGTAACCGACCGTTGTACGCGTGGAGGCTGACGACTCGAAAAACCGGACATACACAGCGTGACGTCACTCACGCACTCCGAGTTTTTCAGAACGTTCCCCTTGACATCGCCGCAGTTCGTGAAAGTATTCACAAGCGAAGCGAGTTGCCTGCTCACGCACTGCCGTTCGGCCTGGTTCAGCCACGCGACCGGCACGCGAGACGCATATAGGAAACATTAAACGCACTCACTGCCACCGATCCGCAAACCAAGGAGTGTTGCCGCCATGTCGGACTGGCGCCACCGTGCTGCCTGCCGCGATGAGGACCCGGAACTGTTCTTCCCGATCGGGACGTCTGGTCCGGCCCTGCTGCAAGTCGAGCAGGCAAAGGCGGTCTGCCGGCGCTGCTCCGTGACCGACGAGTGCCTGCAGTGGGCGCTCGACTCCGGTCAGGACGCCGGCGTCTGGGGCGGAATGAGCGAAGAGGAGCGGCGCGCCCTCAAGCGGCGCGGCGGCTTGCGGGTTCGCGCTCACTCCGCTTGATCTGGACCGGGTGGTGCCCCGGGGGCCAATGGTCCCCGGGGCACCACTGTCGATCGGCAATCTCATGTCCTGCGACCTCGCGATCACTCGAACAACTCTTGATCAGTCGGACGGTCCTTGATCAGCCGAACAGTGTTTGCGCGATCGGCAGCGTTTGATCAGTCGAACAGCTCTTCCAGGAAGCCACGACGCTTCTTGTGACCGTAGTGACCGTGGCCGTGCTGGCCGTACACCGGGTACTCGTCCGAGTCGTAGTCGCGGTACCGGTGCGGCTGCGCGTACGGCTGCGGTTGCGGCGGCGGCTGGTGGGCCTGACCGCGGTGCCATGAGGTCTCCGCGTCGACCAGCCGCTCCAACTCGCCCCGGTCAAGGAAGATCCCCCGGCACTCGGTGCACTGGTCGATGGTGACGCCGCTGCGCTCGTACTGCCGCATCTGGCCCATGCATTTGGGGCATGTCATCTGCATCCAGTCACGATACTCGTACCTGACCTCTTCATGATCTTGAAATGGTCGGCGTGCGGTCGCCCTACACGAACCTGGACTTCTCCCGTACCGGGTCGCCCAACTGGGGACGCAGCCGCCGCCGCGAACCCACGTCCAGCCGGCCCCGCCCGAACGCGTCGATGCGGCCCCACCTGCCCGGGATGTCGAGCAGCTCGATCCGGCCGATCCCCACCGGCAGCGCCGGGTCTACCACCAGATGGTCACCGAGCGGCTCCAGCCCGAGCATGGTCCGCAGGAACAGCAGCGGCGCGCCGGTGGACCACGCCTGCGGCGAGCACGCGGTCGGGTACTGCACGGGGTACCTGGTCAGCGACCGGTCGTAGCCGGCGAACGCCTCCGGCAGCCGGCCGGAGAAGAAGTCGGCCGCGTCCAGGATGCCCGCCGCGATCCGTGCCGCCTCCTCCTTGTACCCGTAGCGGCGCAGCCCCCAGGCGATGACCGAGTTGTCGAACGGCCAGACCGTGCCCACGTGGTAACCGATCGGGTTGAACCGCGACTCGCCCTCGGCGAGGGTCCGCACCCCCCATCCGGAGAACAGCCGCGGGCCGAGCAGGTGCCCCACGACGGCCGGTGCCTTGTCCTCGTCGACGATCCCGCTCCACAGCAGGTGGCCGATGTTGGACGCCAGCGCGTCGACCCGGCCGCCGTCGGCGTCGAGGGCCAGCGCGTAATACCCGCCGTCGGCGATCCAGTAGTCGCTGTTGAACCGCCGCTTGCAGTCGTCGGCCTCCTTGTCGAGCCGGCCGGCGTACTCCGGATCGCCCCAGAACTCGCGGGCCAGCCGCGCGCCGCGCTTCTTCGCGTCGTACGCGTAGCCCTGCAGCTCGCAGGTGGCCCGGGGAAGGCCGGGCAGGCGGCCGTCACGGTAGGAGATCGCGTCCCAGGAGTCCTTCCAGCACTGGTTGACCAGGCCCGTCTCCGGGTTGCGCGACCGGTAGGCGACGTAGCCGTTGCCGAGCAGGTCGGCGTACTCGTCGATCCAGGCCAGCGCGGCCCGCGCCTCCAGTTCGAGCCGGCGTACCAGGTCGGCGTCGCCGGTCCACCGCTCGTACTCGTCGAGCAGCACCACGTACAGCGGGGTGGCGTCGGCGGTGCCGTAGTACGGCGACTGCGGCCGCTCCTCGAAGGCCGTCATCTCCCCGAACCGCAGTTCATGCAGGATCCGGCCGGGGTCCTCGTCGCGGAAGTCGTCGCTGCACCGGCCCTGCCAGTCGCCGAGCACCCGCAGGGTGGTCGCCGCGAGCTCCGGTACGAACGGCAGCGCCTGGAGACTGGTGACGATACTGTCGCGGCCGAACATGGTCATGAACCAGGGCAGACCCGCCGCGGGCAGGCTGTGCCCCCCGGCGATGATCGGCGAGAACCGCAGCGCGGCCAGGTCGACCAGGCTGCGCCGGTACGTCGTACGCAGCGGCTCCCAGTCGCACTCCAGCCGCGGTGCCCGCGCCACCCACTTCTCCAGGTCGTCCGCCAACGGCCGGGTCCGGCTACGCGGCTGGCGCCGCAGCGACCGCCCGGCCGCGCCGGGCAGCGCGGGGGTGACCCGGAGTTCGGTCGTCCACTCCCCGTGCGGCCTGATGCTCAGATCGAAGGTCAGGCCGCGCTCGTCGATCCGGGCCGGGGCGGTCGTCGAGATCACGGTCTCGCGGCGGAAGGTCTCCCGCTCGTACCCGAGCAGCAGGCGGCCGTGCTCGACCCTGTGGTAGTACGCGCCCTTCTTCGGCAGGTCGTCCTTGATCTCGAACAGGTCGGCGAAGTCCGCGGCGGCCTCCAACCGGACCGCGAGATCGACCGTCTCCTCCTCATGGTTGATCACCCGGAGCTGCTCCCACAGGCCGTTGCAGACCGAGCGGTGGCGGATGACCGACTGCTTGGCGTTGACGTACACCGTCCCGGTGTCGGGGACGAGGAAGAACCGCGTCTCGAAGTACTCGAGGTCGTCGGTGGAGAGCGTGATGAGCCGCTTGCCGTTGACGGTGAGCGCCCACCGCGACAGAAAGCGGGTGTCGTACGAGAACAGTCCCGTCGGATCGGTCGGCGTGGCGTCGATGTCCCCGCACGAGTCGCTGACCACGAAGGTGTTGCCGTCCAGGGTCTGGACGGTCTCGTCGCGACCGTCACCCATGACCCGCTCCCCCACGCGCTCCCTGGGCCGCCAACGGTGCCCGGCGCTGCGCACAGGGCCCCGGGAGCAGCCGCTGCACCAGGATCCAGGTCTCCCGGTCGCCGTCGACCCACAGCGCGCCGCGCAGCATGGCCGCTATCGCGTTCACCCGGCCGGTGACGATGCCGTCGAACAGCGACCGGTCGGCGCAGATACCGCAGCAGCCCCGGCCGCTGCCGCTGCCGCGGGTGACCCGGATGTCGCCCTCCTCGATCGCGACGAGCCAGTGACCGGCGCGCACGCCGTCCGTGATGGTGAAACGCACGGTTGCGGTGACCCTCTCGAGCAGCGGCTCGTGCCCCCTTCGACCCAGCTCGTCGAAGAACTCCTCGGTCGGACTCGCCATGCTCCAGGGTTCCCCTCACGCTCGCGACAACAGTCCGCGGTACGCCGGAGCCAGCCGACCATGCGATCTGGACGTGCCTACCGGACTGCAACAGCCTCGCCGGGGACGCCGGGCGACGGCATCACCCGTTACTGGTGAAAGGTCTCCCGGGATCCGGGTGAGGCGCGCGCCACGGCCCGCCGGAGGTGCGGCTCAGGCAACCGCGGGCACCGCAGACGCGGCTCAGGCCGCGAGCGGCGCGCTGCGGGCCGCGGTAACCCGGTCGAGTACCAGAGTGACCAGTTCGGGCGCCGCGCCGAGCGGCTGGGCCGCGGCGACCGCGCCGGCCGTTCGCGCGGACTCGACCGCGGCGTCGTAGAGGCGCCCGGGCGCCAGGAAGTATGCCGCCACGGCGACCGCCCGGGCGCCGCCCTGCCGGAGGGCGTACACCGCCTCGCCCGCGGTAGGCGCGCTGGCCGAGGCGTAGGCCGGCAGGCACGGCACCCCCAGGCGTCCACCCAGGGCGCGCGCGGTCAGCTCGACCGTGGCCAGCGCGGCGCGGTCGCGGGTACCCGCCGCGGCGAGGACCACGGCGTCGAAGGCCGCCCCGGTGTCGGCCAGCCGCCGGCGCAGGCCGGCGAGCAACGGCCGGGGCACCTGCCCGGCCACCGGGCCGACAACGTCGGTCAGCGTGACGGTCAGGTCCACACCGTCGGCGCGGGCCTTGGCCAGGACGGCCGGGATGTCCACCCGGCCGTGGTAGGCCGAGGTCAGCAGCAGCGGTACGACGGTGGCCGAGGCGAAGCCGGCGTCACGCAGGCGCGCCAGCTCCTCGTCCGGACGGGGCCCCGCGTGGTCGAGGAACGACACGTGGACTCCGGCCCGCGGGTAGCGCGAGCCGTGGGCGACCAGGAGGACAGGGTCGCCGACGCTCACACGTGCAGCCCGCACTCGTTCTTGTCGAACATCGGCCAGCGACCGGCACGGGGGTCGGCGCCGGGCGGGGTGCGCCTGGTGCACGGCCAGCAGCCGACCGAGGCGTACCCCTGGCGCAGCAGCGTGTTCACCGGCACGTTGTGGCGGGAGATGTACGCGTCCACGTCGGCCTGGGTCCACGCCGCCAGCGGCGACACCTTGACCTTGCCCCGGTTGGTGTCGAAGCCGACGACCGGGGTGTTGGCGCGGGTCGGTGACTCGTCGCGACGCAAACCCGCCGCCCAGGCGTCGTAGTTGGCCAGCCCCCGCTCCAGCGGCTCGACCTTGCGCAGGTCGCAGCACTCGTCGGGGCGGCGCGCGTACAGCCGGGGGCCGAACTTCTCGTCCTGCTCCCCGACCGTGAGCTGGGGCCGGATCGACCGGACCGTGACCGGCAGGGTCCGCTGCACGATGTCGCGAACCCGCAGCGTCTCCGCGAAGTGCAGCCCGGTGTCGAGGAAGATCACGTCGACCCCGGGGGCCACCCGCGACACCACGTGGGCGAGGACCGCGTCGGCGAACGAACTCGTCACACAGAACCGCTCGCCGAACTCCTCGACCGCCCAGGCCACGATCTCCTCGGCCGGCTTGCCTTCCAGCTCCCGACCGGCCTGGATCGCCAGTTCGCGAAGCTCTTCCTTGGTCCGGGGGCTCGTCACCGAGTCTCCGTCTCCGTCGTTCGCGACTGCGGTGCTCCGCTTCGCTTCGCTCCTCGCGCTCACCGGGTTACCTCCAGCGCTTGTCCGACCAAACCGACGAATTTCACCGAGAACACGCGGGCGCAGGAGTGGCACTCCCAGGCGCCGTGGCCGCCCTGCTCGGAGGGCCGCAGGTCCTCTTCCCCGCAGTACGGGCAGTACAACGGGGCCTGCCGCTCGCTCATGTGAGGTCTCCTTCGTCCGCGCGCATGACCCACTGCGCGAACGTCTCGCCGTCGGTGCGCCCCGCGAGATACCGGCGGGCCAGCCGCTCCACGTAGTCGGGCAGCTCCTCCGCCGTGGTCTTGAGACCACGTACCTTGCGGCCGAAACCGGCGGTCTGCCCGGCGGCCATACCCAGGCCCCCGCCGAGGTGCACCTGAAAGCCCTCAACCTGCCGGCCGTCCGGTCCCGTCACGATCATGCCCTTGAGCCCGATGTCGGCGACCTGCGTGCGGGCGCAGGCGTTGGGGCAGCCGTTGAGGTGGATGGAGATGTCGGCGTCGAAGGAGGCCAGCCGCTTCTCCAGCTCCGCGACCAGGCTCGCCGCGCGGGCCTTGGTCTCGACGATGGCCAGCTTGCAGAACTCGATACCGGTGCAGGCCATCGTGCCGCGCCGCCACGCCGACGGCGTCGCCTCCAGGCCGATCTCCCGCAGCTCCGCCACGAGCGAGTTGACCCGGTCGTGATCGAGGTCGAGGACCAGGAGCTTCTGGTACGGGGTGAGCCGCACCCGGTCGCTGCCGTGCGCCTCGGCGATGTCGGCGACCTTGGCGAGGATCTCGCCGGACACCCGGCCCGCCACCGGCGCCACGCCGACGTAGTACCTGCCGTCCCACTGCTTGTGGATGCCCACGTGGTCGATCGGGCGCTCGGGCAGCTCCGGAGCCGGACCGTCGACGAGCTTGCGACCCAGGTACTCGGTCTCCAGGATCTCCCGGAACTTCTCCGGCCCCCAGTCGGCCATCAGGAACTTCAACCGGGCCCGGTTGCGCAGCCGGCGGTACCCGTAGTCACGGAAGATCTTGACCACGCCGTGCCAGACCTCGGCGATCTCGTGCATCGGCACCCACACCCCGAGACGCTTGGCGAGCATCGGGTTGGTCGACAGCCCGCCGCCGACCCACAGGTCGAAGCCGGGGCCGTGGTCAGGGTGGATCACACCGAGGAACGCGATGTCGTTGGCCTCGTACGGGGTGTCCGGCAGCCACGAGATCGTGGTCTTGAACTTGCGCGGCAGGTTGGACAGCTCGGGGTTGCCGATGAACGTGGCGTGGATCTCCCGGATCGCCTCGGTGGCGTCGAGGACCTCGGCCTCGGCCACCCCGGCGACCGGGCTGCCCAGGATCACCCGGGGGGTGTCACCGCAGGCCTCGGTCGTGTCCAGGCCGACGCCCTCGATCTCCTTCCAGATGGCCGGCACGTCCTCGATCCGGACCCAGTGCAGCTGGATGTTCTGCCGGTCGGTGATGTCGGCGGTGCCGCGCGCGTACCGGGTGGAGACGTTCGCGATGGCGCGCAGCTGGGCCAGGTCGAGCTGGCCGCCGTCGATGCGTACCCGCAGCATGAAGTACTCGTCCTCGAGCTCGTGCGGCTCCAGGACGGCCGTCCGCCCGCCGTCGATGCCGGGACGGCGCTGGGTGTACAGGCCCCACCAGCGCATCCGGCCCCGGAGGTCCTGCGGGTCGATGCTCGAGAACCCGCCCTTGGCGTAGATCCCCTCGATCCGGGCCCGTACGTTGAGCCCGTCGTCGTCGGCCTTGAAGCGCTCGTTGGGGTTGAGCGGTTCGCGGTGCCCCAGTGCCCACTGACCCTCGCCACGGCGGGCCTTCGTGGGCGGGGTGGAACGGGAACTGGCCGGCACGGCGGTAGCCGTCATGCGAGCGTCCTCCTGATGCTGGTGGGGGCGCGCGCACCGGTGACCGCGAAAATCTGCGGTTGACCTCGATGTCAAGAAAACCGGCGCGGTCGCGCGCCCGAAATGGAATGCGGGCGGCGTCAGGCAGCCGGACAGATGGCGCTGCGCACGCGACCGAAGTCGACGTGTCGGCGGCTGGTCAGCCGCAGGGAGGCAGCGGTCATACCCACGATCGTGCCACGAACCAGTACCCCGGCGCCATGTCCGGGTGAGCGCGATCTCATCTCGTCGCACCCCGCTGACCAGCAAATACTCCCGCTACCCCACCAGTATGGTAGGGAATTGATCACGCGGTGACCCCGCACCCCACGCCACCGCCACCTGCCCGGTCCCATCACATGGGAACCAGGACGACGTTCCGGCGGTCGGTCCCGGGCGCCCGGGACCGACCGTCCGGCGATCAGCGCCTCGCGCCCCGGGACGGACCGCCGGCGGTCAGCGCTTGGACAGGGGCACGACCAGCACCGCCTCGGTGCCGCCCTCCGGACGCGGCCGCAGCTCGATCGAGCCGCGCAGCTCACCGGTGGCCAGGGTCCGCACGATCTGCAGCCCGAGCCGTTCACTCGCGTCCAGGTCGAAACCGTCCGGCAGGCCCCGACCGGAGTCGGAGACGGTCACGTGCAACTGCCGGCGGAACCGGTGCGCGCTGATCACCACCTCGCCCTCGACGCCCGGCCCGTACGCGTGCTCCACGGCGTTCTGGAGCAACTCGTTGAGCACCATCACCAGCGGGGTCGCCACCTCAGCCGGCAGGACGCCGAAGGTGCCGGTACGCCGGACGATCACCCGCGACTCGGGTGCCGCGACCTCCTTGGCGGCCGACGCGACCCGGTCGACGATGCCGTCGAACTCCACCGCCTCGTCCGACGACATCGACAGCGTCTCGTGCACCAGCGCGATCGACGCCACCCGGCGTACGGACTCCTCCAGCGCCGCCCGTGCCTGCGGCATCCCGACCCGCCGGGCCTGCAACCGCAGCAGCGCCGCCACGGTCTGGAGGTTGTTCTTCACCCGGTGGTGGATCTCCCGGATCGTGGCGTCCTTCGTGATCAGCTGCCGGTCCCGGCGCCGCACCTCGGTCACGTCGCGCACCAGCACGAGCGCGCCGATCGGGGTACCGGCCGGCATCAGCGGCAGGGCACGGGCCAGCACCGTCGCCCCGCGCGCCTCGATCTCCCGGCGCGGGGGCGCCTCCCCGCGCAGCGCGGCCAGCAGCATCTCCGACGTCTCGCCGCCTTCGAGCGGGTCGTCGGAGAGCCGCCCGCTCACACTGGCCAGGTCCTCCCCTATCAGATGCGTCGACAGGCCGAGCCGCCGGTACGCCGACTGCGCGTTCGGGCTGGCGTAGGTGACCTTGCCGCCTCCGTCGAGCCGGATCAGCCCGTCGCCGACCCGCGGCGCGCTGGTCGTCTCGCCGGGGTGCCGGGGCGGCGGGAAGCTGCCCTCGGCGATCATCTGGGCCAGGTCGTCGGCCGTGGTGAGGTAGTTGAGCTCCAGGTGGCTGGGGGTACGGGCGGTCGACAGGTTGGTGTCCCGACCGATGACCGCGATGACCGGGCCGCCGCCGGCGCGCCGGACCGGGATCGCCTCGTGCCGGGCCGGCGTGTCGCCGTACCAGACCGGGTCGCCCTCCCGCCAGATCCGGCCCTGGTCGTAGGCGACCGCCAGGTGCGCCACCTCCGGACCGCTGAAGAACCGCCCGACCTGGTCGTCCTGGTAGGCGGTCGGCGCGGTGGTCGGGCGCACCTGGGCGACGCACAGGAACTGCCCGTCGTTCAACCGGACCCACATGAGCAGGTCGGCGAACGAGAGGTCGGACACCAGTTGCCAGTCGCCGGCGAGGCGGTGCAGGTGCTCGATGTCGGCGGGGTCGAGGTGGGTGTGCTCCTCGACGAGGTCACGCAGTGTGGACACGCCTCACAGCGTGCCACGCACCGGACGGTAACCTCTCCAGGCGTGCGGCGCTTCGTTTCCTCAGCCCTTGCCCTCGTCACGACCTGCACCGTTCTCACCGGATGCGGCTGGTGGCGCGCCGGTGGCGAGAGTCACACCAAGCCGAGCGGGTTCGTGCTGCGCGGGTACGTGACGGTCGCGGGCGCGCCGGCCGGACCGGTGGGCGGCCCGTGCCAGGTGCCGGCACCCGGGATCGCGCAGAACACTCCGGTACGGGTCAGCGACCCACCGGGTACCACGCTCGGCACCGGCGCCCTCGGTGCCGGGGTACTGGCGGCCGACGGCGAGGCGTACCGGTGCAACTTCCCGTTCGAGATCGACGGCGTACCCGGCGGCCACACCACGTACCAGGTCTCGGTCGACGACCGGTCACCGGTCACCTTCCCGGCCGACGAGTTGCGCCAGGACAAGCCGGCGGTGATCCCGGTCAACCCGTCCTGAGATCACCTTGATCAACACAACTTCCGGGAAGTTGTGGCCTCCGCCCCGGACTGAGGCCACAACTTCCCGGAAGTTGTGACGATCTAGAGGGTCGTGGTCACCTTCTTCAGCCCGCGCGGGGCGTCCGGGTCCTCGCCCCGGTGGCGCGCCAACTCCAGCGCCAGCCGCTGTAGCGGCAGGATGTCCAGCAGCGGCGCGTAGCGCTCGTCGACGTCCGGGGTCGGGATCCGCAACGCGGCACCGTCCACGTCGGACGGCCCGATCGCCACCACGTCGGCGCGGCGCTCGTCGAGCCGGGCCAGCACCTCCCGCATCGCCGCGCCGCCCGGGCCCGAACCGACGACGGCGAGGACGGGTACGTCCGGGTCGGCCATGGCCAGCGGCCCGTGCAGCAGGTCCGCGCCGGAGAAGGCCAGCGCCGGCAGGTACGACGTCTCCATCAGCTTGAGTGCGGTCTCCCGGGCGGTCGGGTACGCGTACCCCCGGCCGGTGGTCACCATCCGCGCGGCGAACCGGTAGCGGGAGGCGAGCTGCACCGGCGTCGGATCGTCGATCAGAGCCTGCGCCGCCGCCGGCAGCCCGGCGAGAGCGGCCCGCTCGCCGGCGGGAAGCACCCCGTCACCGGCGCGGATGCCCTCCACAAGCATCAGCAGGGCGAGCAGCTCCGCCGAGTACGTCTTGGTCGCCGCGACCGCCCGTTCGTGACCGGCGGCGACGTCCACCGACAGCTCCGCCGCCCGCGCCAGCGGCGACTCCGGGTTGTTGGTCACGGCGAGGGTGTGCGCACCCTGCTCCCGCGCCACCCGGACCACCTCGCACAGGTCGGGCGAGCCGCCGCTCTGGGAGACCCCGACGACGAGCGCGTCCCGCAGGTCGGGGCGGGCGCCGTAGACCGTGATGGCCGACGGCGAGGCCAGTCCGGCCGGCACACCGAGCCGGATCTCGGTGAGGTACGCCGCGTACAGCGCCGCGTGGTCGGAGGTGCCGCGCGCGGTGAACACGACGTGGCGCGGGCGCCAGCCGGCGATCCGCGCGGCGACCTCGGCGATCGCGGGCGCCTGCTGGTCGAGCAGCCGGGCGTACACCTCCGGCTGTTCGGCGATATCGGCGGCCATCCCGGTTCCCGGTTGGCTCGCTGGCTGGCTCGTCACGACCGTCCCCTCCCCGTTGGAGTATGCGCGTTTCAGCAAGGATGGTCGCACAAACGAGCAGGATCACACAATGAGTGAGCAGCTTCGCGCAGCACCCACCGTCATCGTGGCGGATACTGCGCGAGGCTGCTCACTCGGTGCTCGCTTGCTGCTCTTCCCGCGATCCGGGCGGGTTCGCGGTGCTGCTACCGCGCGGATCCTTCAGGATCATGAAGAGGCGCACTGGAGGGCGCACTGGAATACGCGCGGACATGTGTGCCGGAGGGCGCGCCGGCCAGCGGCGGGCCGGGGAGGGCGTGCTTCAGGGCGAGCAGGCGCACGCCCGGTATCGGCGTCCAGTCCCGCTCCGGGATCCGCTGGAAACCCATCGAGAGGTACATCCGCTGTGCCGAGATCACGAAGTCGCGGCAGCAGATCACGACGGCGCGCCGGCCCGCGTCGGTGGCGCGGCGCAGGCACTCGTCGACCAGTAGCCGGCCCACGCCGCGGCCCTGCGCGGCCGGGTCCACCGCGAGCATCCGGAACTCGGCCTCGTCCGGACCCGCCAGCTCCGCGTACCTGCTGCCCGGCAGCACGAAGGTGACCGACCCCAGTACGCGTTCGGTCAGCCCGTCGACCGCCACCAGAACGGTGCCCTCGGCGGCGCGGGACGCCACGTCGGCGAGCACCCGCTCGTACCCGGTCTCGTTCAGTTGCCCGGACTCGGCATAGGCGGCGACGGTCAGCCGGCCGATCTCGGCATAGTCGCCGGGGCCGGCCACGCGTACCGCGACGGTCATTCGATCACTGCGATGAGGTCACCTTCCTGGACGACCTCACCCTCCTTGACCGCCAGCTCCTTGAGGACGCCGTCGGACTCGGCAACGACCGGGATCTCCATCTTCATCGACTCGAGGATGACGAGGGTCTCGCCCTCCTCGACCGTCTCGCCGGCGGTCTTGACCACCTTCCAGACGTTCGCCACCATCTCGGCCCGGATCTCGTCGGCCATCTGTCCGTCCTCTCGTGTCGTCGCTCAGTATCCAATCACGGCAGCCGGCGAAGCGGCGGCCGACCGGGGGGCGTCGGACCCGGTCGTGGCATCGGCACGTCGTCGCACCCCGGTGGTCGTCGTACCCCGGTATCGGAAGTCACCTGTGCCGGAGACTACGACCCGGAGAGCACGGCCGCTGGGGACAACGCCCGCTGGAGATCACCGGTACCGGCCACGGCAGGAGGCCGGACCGGGGCGGGGACGGCACGCCACAGCGACGGTGGGAGGCCGGACCGGGCGGGGACGGCACGCCGCGGCCATGGCGACGGCCACTGCCCCACCGTGACCGCCGGCTGCCGCGACCGCGGTGCCGACCACCGCTACGGCTGCGACCGGTATCCGGGAGTTGGGCGGGTCACTCCGCCTGGAACTGCTGGAACTCCAGCTCGTTGCCCTCGAAGACGACCAGGTCGGCGAGCTTGGCGCGCAGCCGTTCCTTGAGCTCCACCGGGGCGGACTCGGCGCCGCAGCAGCGGGCGACGAGGGCCTTCACCTCCTGCTCGATGCCGTACTCCCGCAGGCACGGCGAGCATTCGTCGAGGTGCCGGCGGATCAGCGACCGCCGGTCCTCGGAGCATTCCAGGTCGAGGTACAGGTAGACCTCGGCCAGTACCTCACGGCAATCGGTCTCGTGGGGTTCGCCGCAGCTCATGCCTGTCACGCCTCCTGCCCGGCGGGCTGGTTCGTCGGTACCCGGGTGAACCCGCGGTCGGCAGCGTAGCGCTCCAGCATGCCGCGAAGATTGCGCCGTCCACGGTGCAGCCGGGACATCACCGTGCCGATCGGCGTACCCATGATGTCGGCGATCTCCTTGTAGGAGAAGCCCTCGACGTCGGCGAGGTAGACCGCCAGCCGGAAATCCTCCGGCAGCGACTGCAGCGCCTCCTTGATGTCCGAGTCGGGAAGCCGGTCCAGCGCCTCGGTCTCGGCGGACCGCAGCCCGCTGGACGTGTGTGACTCCGCCTCGGCCAGTTGCCAGTCGTGGATCTCGTCGGTGGGCGCCTGTACCGGTTGGCGTTGCCGCTTGCGGTACGAGTTGATGTACGTGTTCGTGAGGATCCGGTACAGCCAGGCCTTGAGGTTGGTGCCCTCTTCGAACTGGTGGAAGGCGGAGTACGCCTTCAGGAAGGTCTCCTGCAGCAGGTCCTCGGCGTCGGCCGGGTTGCGCGTCATCCGCAGCGCCGCCGCGTACAACTGGTCGAGGAACGGCATCGCGTCCCGCACGAAGCGATCACGCCGCTGGTCGGGCTTCTCGTCTACTGACACGCGCCCCTCTTCCTTCCACCGTCCGGCCGAGAATACGCCGGTGCCACTACCCTCCGTACGGGACGGGTGGGTCCGGCGCCGGTCGACGGACACGGTGGGCCAGGACGGATCGGGCGTCGTCGCCGACACGGCATCGTCCGCCGGCCATTCGGGACCGGCCAGGACGCTCCGCCAGCGTGCACCCTCGTTCATGTCGGACTCCCGGGTGGCGGTACGCACCTGGAATCCTCCCTTCGCCAGTGGCCGGTACACCGAGGCGCCAGCCTTCCGCCGGTGTAACCGAGCGGGCGATCGGATCATTCCGACGTGTGGCGCACACGTCACACGGGCCCCGCTCACTCGGCTCCGGGGGACGCCCCGCTCACTCGGCTCCGGGGGACGCCGCGGCCCAGCCGTGCCGCGCGAGCCAGTCCACGGCGACCGCGGCGGCGGCTGCCGGGTCCCGGCGCAGGTCGTGCGTCTCGCCCGGCAGGACGCGTACCTCGGCCGCCCCGGACGCCGGCGGGACGCCGAAGGGATCCCGGTCGCCGTTCACGACGAGCGTCGGCAGCTCGGTCGGCAGTTCCCCGGCCCGGCTGCGGTCCGGCTTGCCGGGCGGGTGCAGCGGGAACGCCAGCGCGAGCACCCCGGCCGCACCCAGTTCGGCGGCGGTCCGGCAGGCCACCCGGGCACCGCTGGAGCGCCCGCCGACGACGAGCGGCACGGCGTCCGGTACGAGATCGCGCAGCGCCGTGACGACCGCGACGTACACGCGGTCGAGCTGGGCGGCAGGCGCGGGCGCCCGCCGGCCGGCCACCCGGTACGGCTGGGTCACCCGGGCGACCGTGACGCCGGCGGCGACCGCCGCGTCGCGCACCGCGACCAGGTCGACGGCACCGATCCCACCGCCCGCGCCGTGGCCGAGCACGAGCAGGCTCAGGGGTGCGCAGCCGGGCCGGTCGACGTCGAGCCCGGCCGGACCGTACGGGGTCGCGACCTCGATCATGCGGGGAATGATCCCAGCCGCGCGGCTACCGGCCGGCGGCACCCACCTGTTCGAGTACCCGAAGGACGTTCATCCCGGCGAGCCGCTGCTCGTCGTATCCGCGGGCGGGCACGTCGGAGCGCCAGGCGACGAGCATGGCCCGGCGCTCGCGGGGCGTCGTCGCGCCCCATACGCCGTGGCAGTCGCCGACGTCGAGCGCCCAGGCCAGGCAGGAGCCCTGCACGTCACACGAGCGGCACAGCGCCACCGCGGCGTCCGCCGGTTCACTCGGCGCCGGGAAGAACGTCTCTGGATCCACACTCTGGCACAGGCCCCTGGTCCGCCACGCCGGATCGAGGTCGCGTTCGCTGATCGCGCGAATGAGTCGCGGATCGCGCCTTGCTGCGGCAACCTCGTGCGGGCGTGGCATACGCGCCCGGGTCATGCACCCACCTCCCCCGTGGGTTACGACATTTCGGCGGGCGCACGTTTACGACAGAGCAGCACGCCTACCGGCGCTGTGTTCTACCGCACAGACGCGCACTTCGACAAGTGCGTTGCACGAGATTACGTAAAAGTCGCCTCCCAATCCCCGTCGTATCAGTCAAAAAGCGTCAGATCCTGTGGCCGCTCGGCGGGAGCGTGCAGCGGCGCCGCGGGTACCCGCTCGATCAACTGCGGGCCCTTGTTGCGGACGTTGCCGACCGCGGCGCCCACCGGCCGGATCTCGACCGCGTCGAGGTACCCGGCGGGCGGCGGTCCGAGCAGCGCCGACGCGGTGGCCGCGTCCGCGTCCAGCCAGTCCCGCCAGCGCTCCGGCGGGAGCATCAGCGGCATCCGGTCGTGCACCGTCGCCAACTCCCCGACCGCCGCCGTGGTCACGATCGTGCAGGTCAGCAACTTGTCCTCGCCCCACACCGTCCACAGGCCGGCGAAGGCGAGCCCGGCACCGTCGGACCGGGTCATGTAGTAGGGCTGGCGCTCCCGGGGCGAGCGGCGGACCCACTCGTACCACCCGTCGGCCGGCACCAGGCAGCGCCGGGAGGCGAACGACGGCGCGTACGACCGGGTGGCCGCGACCGTCTCCCCGCGCGCGTTGATCATGCGGGCGCCGACGCTCGGATCCTTTGCCCACGGCGGCACGAAACCCCAGCGGGCGGTCGACAGCACCCGCGTACCCGCGCTGCCCGACCCGCGCACGATCGGCACCGCTCTGGTCGGCGCCACGTTGTAGTCGGCCGCGAGCCCATCGCCCGTCTCATCGCTCGCCTCGAACAGGGCGCTCAGGTCAGTGGCGCTTCGGGTGGTGGCGTACCGGCCGCACATATGCACCACGCTACCGGCGACTCGGCCGCCGCGCCGTCCCGTCGCCGCCGTGATCACCGCCGGCCGGCGTCGATCACGGGGCGGGCCGGCGTCGGTCAAAGGCCGGGTCAAGGGGTGGGCCGTCCCACCCAACAGGAGCACGGCCGGACGGCCGTCCCGGCGCTCGGACGACGTTGGCAGACTGTACGGGTGGCTGACAGCAACCCCGCCGCTACACCGGCCCGACAGCCGCGGCCGTGGACGGCGCCCACCGCGAGCGAACCCGTCACCGCGACCGTGCGGCTGCCCGGATCCAAGTCGATGACCGCGCGGGCGCTCGTCCTCGCGGCCGTGTCGCACGGGTCGAGTACCCTGCGCGCTCCGCTACGCGCCCGTGACACCATGCTCATGGCCGCCGGACTTCAGGCGCTCGGCGCCACCGTGAGTACCGGCGACGACGACCTGTGGTTGGTACGACCGCGCCCGATGCATGGCCCGGCGAAGATCGACGTGGGCCTGGCCGGCACCGTGATGCGGTTCCTGCCACCGGTCGCCGCGCTCGCCGAGGGCCCGGTGACGTTCGACGGCGACCCGCGCGCCCGGCAGCGACCGATGGCACCGATGATCGACGCCCTGGGCCGGCTCGGCGTCGGCATCGACGCGAGCCCCGGTGGGCACCTGCCGATGACGGTGCACGGGACCGGGCGGGTCGTCGGCGGCGAGGTCACGATCGACGCGTCCAGCTCCAGCCAGCTCGTCAGCGGCCTGCTGCTCGCCGCCGCCGCGTTCGACCGCGGCGTGGTCGTACGGCACGTCGGCCCGCCGGTGCCCAGCGCACCGCACCTGGAGATGACCGTGCAGATGCTGCGGGCGGTCGGGGCCGGGGTCGACGACAGCACCCCGGACGTGTGGACCGTCGAACCTGGCCGGCTGGCCGGCCGTGGCTGGGACATCGAACCCGACCTGTCCGGCGCCGCGCCGTTCCTGGCCGCCGCCCTGGTCACCGGCGGCGCGGTCACCGTGCCGGGCTGGCCGGGCAGCACCACCCAGGCCGGCGACCGACTGCGCGAGCTGCTGTCCGAGATGGGTGGCGAGCCGAGCCTGTCCACGGAGGGGCTCACCATGCGGGGCACCGGTGTGGTGCACGGACTCGACGCCGACCTGTCCGACGTCAGCGAGCTCACGCCGGTGCTGGCGGCCCTCGCCGCCGTCGCCGACTCGCCGTCGCGGCTGCGCGGCATCGGCCACATCCGCGGCCACGAGACCGACCGGATCGCGGCGCTGGCCCGTGAGCTGAGCCGGCTCGGCGCCGACGTGACCGAACAGCCGGACGCGCTCGAGATCCACCCCCGGCCGCTCACCGGCGGTACGTTCGATACCTACGACGACCACCGGATGGCCCACGCCGCCGCGGTCATCGGCCTCGCCGTGCCCGGCATCGAGCTCACCGACGTCGCCTGTACCGCGAAGACGATGCCCGAGTTCCCGACGCTATGGTCGGCGATGGTGGGTCAGTCGCGGGACTAGGTAGCAGGGGGTAGTGCGCTGAGGCGACCGCGCGAGTACGACGAGGACGACGTACGGGTACGCCCGGGGCGGTCGACGCGCCCGCGTACCCGGATCCGGCCACGCCACTCCGACGCCATCGAGGGCTTCGTGGTGGCGGTCGATCGTGGCCGCTACACCTGCCGGGTCGGCGAGGACCGGACCGTGGTGGCGATGCGCGCCCGGGAACTGGGCCGCCGCGGTGTGGTCGTGGGTGACCGGGTACAGCTCGTCGGGGACGTGTCGGGGCGCACCGACACGCTCGCCCGCATCGTCCGGATCGACGAACGCACGTCGACGCTGATGCGCACCGCCGACGACGCCGAGAACACCGTCGAGGGACGCCAGGAGCGGGTCGTGGTGGCCAACGCCGAGCAGCTCGTGATCGTCAGCGCGCTGTCGGACCCGCCCCCGCGTACCGGGTTCATCGACCGGTGCCTCGTCGCCGCGTACGACGCCGAGATCGAGCCGCTGCTGTGCCTGACCAAGGCCGACCTGGCCGGGCCGGAGGATGTTCTGGACTACTACGCGGAGCTGGACCTGCCGTACGTGCTGTGCCGCCCGGACGCCGAGCCGGCGGAGCTGCTGGCGGCGCTGAACGACCGGATCTCGGTCTTCGTCGGCCACTCCGGCGTGGGCAAGTCCACGCTGGTCAACCGCCTGGTACCGGACGCCGACCGGGCGGTCGGCGCGGTCAGCGCGGTGGGCAAGGGCCGGCACACCTCCACCAGCGCCGTGGCCCTCGCGCTGCCCGGCGGCGGCTGGATCGTCGACACACCGGGCATCCGCTCGTTCGGCCTGGCCCACGTCTCGCCGGACAGCCTCCTGCACGGCTTCCCCGACCTGGTCGAGGCGTCCACCCGGTGCCCACCCAACTGCGACCACACCGGCGCCGGCGGCGAGTGCGGGCTGGACAAGCTGATCGCCGAGGGCGGGGCGGACCCGCGCCGGCTGCTGTCGTACCGCCGGCTGCTCGCCTCGCGCAGCGGCGAGGAGATCGACTTCCGCGGCGGCGAGGACGGCGACCCGACCGGCTGAGGCCGTCACCCGGGCGGCTGAACCTGTCGCCCGGCCGGTCAGACGTCGACGTACCCGCCGGTCCGCCAGTAGATCGCGTTGTCCCGGGCCAGCAGTTCCTCGTCGATGAGGTACCGCCGCAGCGAGGCGTAGTCGGGATGCCAGGCGCGCAGGATCGCGTCGACCGCCTTCTCCGGGTACTTCACCCCCGGTTCGAAGCACGACGCCAGGTGCTCCAGGACCACCCGCCGCTTGCCGCGGGCCGCCGGGATCTGGGCCAGCCGGCCGTCGACGATGAACGTGCGCAGGATCATGTCCTTCTGCCGGTCCGGGTCGAGCGGCTCGACCTCGACCGGCGGCGGTGCGTACTCACGGACCGCGTCCTTGAACACCTCCGTACGGGCGGTGAACCTGCCGTCCACGACGTCGACGAGGCCGCCCTGCTGGAGGCGGCGGAGGGCGGCGACCACCGACCGCGGCGGCAGCCCGGTACGGTCGGCGACGGCACTGGGAAGATCGGCTCCGAGGACGACCGCCGAGTACACCCGCAGGCGGTCGGTCTCGGCCAGCAGTCCACACAACGCTTCCGGTCTCACGGCTATCCAACCTATCGGCCCCCGCCAGCCGGTTTTTCGCCCGGTCACCCGCGCCGACGGGCAGCTCACGGCCGTCGGCTAGGTTCTGAAGACCATGGCCCGGTACACCGACGACCTCGCCCTGGCGCACCTGCTCGCCGACACCGCCGACGCCATCTCGGTGGCCCGGTTCCGCGCGCTCGACCTGCACGTCAGCGCCAAACCCGATCTCACGCCGGTCTCCGACGCCGACACCGCCGTGGAGCAGGCGCTGCGCGCCACCCTCGGCCGCGCGCGGCCGCGCGACGGCGTCCTGGGCGAGGAGTACGGCACGACCCCGGCCGCCGGGCCGAGCCGCCGCCGGTGGGTGATCGACCCGATCGACGGCACCAAGAACTACGTGCGCGGGGTGCCGGTGTGGGCCACGCTGATCGCACTCATGGAGGACGACGAGCCGGTCGTCGGCCTGGTCTCCGCCCCGGCGCTGGGGCGGCGCTGGTGGGCGGCGACGGGGCTGGGCGCGTACGCCGGCCGGCACTCCTCCGCCGCGACCCGCATCCAGGTCTCCGGGGTCAGCCGGCTCGCCGATGCCTCGTTCTGCTACTCGTCGCTGACCGGCTGGGAAGAGGTCGGGCGGCTGGACGCGATGCTCGACATCATGCGGACCACCTGGCGCAGCCGCGCGTACGGCGACTTCTACGGGTACATGCTGCTCGCCGAGGGCGCCGTCGACGTGATGGTGGAGCCCGAGCTGTCGCTGTGGGACCTGGCGGCGCTGGTACCGATCGTGACCGAGGCCGGCGGCAGGTTCACCGACCGGGCCGGCCACCCCGGCCCGAACGGCGGCAGCGCGATCGCCACCAACGGGAAACTGCACGACGAGATCTGTACCCGTCTGGGGGAAGACGGGGACAAGCCGACGTCCCGACCCGGAAGGGCTCACGAGGGGTCTATCCTTCCCCGGTGATGTCTGCTGGCTGGTTGTTCCTCGCGGCGATGATCGTCGCGTACGGTGTGGCCAACTTGCTGCAGTCGATCGCCGCCGCCCGTACCGACCTGCAGCCGGGCTTCGACCCGCGGCTGCTGCTGCACCTGGGCCGGCGCAAGACGTACCTGGTGGGGCTCTCGTGCCAGTTCGCCGGGTTCCTGCTGGCGTTCCTGGCCCGGCGGGACCTGCCGCTGTTCCTGGTACAGGCGGCCGTGGCGGCCGGTCTCGGGGTCACCACCCTGCTCGGTGTGCTGGTGCTGAAGTGGCGCCTGCCCACGACGGAGGTGGTGCTGCTCGGCGCGCTGTCCGCCGGGCTGGCCGGCCTGGTGATCTCCGCCCGGCCGAACCCGTCCCGGCAGCTCGGCGTGGCCGGTAGCGTCGGGTTGACGGTCGCCCTCGTCCTGATCGCGGTGGCCGGTTTCTTCGCGGCCCGCCTGCACGGCTCGCACGGCTCCGTCGCGCTCGGGTCGCTGGCCGGGGTGGCGTTCTCGGCGGCCGCCGTGGCGTCCCGGCCGCTCGCCGGTGTGCACTCGGTCCACCAGTTCGTCACCGACCCGCTGCTGTACCTCCTGATCGCCCACTCGGTGGTGGGTCAGTTGCTGCTCGGTATGGCCATGCAGCGCGGCTCCACCACGTCCGCGGTCGCCGCGATGGACGCCGCCGCGGCCGTACCGGCGGCCGCCGTCGGCCTGCTGCTGCTCGGCGACGAGATCCACCCGGGGCGGGAGTGGCTCGCCGCCGCCGGCTTCCTGGTGACGCTCCTGTCGGTGATCGGGCTCAGCTTCTACGCCGAGCCGCAGCAGCACCACCAGCAGGCCCCCTCCCGGATCCCGGTGGCCGCCGGCAGCCCCGGCGACGGGCACCACCCGGGCTGAAACACCGGGACCGGTCGGGTCAGCCCCGGCGGGACGACGCGGAGCATGCCCGGACCGTCTTCTCCGCCTCGACGCGCTCCAGGCCGCTGGCGCGCAGCAGGTCGGTCGCGACGAACCGGATCTGCCCGACGGTCATCTGGCCGGAGAAGCCCAGCGCCTGGTGCGCCTGGGACGCGTGGCGGACCGCGCAGCGCACCAGTTCCCGGGTCCCGACCGGCTCCTCGCCGCGCTCCAGCGCCCACCCCAGCTTGCGGGTCGCGGTACCGAGCGCCTCGATGGCGGACAGCAGTTCGGTGGGTACCGGTTCGTCGTCGCGCAGCAACGTCACCGCCCGGCGGGCCAGTACCCGCGCGTTACGGGTGACCCGGTCGAGGTCGGCGGCGCTCTCGCCGTACCGGGCCAGCCGGCCCCGGTACCGCCGCCACAGCGGGGACAGCCGCACCGCCTCCCGGCTCGCCGTCACCGCGTCCGCGTACGCGGTCAGCTCGATGTTGGTGCCTCGCAGCCGCTCCAGCGCCTCCTCGGCGGCGGACAGGTCCCGGGCGTCCAGCGCCGCCGCCACCGCATCGAAACCGTCCGCGATGGCCCCCAGCAGCGGATCGGCCGCGCGGTGCAGCACGGTCACCGGATTGGGTGGCAGCAGCAGCGCGGTGACCAGCAGCCCGACCGCGCCGCCGACCAGCGCGTCGACGAACCGGGGGTAGGCCAGGCCGGTCGTCGGCGGCTGCACCGTGGCCACCAGTACCGCCGACGACGCCGACTGGATGACCAGGACCGCGCTGCCCCGCACGAAGAGGGCCAGCGCCACCGCCAGCGCCACGACGGCGCCGAGCTGCAACGGCCCGGTACCGATCAGGTAGATCAGCACGTCGCCGACGAGCACGCCGACCGCGACGCCGAGGACCAGCTCCACGACCCGGCGGATGCGGTTGCCGAGCGCCGCGCCCAGCGGGATCACCGCCGCGACCGGCGCGAAGAACGGATAGGGGTGGCCGACCAGGTCGTGCGCCACGAACCAGGCGGTGCCCGCCGCGACGCCGGCCTGGACGATCAGGATCAGGTTGTCACGTACCCGCGCCAGCCGGTCACGGATCGATGAGGTCGTCGCCGCCGCGGCAGGTAGCACCATGGGGTAAAAGTACGGGTCGGGTGATCGGTGGTCATAACGGGCGTGCACCGGGCACGATGGCCGGGATGGACGACGACCTGATCGCGTGGCTGTCCGCACAGCTCGACGACGACGAGCGGGCGGCGCGCGCCGCCAGCCCGGGACCGTGGGGGTACGACCCGTCCCACGAGTTCCGGATGCCCGGCAGCGGTCCGCTGGAGTTCGTCGGCGCCGGGGTCGCGCCGGACTTCCACGGCATCGCGGCGACCGGACCGGCCGACGACCCGCAGAGCATGGCCGACGCCGGTCACATCGCCCGGCACGACCCGGTCCACGTGTGCCGGGACGTCGAGGCCAAGCGGAAGATCATTGAACGGTACGGCGGCAGCGAGGTCGTGCGGCTGCTCGCCAGCGGGTACCGTGACCGGCCCGGCTACCGGGCGGAGTGGGCGCCGTAGGCCGGCGCCGCTGACGGACGTCGCCGACGGCGCCGGCTCCGCCGCCGCTAGCGGCGACCGGGGTAGCGTCCCCGCGGATCGTGGCCGCGCGGGTCGCGGGCGCGGACCCGTACCGGCTGCGGTTTCATCTGGTTGCGCCTGGCTGACATGGCCATGATCTCGGCGAGCACGATAGCGGCGGCGACGATTCCGGCAAGCACGTACACCATTATCGTCACGCTTCCCGCCGCAGCGGTGTCGGCCAGCAGTACGAACAGCCAGAGCGCCATGGCCGGCCTGGTCGCGCGACCGCGGTGCCCCACCATCGTCATCACCTCCACCCCGGCAGTTACCCGCGCTACGACCTGCCCATGCATGCGCGCGGGGCCGGATGGCCGTCCGTGCGGTATCCACCGGCCCGGATACCCACGGGAGAGTGACGTGCGCCCGGACGAGCGGTTCCTCCGCCCGGAGGAGCGGGGGAACGCCACCACCTCACTCGACGCGCGCCGGACCGACGGGTCAGGTCCGGCCCGCTCCGGTTCCGGGTGGCTCAGGTCTGGTGGGCCATGGCCTGCCGGGCCGCCGCCTTCAGGGCGTCCGCCAGCGCGGGCACCTCGGCCGCGCCGTAGACCAGCAGAAGCTGCCGCTCGTTACCGGTCTCGCGCTCGGCCGCCGTGGCCCGTTCCACGACCACCTGCGTGGTGACCACACCGTCGTCGGTCGTCACCGCCATGTCCGCGATGCCGACGTCCACCTGACGTACGAAGAGTTCCTGTAACTCGTCGGCCATCCTGGAACGCTATGCCGCCGCGCACGGTGTCGCCCTCGCCCGATCCGGGTGAGCCCGGCCGGGTTCGCGCGAGGTGGACGTGACCGCCGCGGTCAGCGGGTGCGGGTGGGCGGCCGGAAGTGGAAGCCCGGCTCGGCCGCCGGGACCCGGTCGACGTCGCCGCCGTACTCCTCCCCCGTCCAGACAAAGGCGAAATCCCAGTACACACGGTCTGACTGCCCCCGCTCCCGGTAACCAAACCGACGCTCTCTCGATCGACCCATCGCGATGTACGGTGTGCGGGTGAGCGCGGTGGACGCGGATCGCGGCCCGTACGGCGGGGGGCACTCCACCCCCGACCAGCCCGGCACGGCCGGGGCCTACCTGCTGTCCTGCGCGGCGCTGATCCTGGCGTACCCGCTACTGTCCGACGTCCAGCAGATGATCGCCTTCCTGGTGGTGTCGCTGTCGTCGCTGGCGGGCGTCCTGGTCGGGCTGGGCCGCACGGCCGGCAGCGACCGGGTGCCGTGGTGGCTGCTGTTCTTCGCCCTGGCCAACCTGAACGCCGACAACGTGATCTGGTACTGGTTCGTCTTCGGTGAGCACCGCAGCACCGGCGACAGCATGATCACCAATGCGTTCGCCGCCGTCGGCCAGGTCCTGATGTTCTCCGCGGCGATCAACGTCGTCTCGCGGCGCGGCCGCAACGACAGCGGCGGGATGATCGACGCCACCATCGTGTCGATCGCGGTCGGTGGGGTGCTGTGGGGATACCTGCTGTCGCCGCACATGCGGGCCGTCGGCCGGGACGCGGTCACCCAGGTCTCGACGTGCGTCGCGGTGTTCATGCTGATGGGCATCCTCGGCGCGCTGACCCGCCTGCTGCTGACCGCGAAGCGGTTCGTGCCGGCGCTGTGGTTGCTGGTGATCGCACAGGCCTCCTCGCTGAGCGGCATCATCGCCGTCTCGATGCTGATCGACCCGGTGACGGGCATCCGGCCGGGATGGACCAACATGCTGTACATGTGCGGGTACGCCGCGCTGGGATTGTTCGGCCTGGAGCGCTCGGCGGCGGACCTGTTCCGGCCCGAGCCGGCGCCCCGGGACCATCTCAGCTACGCCCGGCTCACGTTCCTGGGGCTGGCGGTGGCCGCCATGCCGATCACGGGCGCCGTCAGCCAGGCCCTCGGCCGCGACGTGGAAGGCCCGTTCCTGGCGGCGGTCGCCGGCCTGGTCACGCCGCTGGTCATGATGCGGATCTGGCGGGTGTCGGCCGAGCGTTCCTGGGCCGAGTGGACCCTGCGCTACCAGGCCGGCCGCGATGATCTCACCGGCCTGCCCAACCGTCGGGAGTTCGCCAGCCGGCTGGCCACGGCGCTGCGCGAGGGCCGAGCGCTCGCGGTGATCTTCTGCGACCTGGACGGTTTCAAGGGCGTCAACGACCGCCTGGGTCACGCCGCAGGCGACCACCTGCTGGTCGAGGTCGCCAGCCGGTTGCGCCGCTGCGTACGCCCGGGTGACGTGGTCAGCCGCTTCGGCGGGGACGAGTTCGTGCTGCTCTGCCTCGACGCCCACCGCGAGGCGGCCGCGCAGGTGTGCCGGCGGATCGAGCAGGCGCTCGGTCAGCCGGTCACGCTCGACGGCGAGCCGGTCGTCGTGGGTGCGAGCATCGGCGCGGTCACCGGAGACGGCGCGGCGAACGCCGAGGAGATCATCCACCGCGCCGACGCGGCCATGTACGTGGCCAAGCAGAGCCGGTCGGCGGAGCCCGGGGTCCGTACGGTCACCGCCTGAGCCAGCCGCCATGGCGCTCGTCGCCCGATCAGTGTTCCTGGGCTCCCGAGCCGGCGAAGATCTCCGACGGGGTGGTGTCCGGCCACAGCTCCGAATACCCGGGGAAGGAGCGGTCGAACAGCCACAGCACGGCGATGTCAGGCGGTACCAGGCGCCGCCACCAGCACGCTATCTCGGCGGCCCGCTCGTACGACCGCACGTCGATCCCGATCGTCCGGCCGTTGGGATGCAACTCGACGAGGATGTCGTCCCACGGCTCGGAGCCGCGGATCCAGGCCGAAGCGGCGAGGTGGGCGCCCTCGCCCCAGCCGCGTACGCCCGCGTCCGGCCACCTGGCGACGACGGCCTCGGCGAACGCCTCCACGCCCAGCGACCACTCCGCCGGCTCGGGCGGTACGACCAGGAACTCAGCCATCCGTGGTCCTCACTTCGACGACGCCGATACAGCCCACCTCGTTGTGGGCCCAGGACAGGACCGGGATCGCATCCGGCGAGTTGGTGATGATCCGCACGGCCCGGAGCGGGTTGTTCTCGTCCTCGAGCACCTCGCGGTACCGCGCGAACGTCGCGAGCAGATCGACGACCGCCGCCTGCCGCACCGGCCCCGGCGCCGACGAGCCCTGCACCAGCGGCGAGGTGGCCGGGTTGGCGACCCACTCGACGTGGACGATGCTCGCCGTGCGCTCGTCGATGCCGGCCACCCAGACCGGCGGCATGCCGTCACCGGCCACGTTGTACCGGGGCCCGGGCCACACCGCGTCGGCGTACCGGCCGGTGCCGTTGAGCATGAGGGTCATGGTGACCCGCCCTCCTCCACCCACTGGACGTCCGGCGGCCGGCGTTCGAGGACGACCACCGCGGAGAGCAGCCTCTCGACCCGGTCGATGTCGAGCGGGCCCCCGTCATCACCGACCGCGCGCAGCGGGCGTCCGAAACCGCCGCCCGGCTCTCCCGGCCACCAGACTACGTCGATCCGCCGGCCGGCGCGGCGCAAGCCGAGCACGTCGGCCGGCCCGTCCGGCCGCGGTGAACCGACCGGATCCCAGCGCAGCCAGCCGTCCCAGAAGCCGTTCCCGGCCGGCGCGACCAGCCCGTACCGGTCGACGATGGCGGAGCCGGTCGGGGACGCGTCACCCGACCACCAGACCCGCAGGCCCTCGACCGCGTCGGTACCGGTCATGACCGGTACGCCGGGCGAGCCGTCGTCCCGCGCGATCCACCATGCGGCGACCCGGAAGTCGACCGCCGACCGGTCGCGCATCCACGCGGCGGCGCGCGCCCATCCGTCCTGCCGGCGAAAGGATGCCTCGTCCTCGATCGCCGTGCGCCAGGCGCGCGACTCCTCGATCGCGAGGTGGTCGCCGGTCCTGTCGCTGCGCCGCACCATGTCGGCGCGGCCGCTCGCGGGCCAGCCCCAGGCGTAGCGCGTCGCGGCTATCCCGCCGGCCGGCGACGGAGCGATCCGGAAGACCGCACCTCCACCGGTGAAGAACCGCCCCCACGCGGCGACCGGGTCCTCGTCCGGGGCGTCCGGGGCGTCCAGGGCCCGGATCCACCGCTCGGCGGGGAGCGCGGGTCGCATCCCGTCGAGTGCGCGCAGCCAACCGGCGCGGAACTCGTCCGCGAGCCGCTCCCCGGTCAGGTCGGTGACCTCGGGCAGGGCGGTCGGCACGGCGCCGTCGGCCGCGTTGGACGGGGACACGCGCCAGGTGGAACCGTCGAAGAGCACCATGACACCGGCGCGGTACTCGGGCGGCTCGACGTACTCCTTCGACGGTTTCCGTTTCCTCGACCAGAGCGCCACGGCACCTTCCCACCGGGTCAGGGGACGACGACAACGACGCCGTTGCGGATGCCCGCCTCGTTCATGATGTCAGCCCAGTACTCCACCGAGTACGACGCGTTCGTCTTCACGATCATGGTTTGCAGCGGGTTGTTGGGGCTGGCGAGCCGGTCGGCGTAGTCCTGCATCTGGCTGACCTTGCCGTCCCGGACGCTCTCCCACCGTTCGGCGCCGCTGTTGTACCGCATCGGGCTGTCGTTGTTGGAGTAGCCGTACTCGCTCTTCGAGTACTTGGCGTCGACGATCGCGGCGTGGTCGGCGTCGACACCGTCGGCCCACTGCGTCTGGTACTTCCTCAGATCGATCTCGTCACCCGGGTGCTGGAGGTTGTACTCGGTCGGGCCGGCCACGTCGTTTCGTCGCTGGTACTGGAGAGCCTCGCTGCGGTTGCCGGCCTCCTTGGTGGGGAGGCTGTCCCGGTACGCGAGCACCCGCTCCCGGGTGGCGTCGTCGACCTCGCGCAGCCGGTTGTTGACGAACGCCTGCTCGGCCTTTTTCGCGCCGCGCTCCGACAGGTTGACCAGGGCCTGCCCCGCCCTGGTCTTGTTCAACTGGCCGACCAGGGCGTCGTTGGCCCGGTTGAGCAGGCGGCCCGGTGCGGTGACGAACCGCCCGACGCGGGTGGCGCCGAACGCCATCGCGCCCCGGTACGCCCCGCTGCTGCGGATCAGGTAGCTCGCGCGCGACATGAGCTGCGGCGCGCCGGCGCGCAGCCCCGCGCCGGCCAGTTTGCCGATGCCGGGCAGCAGGGTCAGACCGATGTCGATCAGGATCATCGTGAGGTCGCCCTCGCCGGTGGCGGCGTAGATCGACAGGTCGATCGCGCCCGCCAGCAGGGCCGACCCGATCGCGATCGGGCCCATGATCGGCGCCAGTACCGGGATGAACGACAGCAGGCCGGCGACCAGCGACACGATCTTCAACGCGCCGGAGAGCTTCTTGAGCAGCTCCTTGTTGTCCCGCACGAAGTTGGTGAACTGGCCGCCGATGTCGTACCACTTCGGGTTCTCCTTGAACCGCATCCCCTTGGCCTCGACGATCACCCGGGTGCAGGTGTGCACCGCCGTCGTCAACCGGGTCCGCAGCCCGTTGGCCTGGTCCACGCAGTTCTGCCAGTCCCGCTGCGCCTGCGACAGGGCCGTGGACGCCGCGGACGTGTCGGAGTGGTACGGGTCGGGCTCGGTCGACTCGGCGGGCCGGTCGGCGACCTCCTGGCCGTGCTTCTTGTCGGCCTGCTCGGCCCGGTCGACCCGGCCCTGCGCGCTCTGGACGGCGGCCCACAGCCCGGGTGCGCGGTGCGCGAGCGGGCGCATCTGGTCCTGCAGGGACTCCAGCGTGGACGCGAACGTGGTCAACGCCCCGGAGACCTTGCCGAACGCCTCGCCGGTGACCTGCAGGTGGCGTGGCATGTCCCGGTTGAGGCCTTCCCGGAACTGGTCGCCCTCCGGCCCCACGAACTCGCCGGTGTCCAGCCGGGTGATCGCACCCCCCGCCTCGGCGGCGGCCGTGCCGAAGCTCGACCACCTGCCCGCCGACGAGCGAATCGCCGAGGGATCGCCCTCCATGCGAAACAGGTGCGCCGGGAAATCCGCCATGTCGTCCGCCTCCCCCGTCGCTGCCGGTTGGCCGTGTCGCCGTCGGGCCCGGGCGGGTCAGGTGTCCGATCGCCCGGGACGACGGCGGGTCGACGTTCTTCCTGCGAGGAGTTCCGTAGGGCGCCTACTTCTGCAGGGCGCCGCGCACCTGGCCGCGCATCTCCTGTACGGAGGAGGTGGTCTGGCCGAGCGCCTGGGTGACCGAGTCGAGGATCTGCTTGACGGTGCCAGCGGCGTTGTTCCACTGCTGCTGGATGCCGTTGTAGATCTCCATCTCGTCACCCTCCCAACTCGCCTTGACCCGGTTGACGAAGTTGGTGAGGTCGTCGAGGCTGGCCTGGAGGCCGGACGCCACCGCGCTGATGTCGCCGTGCGCCGAGCCCGCGGTCGACTCGTCGTAACTGAATACACCGCCGCCGCTCATCGCTGTCAGTCCTCCCCGTCAGCCGCGGAACTTCGCTCCGTCCCAGTTGGCCTGATTGGTCGTTGCTTGCAGTTGGCTGGTCTGCTCGGCGTGGTAGGTGTCGTAGAGCTGACCGGACGTGCCCACCCGCGACTTGATGTCGGTCAGGGCCTTGTTGAGGTCGGCCATCGCCTCGTTCCACTTCGCGGTGAGCTGCGCCCAGCTCTGGAAGGCCGATCCCTTCCAGACCGCGGGCAGGGGCTCGATCGCGGCCAGGAACGCCTTGGCCTGGCTGTTGAGCGCGTCCACCGAGGTGTTGAGGTTGGACGCGTGCTGGTTGACGGCGTTGTCGGTGATCGAGAACTTGGTGCCCACTGATCCTCCCTAGGTGCCGGCGCCAGGAGGTCCGCTGGTGCCGACGTCGCCCGTCATTCCATTGACGTTCGCCACCTCATGCCATTGAAGCAGAAACCGGCAACGTATTCAGACCCGTCAGTTCATCTCCAGCCCGCTGACGACCGCGGCGGCCAGCGCCGACACCGCGCGGCGGGTACGCGGCGCCAGCAGGTCCCAGCGCAGCGGCTGCGGCCGGTGCAGCACCGGATCGTCGGGCAACCGGAACGCCGGTACGTCGAAATCACCGGCCCCGATCCGGCGGTCGTCCGGTCCGGATGTCGGCGTCGGCACCAGCGCCACGACCACGGACCGGTCGACGGGTCGGCGCAGGACCGAACCGATCCACGGCAGGCAGGACCTCACCCAGGCACGACCGGCGTCGTCGTCGGCGCCGACCAGGACCACCCGGTCGGCCGTCGCGATGACCGTCGATGCCATCGACTCGTCGTCCAGCCGCGGCGCGTCGGTGACCACGGCGGACACGTAACGGCCGAGAGCCGGCACCGCGGCGACGTACTCCTCGCCCCGGATCGCCGGCTCCCCGGTCGCCGGGTCGGCGGCGAGCAGCAGGAAGCCGTCGGCCAGCGCGAGCTGGCGCCGCAGCCACCGCGGTCCGACCGCACCCCGGGGCGGGCCGCCCGGCTCCGCGGCCCGGATACCGAGTCCGGTCAGCACCGACTCGGCGGAACCACCGGGCCGCGTGGCGAGCCGGCGGTACAGCCCGCCCTCGTCACCGACGTCGACGGCCAGGACGTTCGGCCCCTGGAACCGCGCCAGCGCGAGGGTGACCAGGGCGGCCACCGTGTACCGGCCACCCGGCGGCGAACCCGCCACCACGATCGAACCGCCGGCCCGCAGCCGCCGCGACAGCAGGTCGCGCTGCTGGCGCTCGGCGCGCAGCCGGGCGGTGAGGCGCGGATCCAGCGCCCGTACCGCCATCCGTCCCAGCGCCCGCAGCGACCACCGGTCGGCCCCGGCCGGTGCGGATGGCCCGATCGACGGGCCGGCGTCCCGGGTGGATCCGCTCACGACCATCAGCGCATCGACTCCCCTCGACGTGATCCACCGCCGCAGGCGCACGTATCGAGTGACTCCGGTTGATACCCTGGTGGGCACACCGGGCGGGGAGGTGGACGTGACCTACGTACAGTTTCCGTACGAGACGCTCGTGAGCCTAGGGCAGAACCTGCAGACCCTCAGCGACAAACTGCAGGGCGACCACCGAGGCGCCGCTGACGTCGCCGGGCTCACCGACGACCACGCCGAGATCAGCAACGCCATATCCGACTTCCGCGACGAGTGGAAGAGCAGCCTGCTCGAGCTGATGACCAACATCGGCACGTGGGGTGGCCTGTCCGAGGCGATCGGCAAGCTGGTCGCCGACTTCGACGCGCAGACCGCGGCGGCGCTGCGTCCGGACGGCGGCTGACCGTGACCGAGCCGTCCACGCTCGACCCGTTGCCGGCGAGCGACCTGAAGCTCAACCCCAACGTGGCGCACCCTCCGTTCCCCTGGTTCATCGGGATCCCGCGGGACTGGGCGCTGCTCGATACCAACCCGGCGTCCTGGCAGCGCAGCGCCGAACGGATGGTGGACGATCGCTTCCACGGCCGGAAGCTCAAGGCCGCGGAGCGGCGCGCGGTCCTGGACTTCGTCGAGCAGCTCGTCGCCGACTGCCAGCGCAGCGGTGCGGCGCTGAGCATGCTGCAACTGGGCCGGATGTCGACCGGTACCGTGGGCAGCGCCGGACTGCACCTGGGATGGTTCGACTCCGCGCCCGACCTGGCCGGCCTGGCCCTCGTCCGGGACGTGCTGCCGCGTACCGGCACGGTCGAGGAGGTCGACACGCCGACCGGCACAGGCCTACTGCACCGCAGTACGGTCTCGTCCGTCCCACCGGGCGGCACCACCCGGGTGCGCTCGACCGTGCTCCAACTCTTCCTGCCGATCGAGGGCACGACATGGACCGCGGTGCTCAGCGCCGCGACGCCCCATCCGGAGCTGGAGCGGGCCCTGGGCGAGCTGATCGTCGCCGTGGCGCGCAGCATCCTGCCGACCGACCCCGAGGCGCTCGCCGAAGCCGCCACGGCGGACCCGCCGGAAGACCCGGATGGCTGACCGGAGGGACCGGGTGGTCGTCGAGGCGCACGGCCTGCGGAAGGCGACCGCCCTCGCGGCGCTGCTGCACGGGTCCCGGCACGGCCCCCGTGACCTCAAGCGACCGTACGCCGCACTGGTCGTCGGAGTGCTGCTGGGCGTCGTGCTGCTGGTCGCGCTGTGGGCGGCGCACCGCGTCACCGGCCTGCTGCATCAGCAGAAGGCCGGGCGCGCGTCGGTGGTGTCCACGACGGACCCGGCCGGGGTCGGCGCGCTCAGCCGGTGACCCGGTCGAAGCCGCCGACCACGGCGACGGCCAGCGGCACGAGCGCCACCAGCGCCACCGTCTCGACCAGGTCGAAGATGTGCCGCCAGCGCGCCGCGCCCACCTCGCCCAGCACCGGCCGGCCGGCGACCACCGTCACGACGATGAGGACGAGCGGGCCGGCGAACGCCACCCAGGTGGCGGCGGCCGTGGAGGCGCCCAGCCGGCCGGGGACGGTGATCACGGCGACCGCCGCCGCGACGACCGCCGGCAGCAGCATCGGCCAGACCTGACCGGCCCGGGTGAACGCCCGGGACCGCAGCGCGAACGCCACCCCGAGGACCACGCCCAGAGCCGTACCGAACCAACTTCCCCGCGCCACCAGGACCGCGCACGCGACCGCGGCGACGACCGCGATGCCGCCGACCGCACCCGTCAAGGTGGTCTGGCCGCGCCGGACCGCCGCGGCCACCTCCTGCCGGCCGGCCTGCTCACCCTTCTCCTCGGCCCGGAGCATCGGTACCAGCCGGGACCGGGCCAGCGCCGCCTGCGGGGCGAGCCCGGCGGCGAAGCTGACCAATACCGCGGCCACGGCGGCCACCGCCGGCCCGTCCAGACCGACGGCGACCAGCGCCACGCCGAGCAACCCGGCAACCAGCGCCACCGCGCCGCCGGCGGCGAGGCCGTACCATCGCGGGCCGACCAGCGCGAGCGCGGCGCAGCCCAGCCCCGCACCGGCCAGCCCTGCCGCCACCAGGGCGGGCGCACCGCCCTCGGCCAGGCGCGCCGCCTCCACCCCGGCCAGGGCCCACGCCGGCAGCGCCGCCACCGCCAGGAAGTCACCGCCCCGGCCGCGCAGCAGCCAACCGGCGATCACGGCGGAACCGGCGAGGTCGGCCAGCAGCGCGACGACGCCCACCGGGCGCAGGGCCAGGAACGGCACCGCGCCGGTCAGCGCGAGCACGACGACCGCGGCGAGCGCGCAACAGCCGTACGTGCGGGCGTCGCCCGTCCACTCGCTGCCGTCGCTGTCCAGGATCGACTGGACCTCGTCGATCACGTCGTCCACCGCCGGCGGCGCGGGCGCCTCCTGCGGCGGCGTCAGGTACAGCAGGTCGGCGTCGAGGACACCAGCCTCGCTGAGGGTGCGCCCCTGGTCGAGCGCGCCGGCGGAGACCGACGACAGCACCCAGGCCCCGTCCGTGCGGGGCGGCAGCGACATCAGGTCGCGCAGCTGCGGCAGCAGTTCCATGATCGGACGGTCGGCCGGCAGGCTCAGGTCGATCGAGCGCTCGTCGGCCGACACCGTCACCCGCGTGAATCGGGTCGCCATCGTCGTCGGTCCCCCTTTTCGTGACCGTTACCGTACCGAGCGCGTACTACCCTAGAACTCCCATCGAGCGGTTTGCATCTCACCGCCCGGACGAGCCGTGCGAGTGGCAAGGGGAGAGCCATGACGCAGCGGGTGGTACACCGTCCGGCCCGGGTGCCCCCACCCGACCCGGACTTCGCGCCACTGGACGTGGTGTCGCCACCGACGCTGCCCGACCGGGGCGGCGGCGCCGGCGTCATGCAACTGCTCATGCCCGTCATGGGCGGCGGCGGGATGCTCATGATGATGATCGCCAACCGCAACCCGCTGATGATCCTCGCCGGGTTGGCCATGGTCGGCGCGACCGTCGTCGGCGGCGTCGGGATGTTCGTCATGCAGCGCACCGGGGCCGCCCGGCGCTTCGCCGAGCAGCGCCGGCGCTACCTCGAGTACGTCGACGAACTGCGCGACCAGGTCCGCGGCGACGCTTCCGCGCAGCGGGCGGCCGCCAACCACCGCCACCCCGAGCCGGCCGCGCTGCCGGACGTGGTCCGCGAACCTCGCCGCCGGTGGGAGCGCCGGCTGTCCGACGAGGATTTCCTGGTCCTGCGGGTGGGCACCGGGCAGGACCGGCTCCGGCGGCGGATCAACCTGCCGGGGCAGGGCAGCAATCCCCTGGTGGAGCTGGACCCCGTGACGCTCGCCGCCGCCCAGTCGCTCGTCGACCGGGACCGGCTGCTCGACCACATGCCCATGGCGGTCCCCCTGCACGGCGTGGTGTCGGTGGTCGGCGCGCCGGCCGAGACCCGCAACGCGCTCCGGGCGATGCTCGCGCAGCTGGTGGCCCTGCACGCGCCGGACGACGTCCGGCTGGCGTTCTGCCTGGGTCGCAGCGCGGCACCCGAGTTCGACTGGGTCAAGTGGCTGCCGCACTGCCTGCACCCGACGGAGTTCGACGGACCCGCGCCGAAACGCCTGGTCGCCTCCGACCAGGCGACCCTGGCGGCCCTGCTCAAGTCCGACCTCGACGAGCGCCTGGTGCAGGTCAGGCACGCGCGCCGGCTCGGGGTGGGCGAGCACCGGTTCCGGGGCGACCGCCTCGTGATCGTGGTCGACCAGACGTCCGCCGGCGCGGTCGACCCGCTCGGTCACCTCGACAGCGACGTCAACCCGGCGGAGCTGGGGATCACCACCGTCGTACTGGTGCCGGAGCGGCAGGACGAGCCCTCCCGGGTCGACGTACGGGTGACCGTCGAGGCCGGCACGGTCACCGTCGAGGACCTGCGCCCCCTGCCCGACAGCCGGGCCGACGAGATGCTGGCCAGGCGCCGGCGGGTGCTCGGGGCCGGTTCCGGTCACGCCGACACGGTCGGCCCGGCCGAGATCACCGCCCTGGCCCGGCAGGTGTCGGCAATCCGACTGGTCCCCGACGCGACCAACGAGGCACCGCTGGAGACCACCATCGACCTGCGCGGCATGCTCCGCATCACCGACGAGGCCGACTACGACGTGAAGGCGCTGTGGGCGCCGCGACCGCTGCCGGACTTCCTGAAGGTACCGTTCGGCATCGGGCCGGCGGGCAAACCGGTACACCTCGACCTCAAGGAGTCCGCCCAGGGCGGGATGGGCCCGCACGGGCTGTGCGTCGGCGCGACCGGTTCCGGCAAGTCGGAGGTGCTGCGCACGCTGGTGCTCACCCTCGCCATGACACACCCGCCGGAGCGGGTGAGCCTCGTCCTCGTCGACTACAAGGGCGGGGCCACGTTCGCCGGCCTGGAGGACCTGCCGCACACGTCCGCGATGATCTCAAACCTGTCCGACGACACCGGACTGGTCGACCGGCTGCACGACGCCGTCCAGGGCGAGATGAAGCGCCGCCAGCAGATCCTCCTCGACGCCGGCCAACTGCCCAACATCACCGAGTACAACCGGCGCCGGGACGCGGGCCGGCCACTGCCGCCCCTGCCGAACCTGCTCGTGGTCATCGACGAGTTCAGCGAACTGCTCACCGCCAAGCCGGACTTCATCGAACTGTTCCTCGCGATCGGCCGGATCGGCCGCTCCATCGGCGTACACCAGCTACTGGCCTCGCAGCGACTGGAGGAGGGCAAGCTGCACGGGCTGGAGTCGTTCCTGTCCTACCGGGTCGGCCTGCGCACCTTCAACGAGCAGGAGAGCCGCACCGTGCTGGGCGTGCCCGACGCGTACACGCTGCCGCCACTGCCCGGTTCGGGGTACCTGAAGGTTGACACGACCGTCTTCGAGCGGTTCAAGGCGGCGTACGTGTCCGGCCCGTACAAGCCGCCCGCGGGCGCGGAAGCCGTCGACGCCGCACCCCGAGCCTCGCCCTTCTACCTGTACAACGACGTGCAGCAGTGGCTGGACCGGGCCGCGGGTGAGCCGCGGCCGGCCGCCGACGGCGACGAAGGTCCCGTCGTCGCGTCCACCCTGGACGTCGTGGTACGGCGGCTGCGGGAGAACGGCAGCCGGGCACACCAGATCTGGCTGCCGCCGCTGCCCGCCGCCCTGCCGTTGGACGCCGTCACCGGTCCGCTGGTCACCGATCCGACGTATGGGCTGACCGTGGCCGACCCCGAGCGGCGGGGTACCCTGCGCGTCCCGCTGGGCCTGCTCGACCGGCCGACCGAGCAGAAGCAGGAGCCGTTCGTCCTGGACCTGTCCGGCAGCGGCGGGCACCTGTGCGTCCTCGGCGCACCGCAGACCGGCAAGTCGACCCTGCTGCGGACGCTCATCACCTCGGCCGCGCTGACCCATACCCCGCAGGACCTGGCCTTCTACTGCGTCGACTTCGGTGGCGGCACGCTCGGCTCACTGGCCGGCCTCCCGCACGTGGCCGGGGTCGCCGGGCGGCTGGACGCCGACCGGGTACGCCGTACGGTGGCCGAGGTCAGCGTCCTGATGGGCGAACGCGAGCGGCTCTTCGCCGAACAGGGCATCGACTCCACCGAGATGATGCGGCGCAGGCACCGCGAGGGCCGGCTACCCGAACTCGCCACCGCCGACATCGTCCTGGTGATCGACAACTACCCGGTGCTGAAGGCCGACTACGAGGACCTGGCCGAGATCGTCCAGGACATCGGCTCGCGCGGTCTCGGCTACGGCGTACACCTCGTCCTGACCTCCGGCCGCTGGGCCGACCTGCGGATGCAGCTCCAGGCCGTCATCGGCAGCCGGATCGAACTGCGCCTCAACGACCCGCTCGACACCACGATAAAGAAGAAGGCCGCCGAGAGCCTGCGCGCCGACACCCCCGGCCGCTGTATCAACACCGACGCGTTGTTCGCGCACGTCGCCCTGCCCCGCATCGACGGTAAGGGCGACCCCGCCACCCTGCAGGCCGGCCTCGACGGCCTGGTCCAGCGGGTCGCGGGCGCGTGGACCGGCGACCGCGCCCCGGCCATCCGGATGCTGCCGACCATGGTCACCTACAACGAGGTGGCCAAACAGGTCGGCGCCGACGACGACCGGATCCGCCTCGGCGTCGACGAAACCGAACTGCGGCCGGTCCTGCTCGACCTCTTCCGCGGCGACCAGCACCTGCTGGCCTTCGGCGACGCGGCCAGCGGCAAGACGTCCCTGCTACGACTGCTCGTACACGACCTCGTCAGCCGGTACACCGACGACCAGGTGGTCTTCGCCGTCGTCGACATCCGTCGCACCCTGCTCGACGTCGTTCCCGAGCCCTACCTCGGCGCGTACGCCGGCACCGCCAACACGGCCGCCGGGCTGGTCAACGGCGTCGCCGGCGAGCTGCGCACACGCCTGCCCCCGGACGACGTGAGCGTCCGGCAACTGCGCGACCGGTCCTGGTGGAAGGGGCCCGAAGTGGTCGTGCTCGTCGACGACTACGACCTGCTCCCCGGCGGGTCGCCCGGCATCCTCGCGCCGTTCCTGGAATTCCTCCCCCAGTCCCGCGACGTCGGTTTCCACCTCGTCGTGGCCCGGCGCAGCGGCGGCGCCGGGCGGGCCGCGTTCGAACCCGTACCGCAGCGGATGCGCGAGGTCGGCTGCGCCGGACTGCTGATGTCCGGGGACCGGCAGGAGGGGCAGCTCTGGCCGCAGAGCTACCTGTCGGTACAACCGCCGGGGCGTGGCTACCTCGTCCGCAAGAACCGCAGGCCGACCCTGGTGCAACTCGCGTACGTCGAACCCACCGTCTGACAACGGAGAGGCTGCCGTGCAAACGATCGGTCCGTACCGGGTACTGAGACCCCTCGGTTCGTGTCAGGCCGGCAAGGTCTGGTTGGGAGCCGACGCCGCCGGCCGCGAGGCGACGATCGCCGTGCTCGACGCCGCCGTGGCCCGGGACGACCAGTGGCGGCAGGCGTTCGGCGCGACGGGCAGGTCGCTGGCGGCGGCGCGGGCGATCCGCGTCGTCAACGTGGACCTCGCCGCGCCGGCGCCGTGGCTGGCCTGCGCACCCGACGTCGGCCAGGGTGCCGTCGAGGTGTTCACCGCGCTCGGTCAGGAGTACCACCCGGTCACCGAGGACGCGCGGGGCGACAGCCCCTCCCCCGCGCCGACGGTGGGGTCAGCCACGGGACGGCCGGCCGCGCCGGGGTCGGGGTCGGGGTACCGGCCGCCCGGTGGCTGGGTCGGTGTCCTCGCCCTCCTGATCCTCCTGCCGGGCGTGGGGAGCGGAATCATCGCGAGCACGATCGAGCCGCGCGGAGTGGCTGCGACCTCGAGCGGTTCCCCGCCCACCCGCACGACGCCCACCCCGTTCGTGACCCCGAGCCCGACCCGGCCGGGCGTGGAGCCGCCCAGGGAGGGCACCTGGCCGGCGGCCTGGCCGACCTTCGGCAGCGCGGACACCGCCCGGACGCTGCCCAAGCTCCCCGGGCTCGACCGCTCGTTCCAGGTACCGGCCACCTGGCGGTGCGACCAGGCCGCGCGGGCCACCGGGTTCGCGCGGTACACCTGCACCGACACGTCCGACACGTCCGGCGCGGACAACCGGACCGGCGGGGAGCTGCTCGTCCGGGACTGCCCGCAGCCGTGCGACTCCAACCGGCGGGTCCAGCTCCGGCGGGCCGAGGAGGCGTGGGGGCTGCAGTGGGTACGCGCGGGCAGCTACACCAGCTGGGCGGAGACCGGCCAGCTCGACGGGGCGCCGCGGTACGGCCTGGTCTTCGTCGCGTACTGGCGCAGCGCGCCGGACGGGCCGATCGACCGTGAGGTCGTCCTCCGGATGTCGGGACCGCCCGACCGGGTCAACGACATCCGGAAGATCGCGAACTCCATCCGGCGCGAGATCACCTGAGCGGCCGCGACGTGGCCGAGCGGCTACCGGAGCCAATCGGCCGACGGGCGGTGGCGCCGGAGACCGTCCGCTTCGAACTCTGGCGGCCCGTTTTCCCTGGTACCGGGGAGGATGAGCCTCTGACCTCTAGGTACCAGCGCAGGGGCACTCCTCGTGCGGTCGAAGGTCGCCCGTGTCAGTGCGTCAGTGCTTCTTCACGTACACCGCCACGCCGGCCTGGGTCTCGGTCAGCCCCTCGGCGCGCAGCAGCATCATCGCCTTGCCGATGACCGTGTCCGAGCACTGATACTCGCGCATCAGCTCGGCCCGGCTCGGTAGGCGGGATCCGGGCGGATACTCGCCGTTCTTGATCTTTCCCCGGAGGTCGTCGGCGACCTCTTCGTAGCGCTGTTTGGGCATGGTGACACTCCCCGGTTGGCGGGGATATTCGATCACTGTGCCACCTTCTCCCGCAACCGCTACCGATCGATGGTTCGTCCTCCAACCGGTTGACCTCCAACCGGTACCAATCGTAGGTTGGTAGCGACCGCCCCGGTTGGCGCCGGGTGGTCAACCGGTCCAGGGCGGGAATCCCTCCCAAGACTCCCTGCCCTGGACCCCCGGCAACCCCTCACCTATCCCCCGGCGCACCGGGAAGGCCTGGCAATGGACCAGCGCACAGACATCGAACAGACGCTGCGCGAGCACCACCGCCGAGCGCTGCGACGGTGGCGCTGCCGCTGCGGTCGACTGTGGCCCTGCACCGCCTGGCAGCTCGCTGCCGAACAGCGCTTCGACCTCAACTGCCGCGCTCGGCTGAATGACGTCATTGCCCAGATGGGCAACGACGGTGGGCCACCACTCATGGAGGACAACCGGTGACCGCTGACTCTGCACCCTTTGAACACGTGCTGTCGACGGCGCTCGAGTACGTCCTCACGCTCGACGAAGGCGACGGCAAGCCCACCCTGGCCGTCCGCGACGGCCAGACCGTGGTCGCCCGAATCTCCGGGGCCGACGACCACGACGAGACGCTGGCCGGCATCCGCAAGCTAGTCAACGGCCTGTGGCTACTACAGACCACCGTCGTCGGACAGAAGTACCGGCAAGAGCGCCAGGCTCACCGGACAACCGCCGATTCTGCGGCCGTCGACAGCGACGGTCAGCCGGAAGACATGTAGGACACCGGCTCCCAAACCTCGGCCAAACCACAACGGTCTTGAGAACCGCCAGACGGTCCCCGTCCTCGCGAGTTCGAATCCCACGCCCTCCGCCCCATCTGCACCCCAGCCGCCTGGCCTCCTGGTATTCGTGTTCGTCGCTCACGCCGACGTCCCGTCGTGTCTCACCCGGTCCCGCGATCGACCAGGTACTCGGGGGTGCGACGGGGAGACACATGTGCCTCAGTCAGCTCTCTTGAGCCGGAAGCGTGCCGAGTCGCCCTCGATGACTAGGTTGAAGAGAGGAACTGGCGCGCCGTCAGGGTCGGTCAAGGTCAAGGTTTCCAGGATGATCCTGGACGCACGACCACTGCGCTCGAAGTCTCCAGTCCGCAGGCCTTCGGATGCGTCCTCAAACAGTGCACGGAGGTCCTGCTCGAAGAAGTCCCGAGGATGGAACTGGCCCTCGGTCCTGAACATGGCGTAGAAGTGTGCGCCGCGAATCTCGCCGACGAGCTCCTGGCCGCGGTACAGCCGCCAGACATCTCCATCGCGCTCCGCCTGGCCCATGTCTCCATACCCTATTGACTGCCTCCTTGCTGCCCACTACGCAGGTTGCGCGGAGGTACTGGCGAGGTTGGACCGGGCGATTGTGGTGGCAATCCTGGCAGCGATCCCGCACCGACCGCCCGCCTCAACGGTGTCGGCGCTGACCACTCACCACTACGTGAAACGGCCCGCCGGATGATCTCCGGCGGGCCGTCTTCCCTGGTAGCGGGGAGAGGATTTGAACCTCTGACCTCTGGGTTATGAGTAGCCCGCGAGCTATCTCATCCGTGCCGCGATAACCCACCTGAGCTGCACAAAGGCTCAGATCCGCCTCGAGTCGCCGCAGTCGTTCCGGCCGATAGCCGCTCGTCTTGGTCACACGTCTGGTCACGCTGCCGACGATCCCCTCACACACTTTCGAGGTCTGTGGGACGACCAGCCGGCGTACGCGCGGCGAGCCGGAGGTCCAGACGCGACGCGACGCGCTCATGCGACGCCTCGATTGCCACCAGCACACTCGGCACACATCCGTTCCCCACCTTGACCTCGAGGCGTTGCGATACGCACTTCTCCACGTCACGCCCACCTTCGCTCGCGCTCAGCCCCGCGCAGGGAGGCCGACCATGAGCGCACCCTGTCAAGAAATAGTCGTAGATCCGACAATTCATTATCCCGCGCGTCTCCACCAGCGCAAACAAGCACACATGTAGCGCTCCGCGTCGGCATCATCCCTGCGAGCCTTGTCAATCCGTACTCAGCCAGACACACTGAGCAAACTGAAGGCACCCGACTACTAAGTGGGACGGGGGTGGCGAGATGAGAACACACAACCTCGACAGCTGGCTCCACAACTTATTTGAGCAGAGCGCCAGCGAGGAATTCAACCAAGTTGCGAATGCCGAGCAGCAGGCGTTGGTCTGGCTCGAACATTTAGCACATGACATACAGTCAGCGCGCGATACACACTATCAGAGCGCCACGAACGAACCTCCGCCAGATACCAGGCAGAGGTTTCAAAACGAGAGGCAGTCAGATAATCCCCGCCCCAAGCATCAAAAGCGGGCCAGAATTTTCACCCCCACCGCCGAAGCGCTTGCGATAATTGCACGCCTGGTTGTTCACCTTACCCGCGTCAATGCTACGAGCATGCGCATTATTACGCTAACTAAAGTCGATCTCGCAAGCGGCCTGATCGTCCTCATGCTGGCCGCGTCCCTCACCGGATGGACACTCACGAACGACTTACAACACCTCCACATCGCCGTTGTCCTCCCCTCGGGAATGCTGACGGTGTGGTTTCTAGGGCGATGCGCATTAGTAGCAACCAGCCGGCTGTATAACCGCCGCGCCTTACGTCTAAACAAGCTGTATCTATACCGGGGCGCCCGATATGCAGTTGATGATCTGGTCGACAGAGAACTGCCACGACTACTCCGCTGGCAAAGGCTCTCTGAACGATTCGGCCAGACGGTCCTTGCGGACCGGATCATAACGGAGATTACGTCTCTTGACGCGTTACGTAGAGACGTCAGCACGCTCAGCGCCGATGATCTCGATTGGGCATTGCGCGCCGAACTGGAGCATCCAGAGTCGGTACCGAAAGCGCGGTACGGTCGTGACCTAGTTGTGGGCACACTGACGCCGTTCATAAGGCCGCTTTATCGAAAGTACAACGACTTGAAGACCCGGATCAGGGCAAGCGTTGTCTCGCTGGACACTGCGCGTGTGCTCGCATCAAGCGATACGACACTCGCGCTACAAGCCTGGCGGGAAATCGAAGATGAACTCGGGCGTTTCTATAGTGAACTTGGCCCACCACCAGGCTACCAGGACCGGGAAAATGTCTGATACAGCGGCCCCTCCATGGAGCGACCTGCCAAGCATAAAAAAGGCTGAAGCATGGGACAGGGCGGTTGAGGGATCAGGGAAGGTACTCTTCAAGGAAATACAAAGGAACATACGCCACAAACGAAATATGGCACGACTTGAGGTGGCTATACAAATCATACGGCTAATTATGTCGGTTGTTCCCATTGGCGCTGCGTTGGTTGCCACCCTCGCGCTAGTTTGGCTCGCAAGGTATTTTGTCGACCACAATGCACCTGCCGAAGGGGCCACAATTGTCGGGTCCAGCCTGGCTGCGGTCGTGACAGCATTCCTTGGAAATAAGATGATACAGCGCAAGGCGAAGAAGTAATCAGGTCTGCACCAGACAGCGACTACAGCAACGGCGGCTATGCTCTAGTTACTCGGGCCCATGAATGCCACTTTCCCTGCTGTCACCGTCGCCGCCGTCGAAAGCCGCTCTTGATGCGTCAGAACCAGCACGCTCACGCAACCACCTGCGCCTTTCCTCGCGTGCTTGCTTGCGTACCGCAAGCCGAAACAGCTCGTCCTTATCATCTCTCAGCTCAGCCGATACCTCTTCGGGGGAATCCGGATACTCCCGCACAAACTCGATGGCGACACTGAAATAGCTTCGCGGGTCAAAGACGGCATACGCATCCTGAGGCTTTACTCGACGGAGCGGCATACCCTCAGTGCGAATCCTAGCCCCACATTCTGGCTTGTCGGAATCAGCCGGATAGAACCAGAGAAGCGATTCGCAGAATTCGGCCTCACGCTTACGCTTACTAAGAATTTCGACCCACGTATCAACCTGCTTACTTGCCAAAACCTGAAAGATTGCATAGTCGCCAGGATAGAGGAGGTATGCGCCTTGGACATCCCGAGGGGGCACAGCTATCTCTTCATCCGTAAAGGGGTGCCGCCCAGCGTAGAACTGGACATCGTACGCGATAACTCGGGCGGGATCACTCCCAAAATTGTGCAGAAACCCATGCGACACAAAGAAGGCGTCCCAGGACCAGTGAGGCCAATGCTCTAGCAGAAGAGCATCCTCGTTTGGTGACGGCGTCAGCGGAACGGGTAAGTCGCCCCTACTTTCAGCTATTTCCGCGAATCCATTCTTGCGAAAGATCACTACCGCTATGCGCGGCAACGCCGCATCAATTCGAGCGCGCGCCACCTCTAACGCGGATAGCTGCGAGGTTTGATACGCCGTGCTAGCTTCCGCACCTGCCGTAGCCGCTTGCTCCATGGCCGCAATCGCTTGCTGCTCTGCGGATTCGGCCTGACGAGCAGCGTGATTGACTTGTAGCTCCGCAGCCGCTGCACTCCTCTCGCTAGCACGCATGCTCTTACGCGAGATAAAGGCCGCCCATAACGAGATAAGCATCGCCAAAACAGCTGACGTTACTGGCAGCGTTTGCTCATCTAAGAAGCCCCACAAGAATCGGAAAATCCGAGCGAGCTCACCCGATAGCGCAGGCATGGCTAGTGCTTTTCGCTCCGCCGCATGAGTCCAGTGTGCAGACACCCGCATATTAGTCAACCATACTGGTCCACGTTCATCAATCGATGTTAGCGTGGTAGTCAGTTCCACTCGTGGTCGAACTACGCGGCTGGTTGGTTCGGCAACCAGCGCCTTGCGAAAGCGGGGGGCCTCAGCCTGCCCTCATCACCAGGCTGCCCAGGCATCCGTGATGATGCGCCGCATGTCTGACCTGACGGGCCGCCAACCGAGGTTGAGATGCCCCGCCGCTGCTCGCCGCCTGCCGACCACCCGAGCCGGCCGCCGCCCCGATCGGCACGCCAACCCCCACCTGCGGGGGGCGGGGCATCTCAGATCCGGTCGCGTTGCTCCCCGCGCACCTGGGCGCCGTCGCCCGCGCCCCCGAGGGCCGGCGCCGCACCACGCTCTACGGCGCGGCCCGCGGCGTCGCCCGCATGGTCGCCGCCGGAGCACTGACCTGCGCCGACGCGCACGCCACCCTCTATGCCGCCGGGCGCGCGGCCGGACAGAACGACCGGGACACCCGCGCCGCCATCGCCGGCGGATTCCGCGCCGAGTCCGTCGCCACTGAAGGGATCGCCGCATGACCCGACCACACCGGATTATCGAGGGCACCGCCATCCTCGTGAACTACGTCGACTACCGGGACGCGTACGTGCTGCCGAACATCGGCAAGCGGCGGCTGCAGGATATCGACGTACCGGCGCTCGACGCCCTATACCGGCACCTGCTCAGCGCAGGTCGCCGCAAACGGGATACCAACACGATCATGTACGAGTGCTGGTCGGCCGCCGCCGGGCCGGCGTGGATCCCAAGCCAAAGGAGATCGCCGGCAACTGCAAGTTATCGGTCTACGCGGCGCAACATGCGGTGTATCGGTACCGGTACCGGCGCGGCCGAGTGCCGGTAGCGACGACACCCGACCTGGCACCCAAGACGGTCAAGAACGTGCACCGGATGCTGCACCGGGCACTGAGCGACGCGGTGGCCTGGCGATATCTGGACTACAACCTGGCCGCGCACGCGAGCCTGCCCCGCGAGAGCAGACGCAGCAAACGCAGGCGGGGCACGACCTGGGCGCCCGATCAACTGGCAGCTTGGTTGAAGGTGGCCGTCGACGACCGGGACGCCGCCATGTGGGTACTCGTCGCGACCACGGGCATGCGACGGTCGGAGCTGGCGGGTGCCGAACGCGCTTTACTCAACCTCGACGCGGGAACGCTGGAGCTGGGCGACACGCGAGTCGTGGTCGACGGCAAGGCAATCGACTCGGACGGCAAGACCGAGATCGGCAACCGCACTATCTCGCTCGACGCGTTCACCGTCGCTTACCTGCGTCGGCACCTGACCATGCTGGACGAAGAACGGCAGGGATTCGGCGCAGGCTATCAAGACCACGGCAAGCTGTTCTGCCACCCGGATGGCCGACTGCTACACCCGGCCGCGTCGACCAGTCGGTTGAACCGCCTGGTCGACGCGGCCGGAGTGCCGTCCATCCGGCTCCACGACGTGCGGCACACGTACGCGACGCTGGCGCTCGGCGCAGGCGTGGATATCAAGATCGCCAGCGACCGGATCGGCCACGCCTGGATCGACGTGACGGGGCGGATCTATGGCCATCGGAGCAGCGGTCATGACCGGCAGGTGGCGGAGCTGATGGCACGGCTCATCTTTGGGAAGCAGCGAGATTCGCACTTATAGCAAGAACTCACAAATGACAGCGAATGGCACCCGGGAGCGCCCGGGTGCCATTCAATTTCCCGTAGCCCATCCAGCTCTGAACAAGACAGCTCGGGAGCATATTGGCTGGTCATTGAGTTGATCACGACTCTACCCGATTCCCTCTAACGAGTCGCGACTTGATCCGTTACCGGGAATCGCGTCAAGTTTAACCTTGACAGCCTCGCCGGATCAGCATTCAGGCGGGATCGGCGTGTCGTGCGTGGACGGTCGGCTGCAACACGTAGCTTCGGGCGTGCGCCAGATGTGATCCGTAAATGCGCACGAACCGTTAGCCCATCCAGCTCTAAACGCAGAAAGGAGACCGATGTCTCTAACGATCGTCCCCGCAGACCCCCACGTCCCATCACGGCCCCTTGACGGACAGCCGACTGTGCTGGTGATCGTGATCGTCCTGTGCTTCGCGATCGCGTACCCGGTGGTAACCGACTGGTCGGGGGTCAGCACGAGCGTCGTGGAGATGACGCTAGCCGCAATCCCCGGGATCCTGCTCGCCGCCTACGGCCGGCGGCACCGCAGGTGACGTAGCGCAGGCCGCCCCGCTCGGCACGGGTCATCCGCTCTCCGGGTGGGGCGGCCTGGTAGCAGAGCCGCTGGCTACAGGCTGGCTACACGAGACGCGAAAACGCCCCCTCAGATGATCTCTGAGGGGGCGTTTTCCCTGGTAGCGGGGAGAGGATTTGAACCTCTGACCTCTGGGTTATGAGCCCAGCGAGCTACCGAGCTGCTCCACCCCGCGTCGCTTCGTAAACGTTAGCGCACCCGGCTCGCGATCACCAAATCGGATTCCGGTGGCCCCGCCCACACCTTCGGATCTTGGTAAGTCCCGACCTCCGAGCGGGGTGGAACTTACCAAGATCCGAAGGGCGTGACACCGCTACGGGCTCGTGGACGGCGACGCGCCGGCCGACGGGGTCGGCGTCGGGGACCCCGCCGCCGGGGCGGTCGTCCCACCGGCCGCCTGCTGCGCCGCCTGGTACTGCTTCACCGCGTCGTCGAGCGCCTTCAACGCCTGCCCGTACTTGTCGAAGTCGCCGCTCTGCTGCGCGGCCCGCAGGTCGGTGATCGCCTGCTGGATCTTGGCAGCCGCCTCGGACACCGCACCGGAAGCCGGCGACGGGGACGTGGGCGTGGGCGTGGACGGCTGCCCGGTCGCCGGCGGGGTCGTCGACGGCGGCGCCTGGCCGCTCGCCTGCCTGATCAGACTGTCGATCGCGGCCTGCAGGGTGTCCTCGTACGCCACGTACTTGCCGAAAGTGACGAGCACCTTGCGCATCGACGGGTACGAGTTCTCGTTCGTACTGCGGATATAGAGCGGTTCGACGTACAGCATGCCGCCGTTGACCGGAAGCGACAGCAGATTGCCGTAGACCGGCTTGGAGTTCTGGTTGCGGAACTGCGTCAGGTCCTTGGTCACTTCCGGCGTGCTGGTCATGTTCTGCTGCACCTGGACGGGGCCCGCGGTGGGCGCGCCCTCCGGCATCTGCAGGAGCTGGAGCTGCGGCTTCCCGTCCACGAGCGACGCCGACAGCAGCGCCGCCAGGTTGTTGGGCCGGCTCCTCGGGGTCATCACCGCGGTGAGCTGGAACCGGGGCTGTTCCTGCCCGGGGAACTGGGCAACCAGGTAGTACGGCGGCTGCTTCTGCCCGCGCTGCGCGCTGTCCGGCGACGGGTCGTCCGGCACCTGCCAGAAGTTCGGCCCGGAGAAGAACTGGTCGGGCGCGGTCACGTGGTACCGGGCCAGCAGGTCACGCTGCACCTTGAACTGGTCCTCCGGGTACCGGAAGTGCTTCTCCAGCTCCGCCGGGATGTTCTTGCGGGGTTCGACCAGCTTGCCGCCGAACGCCTGGTTCCACGCCTTGAGGACCGGGTCGGACTCGTCGTAGGCGTACAGCTTCACCGTGCCGTCGTAGGCGTCCACCGTGGCCTTGACCGAGTTACGCAGGTAACTGATCTCCTCGCGGGCCTGCGCGAAGGTGCCGGTGCCGGTCTGCGCGTCGCTGGTGGCGTCGCGCAGGTCGACCCGCTGCGAGTACGGGTACGTCGACGAGGTGGTGTAGCCGTCGAGGATCCAGACCACCCGCCCGTTCACCACAGCCGGGTACGGATCGCCGTCCATCTTCAAAAACGGCGCCACCTTCTCGACCCGCTCGCGCGGGGTGCGCACGTACATCAGCTTCGAGTCCTCGTTGAACACGCTCGACAGCATGAAGTTCGTCTCGCGGTACTTGGCGGCGTAGAGCAGGCGGCGCCAGTAGGCGCCGATGGCGACCCCGCCCTTGCCGTCGTAGGTGAAGTACTGGTCGTCACCGCTGGTCGGCCGGTCGAACTCGGTGTTCTTCCCGGCGCCACCGACGACGGCGTACTCGCTCATCCGCTCGCCGTAGTAGATGCGCGGCTGGGCCGTGCTGATCTGCTCGGTCGGCGTCGAGCACGCCTCGCTGCCGCCACCGGCCGCCGGCTTCTTGTCGTCCTTGGTGCCGTCGTTGAGGAAGCCGGAGACGAACAGCGGCTGCCCGCTACAGACCACCCTGTTGGCCGGTGCGGCCACGAACCCGTACCCGTGCGTGTAGACGGTGTGCTTGTTCTGCCAGTTGCTCTGCTGCGCGCTCAACTTGCCGTAGTTGATCTCCCGGACGCCCACCACGTAGTCCTGGGTGGCGCCCTCGAACGGGTACCGGTCGATGTCGAGCTTCTCGCCGAAGTCGTAGAAGCCGCGTGCCTGCTGCAACTGGGTGTACGTGTCGGAGACGACCGCCGGGTCGAGCAGCCGGATGTTGGGCACGGTCCCCTTGTCCGCGGCGAGCTCGGCCGACGGCGTGGTGTTCGCCGAGTCGTAGCCGTTCACCGTCACGTCGGTGAGCCCGTACGCGCGTCGGGTCGCGTCGATGCTGTGCTGGATGTACGGCGGTTCCTTGCTCAGCGGGCTCGGCTTCACGGTGAACGACTGCACCGCGTACGGGTAGATGCCGCCGATCGCGACCGCCGAGATGACGAGCAGGCCCATCGCCACGCCCGGCCACAGCAGGCTGCGCATCCAGGCGTTGGAGAACACGATGATCGCGACGGCGACGACCACCGAGATCCAGGCGAGGATCTCCTTGGCCGGCAGCAGCGCGTTGATGTCGGTGTACCCGGCGCCGGACACGTCGGCGCTGTCGTTGTGGCCGAGCAGCAGGCCGCGCCGGTCGAGGAAGTACGCGACGGCCTTCAGCAGCACGAACACCGCGACGAGCGTGGTCAGGTGGGCGCGGGCGACCGCCGTCATCCGGTCGCCGGCGCCCTGCAACCGGACGCCGCCGAACAGGTAGTGCATCGCCAGCGCACCGAGCACCGAGACGACCACCGCGGTGAAGGCGGCGCCGAGCAGGTAGCGCCAGAACGGGTACTCGAAGACGTAGAAGCCCACGTCGACTCCGAACACCGGGTCGGTGACCCCGAACTTCTGCGCGTTGGCGAACAGCATCCACTGCTGCCAGCGCCCCTGGGCCGACAGGCCGGCGAACAACCCGACCAGCGCGGAGAACCCGGCGATCCAGGTGCCGACGCGGGGCGCCAGCAGCAGCCGGTACCGGTCGAGGGTCTGCTGTTCGAGCGAGTGCGGGCGCAGCAGCGGGCGCAACCGGTAGGCCAGGTACAGGTTCAGCGCGACGATCGCGGCCATGCCGACGCCGAACAGCACGAACAGCACCAGTCGCGTGGTCAGGATCCCGGCGAAGATCTGCCGGTAGCGCACCTCGTCGAACCAGAGCCAGTCCGTCCACGTGTTGATCACGCGATCGAACAGCGCGAACAGGATGAACAGCGCGGCCAGCACGACGACCGTGACCCGGCCCCGGCGGTTCACTCTCGACAAGGGGGTACGCATTACCACGGTTGACTCCGCACGCTCGCGTCATGAAACGCCACCAGCGTACGCACTCCTGTCACGATCAGCGCCCGCCCCGCGCCGGTCGGGTCGCGCGAGCCGGCCTCATCCGGGCGCGAACCGCCCCCAACCGGGCACAAGCCACCCGCGACATGCCGCTCTCGCCCGGGATGTGACCCGCTCAGCGCGTGCAGAGCGCCGGCTGCCGGTGCTCCCGTACGGCCTGGAGCGCGGCGAGCGCGTCGTCCACAGTGGCGACCTTCGCCAGCGGCAGCCCGGGTACCGCGTTGGCCATCGCCTCCGCGCAGTTGCCCGCGGGGGTGAGGAAGACGGTGGCGCCGTCGCGCTTGGCGGCGACGAGCTTCTGCGGGATGCCGCCGATCGAGCCGACCTTGCCGGCGTCGTCGATCGTCCCGGTACCGGCGATCACCTTGCCGCCGGTGAGGTCGGTCGGATCGAGCTTGTCGATGATGCCGAGGGTGAACATCAGCCCGGCGGACGGACCGCCGATCTTGTCCAGGTCGATCTTCAACTGGAACGGGTGCGGCTGCTTCGACTCGACGGTGACCCCGATGCGCGGGTTGCCGTCCTCGGCACGCGGCGTGATCGTCGCCGTACCGGCCGCACCGGCGCGGGTGTAGGCGACGGTACGGGCCGTGCCCGCCGGCTTCGCCCGGATCAGCTCGGTCAACGTGGCCGCCGTGGTCACCGGCGAGCCGTCCACCGCCGTGATGACGTCACCCGTCTGGAGTACGCCGGCGGCCGGCGTGTCGGGCCTGACCTCGGCGACGGTGACCTGCACCGGGTACCCGAGCTTGGTCAGCGCGGCCGTCTCGGCGCTGGTCTGTGAGTCTTTGAACTCCTGTGCGTTCTGCTGGTCGACCTGCTGCTCGGTCTGGTCCGGCGGGTAGATCAGCTCGCGCGGCACCACCGCGTAGTCGTGCTGGATCCATCCCTTGACCGCTTCGAACAGCGTCAGGTTCGAGGTGACGCTCACCGTGGTCAGGCGTAGCTGCCCGGTCGAACTGCTGACCGGGGCGCCGGTGACGCTGATGACGTCGTGCTTGTCGGCCTGCCCCAGGGTGTTCACCGTCGGACCCGGCCCCAGCGCCACGTAGGGTACCTGGATCGCGAAGAATGCCTGCCAGAGCAGCAGGACCAGCAGGACACCGCCGAGCAGGACGGTGGCACCACGACGTCTCATGGCGGCGAGCCTATCCGGCACGCTCTGCGGTGACCGCGAGCAGGCGTCGCGTACCGTGGAACCGTGCCCGCAGATACCCCGTTCGGATTCGGCCTGCCCGGCGGTGGCGACCTCCCGGATCCCAACGACCCGCAGCAGATGCAGCGATTCCTCAGCCAGCTGCAACAGCTCTTCGCCACGCCCGGTGGCGGGCCGGTCAACTGGGACCTCGCCCGCCAGGTCGCCCAGGCTTACCTCACCGGCGTGCCCGGCGGCGGCGCCGGACAGTTGCCGTTCGGGATGACCCTACCGGCGGGCACCGGCGCGCCCACCCCGCCCGCGTCCGGAGAGGGACCGGTGGGCGACCCCGCCGTCAGCCCGGCCGAGCGCGGCGCCGTCGCGGAGGCGCTCCGGCTGGCCGATCTGTGGCTGGAGCCCGAGTCGGCGCTGCCGTCGGGCATCGCCGCGACCGCCGCGTGGACCCGCTCGGAGTGGATCGGCGCGACCCTCGACGTGTGGCGCAAGCTGTGCGACCCGGTCGCGGAGCGCATGGTCGCCGCGATGGCCGACCTGATCCCCGAGGAGGTGCGCGGCCAGCTCAGCCCGATGACCTCGATGGTGACGTCGCTGGGCGGCGCGCTGTTCGGCGGCCAGCTGGGCACCGCACTCGGCTCGCTCGCCGCCGAGGTGCTCTCCGCCGGCGACATCGGGCTTCCGCTCGGACCGGCCGGCACGGCCGCGCTGGTCCCGGCCAACATCGAGCGGTACGGCGAGGGCCTGGAGATCAACGCCGACCAGGTACGGCTGTACGTGGCCCTGCGCGAGGCGGCCCACCAGCGGCTGTTCGGGCACGTCCCGTGGCTGCGCGGGCACGTGCTCGCCGCGGTCGAGGCGTACGCGGCCGGCATCCGGGTCAACCGGGAGGCCATCGAGGAGGCCATGAACCGGTTCGACCCGACCAACCCGGAGGGCATGCAGGAGATCGCACTCGAAGGCGTGTTCGCGCCGGCCGACAGCCCGCAGCAGAAGGCGGCGCTGGCCCGGCTGGAGACCGCCCTCGCCCTGATCGAGGGCTGGGTCAGCCACGTCGTCGAGCGGGCCGCCGGCGACCGGTTGCCCGACGTCGTCCGCCTCGCCGAGGCCTTCCGCCGCCGGCGGGCCGCCGGTGGGCCGGCCGAGCAGACCTTCGCCGCCCTGGTCGGCCTCGAACTGCGGCCGCGCCGGCTGCGCGAGGCCACCGCGCTGTGGGCGGCGCTGACCGAGCACCGGGGGGTGTCCGGCCGGGACGCGCTGTGGGGCCACCCCGACCTGCTGCCCGACGAGGAGGCGTTCGCCGACCCCGACACGTACGCCCGGTCGCCGCTGGACCTCAGCGATCTGGAGAACGAATTCGGCGACGACGCGCCCGATTCCTGACCTCCGCGATCGTGGACAACGACCGGTCTGGCCCGCGGTGCGACCTGTCGCCGGCGGCCCGGACCGGTCGCCCGTGGGGCCTATGACCCCGTCAGGTGTCCACGATCTCCGGCGGAGAGCAGGGTCCGGGTCGCCTCCCAGCCTTCGAGCGCCGGGTCGAGCCGGGCGAGGTCGGCCGGCGTGCGCAGCCGGTGCCAACCGGGCGTGACCGCCACCACCGCCCGGCGCGGCGCCACCTCGCGGAGGTCCTCGGGCCGGCCGGTGTCCAGGTCCACCGCGGGCAGCCAGTCGGGCACCGGCAACCGGCTCGCCACGCCCAGCAGCCCGCCGCCGGCCGCCGGCGCCACCGCGACCGTCCGGCTGGTCAGCGGCTGGAGCAGCTTGCCGATCAGCATCCCGGGCAGATCGGGGGCGTCCGCCACGAGAACCGCGCCCAGCTCATAGCCGTCGGCGGCGGCCGCTCGCAGGGCGTGGGCCGGGGTGGCCGCGGGGAGTTCGTACACCGGCGTGCCGGGCCAGGACACCTCCGCCGCCAGGGACCGGTCGCCCGGACCCACCGCGATCGCCGGTTCGGCCGCGGCGAGCGTACTGAGCAGGTCGACCACGTCCTCCGCCAGCGCCCGCCGCCACGTCGCCCGGTCGATGCCCGGCGGGGCCCAGCTCACGTCGTGGAGCAGGGCGATCACGACCCGGCGGCTCATGCCGCCACCCATTGTCGTCCGGTCATTCGTCGTCACTCATCCCGAGGCAGGCGGCGGCGGACACCCCCTCAAGATAGCCGCGGGCCCGCTCGGTCCTGGGGTACCGGGCGACCAGCGCCCAGAAGCCGGTGCTGTGGCTGGGCACCACCAGGTGGGCGAGTTCGTGCAGCAGCACGTAGTCGACCACCCAGTCGGGCATCTCCTGCACCCGGTGCGAGATGCGGATCGTGCCGTCGGCCGGGGTGCACGAACCCCACCGGCCGTTCTGGTTGGTCACCCACCGCACGCTCACCGGCCGCGCCGCGGCGGGGTGGTCGCCGAGGTAGCGGGCGGCCAGCCGCTCCGCCCGCGTCTGGAGGGCCGCATCGGTACGCCGGCTGCGCTGCTCGCGCGCGTCCAGGCGCTCCAGCATCCGGTCGACCCACTCGCGCTCCTCGGCGCGGGAGAACTGGGCGGGGATCAGGACGACGACCCGCTCACCCTCGCGGTACGCGGACACGGTCCGCCGGCGGCGCTGGCTGCGTCGCACTTCGACAACCGGCTTGCGCAGGACGTTCTCGCGCAGCCCGGGGGTAGTGCCCACGTGGGCACGCTAGCCGGCCTCTGCCCATGGGGCGCAAGAGTCAATTCTCCGGCAGCTGCCCGGATGAGGACGTTTACAGCTATCTTGCCGGAAAGATTCCTAGGGAGCGACTCGCCGTGCGGCACGCCTGATTCACCGGCGCGTCACCGGTTGTCCACTGCCACCCACACCCTTACCCACAGAGTTATCCACAAGCTGTGGACAATAATCAGTCGGCGTGTCTCGCATAACCACACTTTCCACGGGACTCCGACAAGGCAGACTCACGTGGTCGACTCGCTCATCGGGGGTCGACGTGGTACCGCTGCCCACCGCTGAGCCGGTGGGGGTGGCGGAACCCCGTCGACGGGTCCGAGCGGGCGGTTCGGCGGACAAGACCGTCGGCGAACCGTGCCGGCGGGAACAATGAGGAGGGCATCGTGGCCGAGACCTACAACGGCTACTGCGTCAAGTGCAAGGAAAAGCGTGACTTCCAGGGCGAGGTCGCCGTATCCAAGACCGGCATGAAGATGGCGAAGGGCGCCTGCCCGGTTTGCGGTACGACCGTCAACCGGATCCTGGGCAAGGCCTGACGCTTCCGGTAGCCGGACGGGGGGGCTACGACTGGTCCGGCCCGCGTACCAGCGGGTCCGGACCGGTCCCCGGCCGGCCGACGACAGAAACGACCCGGCCCGGTCCCCCGCCGGCCGGTGACGCAAACCGCCGGGAGCCTCCCGGCCGATGATTGAAATCCGACACCTCGTCTCACCCCGTGTGGACAACCCGCGGTCCCGCTGTGGACCACGCCCCCACGCCGCCACCCGGCTGTGGACAACCACCCCGGCCCGGCCGCCCGCGCCACCACCATCAGGCGCATGGACCGACCGACGCTGCTGCCGCACCTGCGCCCGCTCTGGCGCGACCGCACCACGCTCCAACTCGGCACCGACCCCGACCGCGCGGTCGTCGTCGAGTTCTCCCCACCCGTCTCCGCCCGGATCCTCGGCCTGCTCGACGGCGCCCGCACCGAACGGGCGGTCCTCGCCGACGCCGCCACCCTCGGCATCCCGCCCGAGCAGGTCACCGCGGTACTCACGGCGCTGCGCCAGGCCGGTGTCCTGATCGGCGCCCGGGCGCTGCTGCCGACCGGGCTGCCGGACGCCCAGCGCCGCCGACTGGCCGGCGAGGCGGCGGCACTGGCCATGCGCGGCCCCGCCGCGGGCACCGGTACCCCTGCCCAACTGCTCCGCCGGCGCCTCGCCGCCCGGGTCCTCGTCACCGGGCAGGCCCGACTGGCCGCCCCGATCGCCGCGACCCTGGCCGCGTCCGGCGTGGGCCACGTCGGGGTACGGGTACCCGGCCCGGTCACCGTCCACGACGTGATACCCGGTGGCCTGTCCCCGTCCGACGTCGGCCGGCCCGCCGCCGAGGCGGTCACGGCCGCGGTCGTGCGTGCCGCACCGGACGTCGACGTGACGGCGCTGCGCCCCGGGGAGGCAACCTTCGTCGTCCGGGTCGGCTTCGACGCCACCCCGGCCGCGCTGGTCGCCCGCGGCTACGCCCGGCGCCGCCTACCGCACCTCGCGGTGGCCGTACGTGACGGTGCGGTGGTGATCGGACCGTTCGTACCCCCGGCCGGGTCACCCTGTCTGGCCTGCCTCGACCTGCACCGCGGGGACCGGGACCCGGCCTGGGAAACGCTCGCGGCCCAGTTGGCCACCGAACCGCCGGCGGCCGGGGCCTGCGCCGCGACGACCGCCCTGATCGGCGCCGGGTACGCGGTCGCCGAGGTGCTCGCGTACCTGGACGGGGACGCACCGCGCACCCGGGGAGCTACCATCGAGATCGCCGGTGCCGGCGGCGAGAAGCGGCGCAGTTGGCCCCCGCATCCCCGGTGTGATTGCCGACAAACTCGCCGATCGTTGTCAAGACCAGGTAAGAATTGACGCAATGACCGACATCCCCCGCCGCGCCGTCAGCCGTTCGGCCAAGTTGGCGTCACTCCCGATCGGATTCGCCGGCCGAGCCGCCCTGGGCCTGGGCAAGCGCGTCACCGGCCTGGCCACCGAAGTGATCTCCGCCGAGGTGCAGCAGCGCACCGCCGAGCACCTGTTCAGCGTGTTAGGACAGCTCAAGGGCGGGGCGATGAAGTTCGGCCAGGCGCTGTCGGTCTTCGAGGCCGCACTGCCCGAGGAGATGGCCGGCCCGTACCGGGCCGCGCTCACGAAGCTGCAGGAGGCCGCGCCGCCGCTGCCGGCGACCAGCGTCCACAAGGCGATCGCCGCGGAGTTGGGCGCCGACTGGCGGGAGCGGTTCCGCGAGTTCGACGACAAGCCGGCCGCCGCCGCGAGCATCGGGCAGGTGCACCGCGGGGTGTGGTCCGACGGGCGCGCCGTGGCGGTCAAGGTGCAGTACCCCGGCGCCGGCGACGCCCTCGTCTCCGACCTCAACCAGCTCGGCCGGCTGGCGAACCTGTTCCGCGTGATCCAGCCCGGCCTGGACGTGAAGCCGCTGGTCAGCGAGTTGAAGGCGCGGATCGTGGAGGAGCTCGACTACGAGCTCGAAGCCGAGGCGCAGCGGGCGTTCGCGGCCGCGTACGCCGACGACGACATGATCTACGTTCCGTCGGTGGTGGCGTCCTCGCCCCGGGTGCTGGTCACCGAGTGGGTGGACGGCACCCCCCTGTCGTCGCTGATCGCCGACGGCACGGAGCCCGACCGGGACGCCGCCGGTGAACGGCTGGCGCTGCTGCACTTCTCCGCGCCGCACCTGACCGAAGGGCTGCTGCACGCCGACCCGCACCCGGGCAACTTCCGCGTCCTCCCCGACGGCCGGCTCGCCGCGCTCGACTTCGGCGCGGTCGCCCGGATCCCCGACGGCCTGCTCGAACAGGTCGGGCGGTTGACCCGGCTGGCGCTGGAGGGCGACGCCGACGCGGTCCTCGCCGGGCTGCGCGAGGAGGGCTTCGTCAAGCCCGACCTGGAGATCGACGCGCAGGCCGTCCTCGACTACCTGGTGCCCATCCTGGAGCCGCTCGCGGCGGACGAGTTCCGGTTCAGCCGGGCGTGGCTGCGCGCCGAGGCGATCCGGCTGGCGAATCCGCGCAGCGCCGCCTACCAGCTCGGCCGCAACCTGAACCTGCCGCCGTCGTACCTGCTGGTGCACCGGGTGACGCTCGGCTCGATCGGCGTGCTGTGCCAGTTGGAGGCGCGGGCCCGGTACCGGGAGGTCGTCGAGGAGTGGCTGCCGGGATTCCGCCCCTCCTGACCCGGCCACCGCCGTGATCGTCACCACTTCCGGGTAGTTGTGGCCCCGGAGGCACCCGGAGACGACGGCTTCCCGGACGTTGCGGTGATCATGGGGGGGGTACGGCGACGGCGCCCCCACCCCCCGTCGAGGGTGAGGGCGCCGTTGATGGTGGTCGCCCGGTGAGCGGGCCTCATTCGCCCGGTGAGCGGGCCTCGGTCGCGCGGTGAGTGAACTCGCCGGCGACTATTCGCCCAGCAGGCGGGTCTGCTCGCGGCGCGCGTGCATCGCGATCTGCCGGGCGGGACGGTGAGCCTCAGAAATCCCCATTTCCTGAGGCCGACGCATTCGCGCCCGGGACAGCGCTTCGTTGATGAGTTGGATACCGGTACCAATCTTCACGGTGGTGCTCCTCTGTCGCATCGTGACGCGTACTTCATGGGGCCGGACCGACCGCGACGGTCGCGATCGACGGCTGGCGGGCTTACGGATCGTCATGTCAGGCCGCCACTCCCGCGACGACGGCCGCGGTACGAGCCGCGACCTCGGTGCGCAGAACAGCGTCCCGGGCGACATCCTCCTTACGCGGGCGGCCACGGGGCCGCTTGCGCGGCACCACCGCGCCCCGCTCGAAGATCTCGCCGCCCCACACGCCCCAGGGCTCGGCTCGCTCCAGGGCGCCGGCCAGGCACTCCGCGCGGAGCGGACACTCCACGCACAGGGACTTGGCCAGTTCCAGTTCGGCGGGGGCGTCGGAGAACCACAGGTCCGGGTCGAACGTGCGGCAGGGCAGCTCCGACTTCAGGCCGGACGCCGAAACGGGTGGACGGTCCGTACCCAGCTCGACACTCAGGTCGAGGGGTGCCGTCGCCAGACTCATTCCGGTCACCTCTCTTTCTGCTCGGGGGTCTTGATTACTCGTGGCAAAAGACTGAGGCCGCGGATCCCGGTTGCGGGTTCCGCGGCCTCGAGGTGAGCCGGTGGTCTAGGTGATCTACCTAGACCGGCCTTCCTCGAGGTGGAACTCCGCGGACATCGCCGAAGATCATTTCGATCGTGGCGGTGTCCTTGGCCTTACGCCCGTACGTGGAGGCACTGCGCCCCTCGACACGGACCTGCTGCTGAGCCTGGATCTGCGACGTGCCGGCGACCTGTCCCGCCCACCGGACAGCCGGCTGGCCCACCGCTACGAGGGCGGGGACGCTGGCAGCGAGAGCGACATGCGCACCGGGCACCTGAGCGTGGACGGCAGGCAGCGCAGCGGGCAGCGTGGACGGTCGCCCGTTGATGGTCATGAGCTCCATGTCGTCCACCTCCCTGTCTGCTGTCGTCGCGACTCGGTACGCGCCGTGGTGGTTGGCGTGAATGATCTACCGTCCACCCGCGCCCGGCAAGAATCGCTGCCGTCCGCGTGGCGTGTCAGCAGGCTATTCCCGGCCGCCACGACGGGGCAAACGATTTTTCGAAGAAGTTACCCAAGATTTTTTGGCGCAAGATCATCGATGTCCGCGCCGGCGATCAACGCGAGCACCGCCTCACCGTACAGGCCGAGCTTGCGGGGGCCGATGCCGGCGATCGTGGCCAGCTCCTCCAACCGCTCCGGCCGGCGTTCGGCCAGCGCGGTCAGCGTCGCGTCGGTGAACACCACGTACGCGGGAACTTTCTGCTCCGACGCGACCCGGATGCGCCACTCCCGCAGCCGCTCGAACAGTTCCTCGTCGATGGACGAGGGGCAGGTCGAGCACCGGCCGAGCTTGCGGTCGGCACCGCTGACCAGCGTGCTGCCGCACACCCGGCAGAGCACGACCGCGATCCGGCGGCGCGTACCGTCGGATTTCTGACTCTGGCGCACCGGGGCGCGCCCGGCCTCGGGGTCCAGCGACGGCAGGAACCGGCACGGCCGGCGGTGCCGGCCACCGGGCGCGCGGGAGCCGCCGTACGACAGCCACAGCCACGTCCGGGCCCGGGTCACACCGACATAGAGCAGCCGGCGCTCCTCCTCGACCGCCTCGGGCGTCCGCGCGTACACCGTCGGCAGCGTGCCCTCCGCGAGCCCGACCAGGAAGACGGCATCCCATTCGAGCCCCTTCGCCGCGTGCAGCGACGCCAGCGTGACCCCCTCGACGGTCGGGACGTGCTGCACCGCCGCCCGGCGGGCCAGCTCCTCCCCGAACGCCTCCAGCGTGGCCGGCCTGGGCTCCGCGCCGGGCAGCGGGATCGCGGCCGCCGTGGCGTACTCCTCGGCGAGGTTGACCAGGGCGGCGAGCGCCTCCCACTGCTCGCGCGCGTGACCTCCGCCGGGCGGGGCGTCCGGCCGCCAGCCGACCGCCTCCAGCGCCGCGACGACGGCCTCCCGCAGCGGGGTGTCCGCCGGCGTGGTGCGCGTCGCGGCCCGCAGCGCCACCATCGCCTGCCGGATCTCGGCGCGCTCGAAGAAGCGCTCCGCGCCCCGGACGACGACCGGTACGCCGGCCTCGGCCAGCGCCTCCTCGTAGCTCTGGGACTGCGCGTTGGTGCGGAACAGCACGGCGATCCCGCTCGCCGGGGTGCCGGCGGCGATCAGCTCGGCACAGCGCTTCGCCACGGCCGCCGCCTCCGCCGGCTCGTCGGGGAAGACCCGCAGCTCCGGCTCCGGGCCGGCGGGGCGCTGGCCCACCAGTTCCAGGCGCAGCCGGGCGAGGTCACCGCGGGCCTGCGAGATCACGGCGTTGGCCAGGCCGACCACCTGCGGGGTGGACCGGTAGTCGCGCACCAGGCGGACCACGGTCGCCCCCGGGTACTTCCGGGGGAAGTCGACCAGGTAGTTCGAGGTGGCCCCGGTGAACGAGTAGATCGTCTGACTGGCGTCACCGACCACCGTCACGTCGTCGCGGTCCCCCAGCCACGTCTCCAACAGCTTCTGCTGCACCGGGTTGACGTCCTGGTACTCGTCGACCACGAAGTGCCGGTACTGCGCGCGGATCTGCTCGCCGACGTCGGAGTGCTCCTCCATCGCCCACACCGCCGTGCGGAGCAGGTCCTCGAAGTCGATCACACCGCTGGAGCGCTTGACCCGCTCGTACGCCGCGTAGACCTCCGCCACCCGGGCCGGATCGACCGGTGGCTCGCGGTTGGCCTTCGCCGCGGCCACCGCGTACTCCGCGGGCTCCACCATCGACGACTTCGCCCACTCGATCTCGCTGGCGAGGTCACGGGCGGCCGTACGGTCGGCGCGCAGGCCCGCCCGGGCCGCCGCCAGCGCCACCAGCCGGGCCTTGCTGTCGACCACCTCCGGCAACTCGCGCCCGTTGAACAGCCGGGGCGCGAAGAAGCGCAACTGGCGCATCGCCGCGGCGTGGAACGTCCGCGCCTGCACGCCGCCGACCCCGAGGTCGGACAGCCGGGCCCGCATCTCGGCGGCCGCCCGCGCGGTGAACGTCACCGCCAGCACGTGCTGCGGTCGGACCTGCCCGGTCAGCACCCGGTGCGCGATGCGGTGGGTGATCGCCCTGGTCTTGCCGGTGCCCGCGCCGGCCAGGATGCACACCGGCCCGGCCTCGGCCACCACCGCCGCGCGCTGCTCGTCGTCCAGGCCCGCGAGTACCCGCCCGGTGGTTGTCGAAGATTGCGCCACAACGAGGAATCATCTCAGGTCCGTCCGACGTTCTCCCCGTTGCACGAGCCAAGGTCCAGCTTTCGGAGGCGACCAGCATGATCACTATGTACTCGACGCCGTGGTGCGGCTACTGCCACCGGCTCAAGAGCCAGCTCGACCGGGAGGGAATCGGGTACACGGTCGTCGACATCGAACAGGACGAGGCCGCGGCCCAGTTCGTGATGAGCGCCAACGGCGGCAACCAGACCGTGCCGACGCTGCGGTTCGCCGACGACTCGACGCTCACCAACCCGACGATCGTGCAGGTCAAGGCCCATCTCGAGGCACTGGCCACGCGCTGAGCGGCGACGGTCTACGCGTGGAGCCAGACGCGTACCAGATAGTGCGCGATCGACGAGGCCATCGGTAGGCCGAAGTCGGTCTCGTCCCCGGCGAGACTGCGGGCCACCTCCGCACGGGTGAACCAGCGCGCATCCGCGATCTCGTCCGCGTCGACCCGGATCGGCTGGTCCGGGTCGGCGACGGCGAGGTAACCCAGCATCAGCGAGCCCGGGAACGGCCAGGCCTGGCTGGCGACGTACGTCACGTCCCGGACAGCCACCCCGACCTCCTCGGCGATCTCGCGCGCCACGGTGGCCTCGGCCGGCTCACCCGGCTCGACGAATCCCGCCAGGCAGGAGTACCGCCGGGTCCAGTCGGGCGCCGTCCACGCGCGGTTGTGGCCGAGCAGGCAACGGCCGTCCGGACCGGCGACGCCGTCGTGCACCAGCACGATCACCGCCGGATCGGTACGCGGGAACAGCATCTCGCCGTCGTCGGTCACCCGGGTCCAGCCCGCCTGGGCGGGCGTGGTCGGCTTGCCGGTACGCGGCGAGTACCGGTGCCGGTCGTGCCAGTTGACCAGCGCCACGGTGGTGACGAACAGGCTCGCGTCGGGCTCGGGCAGCACGTGGCCGACCTCCCGCACGTTCGCGGCACGGGTACCCGTCGGCGGAGTGATCGGCCCCGGAACCGCGAAGTACACCCGCCCGTCCGGGCCCTCGCCCAGGAAGTACCGCTCGGCGGCCGGATCCACCTCGGCGGCTGGGGTGAGCACCAGCCCCGGGGGTTCGTCACGGATCAGCGCGCGGCCGGCGTGGACCCGGACGACCAGCGCGTCGGCCCACGCCCGCGCCAGCCAGTCCGGGTCGGTACGGCGGTGTGCCGCCCGGTCGATCGCGGCGCCGAGCGGCGGGCCCGGCCGGCTGCCGGGCGGCAGCGACAGCGCCTCCGCCCGGACCGACCCGGACTGGCCCACCCCGTTCGCCCGACTCAACTCGCTCTGGTTCACTCCGCTGACCAGCCTCATTCGCTCGGGTTCACTCCGTTTCGCTCCCCACCCGGGCCACCGGGGTCAACGCCGACAGCGCCGGCTCGATCCGGTCGGCGTCGCCGAGCACCAGGCTGACCGCCCGGGCCGGCGCAAGGTAGCGGGCCGCGGCCTCGGCGACGTCGTCGACGGTCACCTTCGCCAGCCGCTCGGCGTGGTCGGCCAGGTAGTCCAGCCGCAGCCCGAACCCCGCGTACGTGACCGCGAGCCCGGCGAGCCCGGCCTGGGTCGACATGCCCAGCTGGAGCGTGCCCAGCGCGTACTGGCGGGCCTGCTCCAGCTCGTCGGAGCGCGGCGGCAGGCTGGCCAGGCGGCCCAGCTCGTACAGGGTCTCCAGCAGCGCCGGGGCGGTCACCTCGGTCGCCACCTCGGCGGCCACGACCAGCGACGAACCGGCGACGGCGTGCTCGATCATCGAGTGCGGCCCGTACGTGTAGCCCTTGTCCTCGCGGATGTTCTCCACCCAGCGCGACGAGAAGTACCCGCCGAAGACCAGGTTGGCCAGTTGCAGCGCGGCGTGGTCGGGGTGGGTACGGGGTACGGCCGGCAGCGCCAGCCGCAGCGACGACTGCACCGCCTCCGGCCGGTCGACCAGCGTCAGCGGTCCGGGCTCCAGTTCCGGCGCCTTCGGCAGGCTGGCCTCCTTGCCGGCGCCGTCCCAGCCGGACAGCGCCCGCTCGGCGGCGTCGATGGCCTTCTGCGGCGCGACGTCACCGACGATGACCAGGATCGCGCCGGCCGGGTGTACCCGGTCGGCGTGCAGCGTGCGCAGCCCGCCCGGCGTCACCGCCCGTACCTGCTCCGGGGTGGGCGTCTGGACCGCGTACGGGTGCTTGCCGTAGACCCGCCGCAGCAGCGCCTCCCGGGCCAGGTGCGCGGGCTGGCTCAGCGCGACCCGGATCCGGTCGGCCAGCCGCCCCCGCTCGGTGGCGACCTCGTCGGCCGGGTAGGCCGCGCCGGTCAGTACCGAGGCCATGATCTCCAGTAGCCGGTCCAGCCCGCCGGCCAGCGCGTTGCCCGACACGAGCAGCCGGTCGGGGTCGGCGCCGGCGTTCAGGCCGCCACCCACCTTCTGCAGCTCGGCGGCGATCTCGATCCCGCTGTGCTCCGCGGTACCCGACAGCATGGTCTGGGTCAGCACGGCCGCCCTGCCCAGGTTGGCGCGGGCGAACGGTACCCGCAGCCGGACCTCGACCAGCGGTACGGCCGGCCGGCGGATCGCCAGCACGGTCAGGCCGTTCGGCAGCGTCTGCTCGACGACCTTGGGCAGCTTCAGCGGGCGGTTCGGCCCGAGCGCGGGTAGCTCCCTCACTTGTTACCTCCCCCGGGGATGACCTCGACGGACGCCCGCCGCTGCGTGGTGAGGCTCGCCGCTGCGGCCAGGACCTGCTCCTCGGTCACCTCGGCGATCAGCCTCGGCAGGTCGTTGACCAGTTCGGGCGCGCCGCGCTGCTGTTCGAGCACGGCCATCTGCAGGCACCGGCCGAGTACCGCGTCCACGTCCCGCAGCAGGTGCGTGGCCATCCTGGCCTGGGTACGCGCCAGCTCGCCGGCCGCGAGGCCGTCGTTGGCGAGCCGCTGGCACTCCTCGTCGATCGTCGCCATGACCTTGCCGACGTCACCGCCGGGCGGCAGGTGGGCCTGGAGCACGAACGCCGTGGGGTCGCGCACCGCGAACGGCTCGCCCATGAACCCCAGGTACCCGCCGACGCTGGTGACGCTGCGGTCGCGTAGCACCATCCGCTCGACCAGGCGGGAGGCGTCGCCGTCGGTGAGCACCTCGGCGAGCACCACGTACGGCAGGTAGCCGGCCAGGTCGTCGATCGGGTCCGGTACCCGCCAGGCCGCGGCGACGGCGGGCAGCGGCGCCAGCCGGTCGGTGTACGACTCGCGCCGCTCGGCGGTGAGGTCCGGCTCGGTGAAGTCCGGCCGGACCGGGGCCTTGCGGGCGGGTACGTCCCCGAAGTGCCGCTCGACCAGCGCGGTCGCCTCCGCGACGTCGAAGTCGCCGGAGACCGCCAGGACCGCGTTGCCGGCGGCGTAGTAGCGCTGGAAGAACTCCGCGGCGTCGGAGACGGTCGCCGCCTCCAGGTCGTCGAACGAGCCGTACCCGTCGTGGGCGTTGGGGTACGTGTCGAACATGACCGGCGGCAGCTTCAGCCACGGGAACCCGCCGTACGGCCGGTTGAGCACGTTGACCCGGATCTCCTCCTTGACCACGTCGACCTGGTTGCGGAGGTTCTCACTCGTCAGTCGGGGCCCGCGCATGCGGTCGGCCTCCAGGAACAGCGCCCGTTCCAGCGCGTTCGACGGCAGCGTCTCGAAGTAGTCGGTGTAGTCCAGGTGGGTCGACCCGTTGAACGTGCCACCGGAGCCCTGGACATGTCGGAAGTGGGCGAGCTTCTCGAGATTCTCCGAGCCCTGGAACATCAGGTGCTCGAACAGGTGCGCGAACCCCGTGCGCCCCTCCGGTTCGGAGCGGATGCCGACGTCGTAGACGACGGCGACGCCCACAACCGGGGCGCTACGGTCGGGTGCGAGCACGACGCGCAGGCCGTTGGGCAGCGTCAGGCGCTCGACGGGGTACTTGGTGGCCGGTATCCGGACGGCGGACCTACGTGCAGACACCCTTGCGACACTAACCGGTCCGGCGCTGCTCCGATCATCCCACCGGGCGTACCACGCCTTATCGCCTCGGGCGACGGCTCATCGCAACGGGCAAAGTCCCATGCACCGGGCTCATCGCACCGGCGCTCGTCTCACACCGGCGCTCGTCGCGTCGGGCTCATCACGTCGGGCGGACCGAGTTCAGGACGGTGTCGACGACCGAGTCGTAGTCGCGATGGGTACCCGGAATGGACACGTACAGGACGGCGGCCCGGGGCCGGCCGACGTCGACGAGCGCCACCCCGACGAGCTCGTCAGTGGCCTTGAGTCCCTTTTCGTGGAAATGCATCCGGAACGTGGTCACCCAGGCCGGCCGGCCGCCGAGGGTGGTCTGCTCGTCCCGGATCATGTCGGCCCGGTTGGGCTGGGGGTAGTACTCGGCCCGCACGTCCGCGGCCACCTGCCGCCCGGTGCACTCCAGATCAAGGGAGAGTGAGTCGTTGGTGGCCGCCGGCACCGAACCGGACAGGATCGACGCCAGGTACGTGTTGTGGGAGCCATTGTGGTCCACGTACGTTTCGGTGACGAAGTACTGGCCGGTCTGGTATGAGACGCCCAGCGTCCCCTTGGTCCACACGTCGCGCCAGGGCAGCCACGGGTCGCCGAACGCCGCGTACGAGATGCCCGAGTTGCTGTCGGTGGTACGGGGACCGGGCGGCGGTGGCGGTGCCGGCGCACCGCTGGCGGTGTCCCCGGACGGTGGCGGGCACAGCTTCGCCAGGTCCGGCCGGGTGTCGGACGGGCCGGCCAGTCGGCGGCCGAACGGCGAACCGCCGCCGGTCAGCACCATCGCGAGGACCACGACCACCCCGACCGCGACCACGCCGATGGCGGCCCCGCCGAACCAGCGCAGCATCAGTCGGTCATGCCGTGCCGGGTCGACCGGCGGTGGTGCCGGTGTACCCGGGAAGGGGGCACCCGGGAGCGGAGCCGGTGCCGGGGTGGAACGGGTGACCGCGCCGGCCCGGTAGCCGACGGCTCCGGCCCGATACCGGTCCGCGCCGGCCGACGGTGCGGCGGGCGTGGCGGGCGGCGCCGGGACGGGCGTCGTGGGGACGGGCGTGACGGGCGTGACGGGCGTCGTGGGGACGGGCGTCGTGGGCGGCGCGGCGGGCGTCGGCGGTGGGTACACGAAACCGCCGGGCGGCTCACTCGAACCGGCCGGCGGTCGTTCCCACGGCGAACGCTGCTCGGTCATCTCCCCGCAAGTGTGGCAGGCCGCCCGGCCGCGTTTCACGTACACCGCACCAACTTCCATGATCATGAAGAGTTGGTGGGGCTCTGACCCGAGGGCGGTGGAGGCTGCCATCAAGGGGTGGGCCGGTTCGGGCAGGGTGCGGCGGGCGGAGGTCGCCGGCGGGGCGGCCGGGGTAGCAGTAGGAGGTTGCGGCTTTTACCTTGCGGACGCTGGTACGTCCCCGGCGGGACGCACACTCTTCACGATCATGAAAAGCGGAACGGCCGGCGTCGCAGAGTCAGCCGCGCGGCGCGGTCACGGCCGGCGGGTCGAACCGGACGACCGGAGGCTGCCCACCGGTCGCCAGCCACGGACCGAGCGCGAACACGGCCGCGGACACCACGCCGGCCAGCGCGACGGCGACGACGACCAGCAACTCCCCCACACCGGCCGCCCGTCGACCCATCACGACGCGCGCATCGACCCCCATCGCAGCCCTCCCCGATACCGCCACCGGACTCAGCATCCTTTAGACGTATCGAGGGGGCCAGAAAGTTGCCGGATACCGGTCAGAAATTCTTTTCCGTCAATTCTCTTCGTCGGCGTTCCCTGGACCGTCTCCGCGCCCGGCGCCATCGCCGCTCCCGATACCACCGGCACCCTCGGCCTTCCCGGCACCGGGCACGGCCGGGATCGCGGTGACGAGCGCGACCAGTCCCGCCTCGTCGAGCAGGTGCGACGGGCGGACCGTAACGCCGTCCCGGACGTAGACGAACGCCGCGCGTACCCGGTCGACCGGTACCCCGGCCAGCTCGGCCCAGGCCAGCCGGTAGGCGGCAAGCTGCACCTCGCCCTCCACCGCGGCGGCCGTCGGCGGCGGGGCGCCGGTCTTCCAGTGGACGACGTCGTAACCGCCGTCGGGGCATTCGAACACGGCGTCGATGCGTCCCCGGATCACCACGTCCTCGACGACGGTAGCGAACGGCACGGCCGTCCGTACCAGCGTCCGGTCGGCCCACTCCGTCGCCAGGAACCCCTCGCGCAGCAGTTCCAGGGCATCGTCATCGGCCTCGTCGGCGTCGGCGGCGCCCGGTAGCTCGTCGAGGTCGAGCAGCCCGTCGGCATGGAAGTGGCGCTCCAGCCACCGGTGGAAGGCGGTACCGCGCCTGGCGTACGGGGCGGGCCGCATCGGCAGCGGGCGGCGCAGCGCACCGGCCAGCCGCTCCGGGTCCCGGCGCAGCGTGGACAGTTGGGTGACGGTCAGATGCGGCGGCAGGACGACGTCGACCGGCGCGTCCGGGTCGGACGTGAGCCGGGCCCGCTCCGCCAGGAGCAGGTCCACCTCGTACGCCCAGAAGGGATCGTCCTCGACCGTCCCGTCCCGGCCGGCCATCGCGGCGCGGACCAGGTCGGCGGCCTCTTCGAGCGCCTGGCGGCGCGGGCCGAGCGGGTCGGCCGGCCAGCTCACCTTCGGCAGGTTCGCGATCATGGGATTGGTCGCGCCCTCGGCGGGGGCGTCGGCCCACCGGTCCACCTCACCGGCCCCGGCCAGGCACCGGTCCCGGATCTCCACCAGGAACGGCGACGGTCCTCGCGGCCGCTTGGTCGACTCGCCCCACCAGTACCCGCTGGCCAGCAGCAGCCGGCGCGGCCGGGTGACCGCGACGTACGCCAGCCGCCGCTCCTCGCGCTCGTCGTGCGCCTCCCAGGCCGCCTCGAACGCGTCGATCGCACGGGCCACCCCGCGCTGGTCGGTCGCCGTGGACAGGTCCAGCTCCGGCAGGCCGGCCCGGTCGCCGCGCAGCGCGAACGGCAGGGTTCCCAGGCCGTGCAGCCAGTGGTCACCGGAGTTGGGTCGACCGGGGAACATCCCCGCGGTCAGGCCGGCGACCGCCACCACGTCCCACTCCAGGCCCTTCGCCGCGTGCGCGGTGAGGATCTGCACCGCACCCTCGACCACGGCCACCTCGCCGGGTGCCAGCCCGCGCTCCTCGGTCTCGGCCGCCGCCAGGTACGCCAGGAAGGCAGACAGCGTCGGCGCCTCCGACTCGCCGGCGAACCGGGCCGCGATGTCGCCGAGCGTGTCGAGGTGGCCCCGGGCCAGGCCGGCGTCGCCGGGGCGGACCGCGACCTCGACGTCGAGGCCGATGGTGTGCTCCACGTCGTGGATCAGGTCGGGTAGTTGCTGGTCGAGGCGGCGGCGCAGGCCCCGCAGCTCCGCGGCGAACGCGGCGAACCGGCGGTACCCCTCCGGCGAGTACCGCTCCTCCGCCCCCAGGTCGTCGAGCGCCTCGACCAGCGCCGCCTCGTCGTCGCGGGTGGAGTACACCAGCGGCTCGTCCGGCACGCGCGACGCCGCCAGCTCGCGGGCCCGCCGGTGCAGTGCCACCAGGTCGCGCGGGCCGATCCGCCAGCGGGGACCGGTGAGCAGCCGCAGCAGGGCAGCCCCCTCGGCGGGGTCGGCGAGCACCCGCAGCGTGCTCACCACGTCACGGACCTCCGGCGTGTCGAGCAGGCCGCCCAGGCCGACGACCTCGACCGGTACGCCCCGCGTCCGCAGCGCCGTCTCCACGGCTGCGATCTGTGCCCGGGTACGCACCAGCACTGCCGTGGTGGGGCGGCGTTCGACCGCGATATCCGCGGGGTCGACGTCGTGACCGGCGCCGGCCGCGGTGCGCCAGGCCGCCACGATCCGGTCGCCGATCCAGGCCGCTTCCTCGGCGTAGGTCTCCAGGAGCGCACAGTGGACACCTCCGGTGGACAGCCGGGGCGCCACCGTGGGCGCGGCCATCAACCTGGCCACCCGGTGGCCGAGCGGCTCGGACAGCGCGTTGGCCACGTCGAGGATCTCGGGGCGGTTGCGCCAACTGGTCGTGAGCGTCAGCTCCCGCGCGGGCTTCCCGTCGGCCGCGGGGAACTCGGACGGGAACCGTTCGAGGGTTCCCGCGCTCGCCCCCCGCCAGCCGTAGATGGACTGGGCGGGGTCGCCGACCGCCGTCACCGGGTGCCCACCGCCGAACAGCCCCCGCAGCAGCACGATCTGGGCGTGGCTGGTGTCCTGGTACTCGTCGAGCAGCACCACCCGGTACCGGTCCCGCTCTACGCGGGCGACCTCCGGGTGGGCGGTCGCCACGGTCGCCGCCCGCGCGAGCTGGTCACCGAAGTCCATGGTCTCCAGCAGGAGCTTGCGGTCGGCATACCCACGCACCAGCGGCAACAGTTGCAGGCGGGCCTTCTGGCGGTCGAGGATCTCGCGTACCGACTTGAGCATCTTGCCCGGCCGGGACTCCACCTCGGCGAAGAACCGTCCCGTCCAGGCGGCGAGGTCGGCGGGGGTACGCAGGTGCTCGGACAGGTCGGCGGACAGCTTCAGGACCGCCTCGGTCACGGTCGTCGGCGCGACCAGTACGTGCGACATGTCGCCGTCGTAGGAGACGACGACGCCGTCGGCGAGCTGCCAGCAGGCCGCCTCGCTCAGCAGCCGGTGGGACGGCTCGTACCCGGCGCGCAGGCCGTGCTCGGCGACCACACGGGCGGCGTACGAGTGGTAGGTGGCGACCGTCGGCTCGCCGGTGATGAGGTCGTCACGGCCGAGCCGGCGGACGAGCTGCGACAGCCGCTGGCGCAACCGGTGCGCCAACTCACCGGCCGCCTTGCGGGTGAATGTGAGGCCGAGGACCTGCTCCGGCCGTACGTGCCCGTTGGCGACGAGCCAGACCACCCGGGCGGCCATCGTCTCGGTCTTGCCGGAGCCGGCGCCGGCGACCACGAGCAGCGGTTCGACCGGCGCCGCGATGACCTCGGTCTGCTGGGGCGTGGGTGGCGGTTGGCCGAGCAGCCGGGCCAGCTCCAGCGGGGTGAAGCGGGGGCCGGCGGTCGCCCGGGTTCTCGCGACCTCGAACAGCGCGTCCTGGGTCACCGCACCGCCTCCGAGGTCCTCACACCGCCGTCGCCGGACTCCAAGATCCACGCGCCGCCGCAGGGCTCCAAGATCCGCGCAATGTTTGAGATATTGCGGCTACCGACGTGGGGGTAGCCGCAAAGATTGCGACATTGCGCGGATCTTGGGGCGCAGGCGGGGACGGCGCGCCCGCGAGCGGGGACAGCGCGCCCGCGAGCGGGGACAGCGCGCCCGCGAGCGGGGACAGCGCGGCGCCCGCGCGTGCGGACAGCACGGCGCCCGCGCGTGAACGGTCGCGCGCTCACGAGGCGTCGCCGTCGGTCACCTGGCGACCGTTGCCGGAGATCGGGCAGGACGTACGCACCGGGCAGACCCGGCACCTGTTGTTGAGGACGGCGTGGAACGTCGACGCCGCCATGGCCTGCGCGGTCCGGGTAACCATCTCGCGGGCCCAGTCCGGGTCCTCGGCGTCCCCCAGCGCGCCCTGGCCCTGCACCTTGGCGCCGGCCCGGGCGCCGCCGAGGTGGACCAGGGCCGCCCCGCCGGCCTCGGTCGACTCCTCGAACGCCCCGGCCTCGACGGCGACCTGGTAGGCGGCCAGCTGGGGATGGTCGGCCACCTCGGCCTCGGTCGGTGTACTCCGGCCGGTCTTCAGGTCGACCACGACCAACCGGCCGGCGTCGTCCAGCTCCAACCGGTCCACCCGGCCCCTGATCTGCAGGTTGTCGCCGAGCCGGACCAGGAAGTCGCGCTCGATCGCGATGAGCCGACGCGGGTTGTCGGTCAGCCATGCCAGCAGCTTGTCCAGCATCGCCTCGGCGCGCTGCCGCTCCCGCCCCGCCAGCCAGCGCGCGGACAGTTCGATGGCGTCGAACCGGCCGGCGACGTAGTCGACGAGCGCGGCCCGGTCGACGCTCGCGTCCGAGGCCAGCAGCGCGGCCGCGTGGACCAGATTGCCGATGCTCTGCTCCGGCGACGACCGGCCCTTTCCGCCGTGGCGCTCCAGCAGCCACCGCAGGCTGCACCGCTGCACGGTCTCCACGGTGGACGGCGTGACGGTCACCGGCTCACCGGGATCCACGATGGGCCGTTGGTCGGACAGCTCCGGCAGCCCCCACCAGTCGTCCGGGTCGGCACCGGGCACCCCGGCGGCGGCGAGCCGGGCGAGCTGCGCGGCGGCGGCCCGGCGGCGCGCGGGCTCCGCGTTCGGCGCGGTCAGGACGCCGCGAAGTTCGGCCACCAGCGCCGGCAGGGTGAGCGCGCGCGGCGGCGCGGCCTCCGGCCGGATCTCCTCGGCCAGCTCGGTGAGGAACCGGCTGGGCTGTTCCTCCGCGTCCCCACCCGCCACGGCGGTGACCAGCAGGTGCCGCCGGGCCCGGGTGGTGGCGACGTAGAACAGCCGGCGCTCCTCGTCGAGCAGGGCGGCCAGCCGGCCGGCGGTGTTCATCTCGCGGCCGGCCGCGAGGTCGACCAGGACCTCCGAGCCGAGCACGCTGCCGCGCAGCCGCAGGTCGGGCCAGGCACCCTCCTGTACGCCGACGACCGCGACGAACTCCCACTCCCGGCCCTTGGCCGCGTGCGCCGTGAGGATCCGGACCGCCGGGCCACGGTCGGCGGTCGGCGCGTTCACGTCACCGGGCAGGTCCTGGCCGAGTACATGGTCGAGGAACGCCTCGGTGCGGGCGCCGGGCAGCCGGTCGACGAAGCGCGCGGCGGTGTCGAACAGCGCCACGACCGCGTCGAGGTCACGGTCGGCCGCCGCACCCCGGTGCCCGCCCTGCGCGCTGGCGGCACCCCACCGGTCGGCCAGGCCGCTGGCGCTCCACACCGCCCACAGCACGTCCTCGACGCTAGATCCATCCCGGGCCGCGGTCTCCCGCGCGGCAGCGAGCAGGCCGGCGACGGCCCTGGCCGGGGCGGCCCAGCGCCGGTCGACGCCGGCGAGTACGCCAGGGTCCTGCAACGCCTCGACGAGCAGCACCCCGGACGGGCGCCGGTCACCGGCGGCGAAGGCGAGGGTGCGCAGCCCCTGCCGCAGCCGGCGCTCGGCGAGCGGGTCGGCCCCGCCCAGCGGCGAGTGCAGCAGCGCCACCGCCGCCTCCTCGTCGAGCCGCTCGGGCGTCAGCGCGCAGCGCAGCAGGAGCAGCAGCGGCGCGACGGCCGCCTGGGCCGGCAGCGGAAGGTCCTCGGCCGCCGTCGTGGTCGGGATCCCGGCCTGCTGCAGCGCCCGGCGCAGCGGGGCGAGCTGGCGGGCGGTCGACCGGACCACCACGGCCATGTCCGACCAGGACAGTCCGTGCAGCAGGTGCGCCTCGCGCAGCCGGTGCACCAGGTAGGCGGACTCGCTGGTGACCGTGCGGAAGACCCGTACCTCGACGGCACCTTGCGGCGCCGCCGGTGCGGGGGCGAGCACCCGGTGCCGGGACGGCCCGCGCAGCCGGACGGCCACCCGGCGGGTCGCCGCGAGCAGCTCCGCGCCGCACCGGTACGACCGGGTGAGCGTCACCGTCGGCGCTTTGCCCCCGTCGGCGGTCAGGAACCGGTACGGGAAATCGGCGACGCCGGAGGGGTCGGCACCGCGGAACGCGAACGTCGACGAGTCGGGATCGGCGAACCCGACCAGGTGCTTGCCGCCGCTGGCCAGCGCGGCGAGCAGGTCGCGGTGCGCGGGATCGGTGTCGGCGAACTCGTCGACGTAGACGGCCGCCAACCGCCGGCGCTCGGCCGCCAGCAGCTCGGGGTCGTCGAGCAGCAGGGCGGTGGCCGCGCGGACCAGCTCGGCACCGTCGTAGCCCACCGAGCCCTGGCCGGTCGCGTCGCGCAGGGCGAGGACCTGCCGGTACTGCCGGTAGAAGCGGGCGGCGGCCGCCCAGTCCGGCCGGCGCAGCGCCCGGGCGTGCGCGGCCAGCTCCTCCGGGCCGATCCCCCGCTCCACCGCTCGCAGCAGCAGGTCACGCAGCTCGGCGGCGAACGCGCGGGTACGCAGTGCCGGACGCAGCGCCTCGGGCCACGCCGCCTGCTCCTCTTCGGACTCCAACAACTCCCGGATCACCAGGTCCTGCTCGGGCGCGGTGAGCAGTCGCGGCGGCGGGTCGCCGGCGACCGTCGCGGCCCGACCCAGCAGGCCGAACGCGTACCCCGGGAAGGTGCGCACCAGCGGTTGGGCGAGGGTGCGCCGGCCGGTCACGGCGGCCAGCCGGGCCTCGATGCGGTCCCGCAGGCGCAGGGCGTCACGTCGGCTGTGGGTGAGTGCGAGCACGGCTTGCGGGTCGGCCCCTTCGGCGACCCGGGCCGCGACCGCCTCGACCAGGGTCGACGTCTTGCCGGTGCCCGGCCCGCCGATGACCAGCAGCGGGCCGGCGCGGTGCGCGATGACCTGCCGCTGCCCGGCGTCGTCGGGCGGCACCGGGGAGCCGGCACCGGCACCGGCCGGGCGCACGAGTCGGTAGGCCCGGCGGGTGGCGCCGGGCGCTGCGGAGGCGATGGTCACCGGGGCATCAGATCAGCCGGGTACGACACATCGACGCAGGTCACGCCAGGGTACCTTCGATCGCGTCGAACGCGGCCGGTACCGAGTCGACCACGACGGCCAGGTCGAGCGCCTCGGTACGGACGAACCCCCCGGGCGCGAGCCGGCGCAGCCAGTCCAGCAGGCCGTCGTAGAAGCCGTCCACGTTGAGCACCACGACCGGCTTGGCGTGCAGCGCCAGCGTCGCGGTCGTCCACACCTCGAACAGCTCGTCGAGCGTGCCCAGGCCGCCCGGCAGGGTGAGGAACGCGTCCGACTTCTCGATCATCAGCGTCTTGCGGGTCGACATCGCGTCGGTGACCAGCAACTCGTCGGCGGCGACGTCGGCCACCTCGAGGTCGACCAGCGACTGCGGGATCACGCCGAGGGTGTGCGCACCGGCGGAGCGGGCGCCCGCGGCGACCGTACCCATCATGCCGACCCGGCCGCCCCCGGAGACCAGGGTGTGCCCGCGCCGGCCGAGTTCGGCGCCGACGCCGTACGCGAGGTCGAGCCAGCGCTGGTCGATCGTGATCGAGGAGGCGCAGAAGACACCGACGGCGGCCACTAGACCTCCCCGTCGATCCGGGTCGGCCCGCTCTGGGAGTTGAGCCGTTCCGCGTCGGCGGCGGTGGCCCGCTCCGCGGCCTCGGCGGCGCGCTGCTGCTCGGCGGCGGCCCGGGCGAAGGCCGCCTCCTGCTCGGCGTTCAGCTCGGCGTCGGCGTTGACGATGTGGCGTACCGCCTCGTCGACGTCGTCGGTCAGGCAGAACAGCTTCAGGTCCGCCGGACCGATCTTGCCGTCGGCGGCCATCGTGTCCCGCATCCAGTCGAGCAGGCCACCCCAGTACGCGGTGCCCATCAGCACGACCGGGAACCGGGTCACCTTCTTCGTCTGGACCAGGGTCAGCGCCTCGAACATCTCGTCGAGGGTGCCGAAGCCGCCCGGCAGGACCACGAAGGCCTGGGCGTACTTGACGAACATGGTCTTGCGCGCGAAGAAGTACCGGAAGTCGATACCGATGTCGACCCACTCGTTGAGCCCCTGCTCGAACGGCAGCTCGATGCCGAGCCCGACGGACAGCCCGCCGGCCTCGACGCTGCCCTTGTTGGCCGCCTCCATCACGCCGGGGCCACCGCCGGTGATCACCGCGTACCCGGCCCGGGCGAGGGCGGCGCCGAGCCGCTCGGCCAGGTCCCACTCGGGGCTGTCGGGCTTGCTGCGCGCCGACCCGAAGACGCAGACCGCGGGCGGCAGGTCGGCGAGGGTGTCGAAGCCCTCCACGAACTCGCTGAGGATGCGCAGCGCCCGCCAGGCGTCCCGGGTCTTCCAGTCCGCGCGCCCCCAGGAGTCGAGCAGCCGCTGGTCAGCGGTGCTCGGTGGGATGGCCTCCCGGCGCAGCGTCACCGGCCCGCGGTGCCGCTCCCGTGCGCCCCTGCCCTTGCCCTTGCCATTGCCGTCGACCATCCGACCACGGTAACCAATGTCGTCGCGGCCGCGGCGGATCACGGCGCGAGCCACCGACGCAGCGTCGCCGCGCCGTCCCGGATCTTGGGGATCTCCACCCGCTCGTCGCGCTTGTGCGCCAGGTTGGGGTCGCCGGGGCCGAAGTTCAGCGCGGGTACGCCCAGAGCCGCGAACCGGGCCACGTCGGTCCAGCCCAGCTTCGCCTGCGGCGGCGCGCCCACCACGTCGAGGAACTCCTTGGCGATGGCGGCGGACAGGCCGGGCATCGCCGCCGGCGCCGAGTCGGTGATCCGCACCGGGAAGCCGGCGAACACCTCGCGCAGGTGCGCCGCCGCCTCGTCCTCGGTACGGTCCGGCGCGAACCGGTAGTTGATCTCGACCTCGCACTCGTCCGGGATCACGTTGCCGGCCACCCCGCCGGCGATGCGCACCGCGTTGAGCCCCTCCCGGTACGTGCACCCGTCGATGGTCACGGTGCGTGGCTGGTACGCCTGCAGGGTGGTGAGGATTGCGGCGGCGGCGTGGATCGCGTTGACCCCCAGCCACGAGCGGGCCGCGTGGGCGCGCCGCCCCTCGGTGCCGACCAGCGCCCGCATGGTCCCCTGGCAACCGGCCTCGACCAGGCCGTACGTGGGTTCGAGCAAGATCGCGAAGTCGGCCGCGAGGGCCTGCGGGTGGTTCTGCGACAGCACGTTGAGCCCGTTGCGGGCGGCCTCGATCTCCTCGCAGTCGTAGAAGACGTACGTCACGTCGTAGCGGGGCTCCTCCAGCGTCGCGGCCAGGTGCAGGGCGAGCGCCACCCCGGACTTCATGTCGGAGGTGCCGCAGCCGTGGATCACGTCGCCGTCGACGCGGGCCGGCAGGTTGTCGGCGACCGGCACGGTGTCGAGGTGACCGGCGAGGATCACCCGCTGGGGTCGGTTCAGGTGGGTACCGGCGAGCACGACGTTGCCGTGGCGCTCCACGGTCAGCCACGGCGTACCCCGCAGCGCCGCCTCGACCTGGTCGGCGAGGTGGGCCTCGTTGCCGGACACGGACTCGACGTCGACCAGGGCGCGGGTCAGCGCGACCGGGTCGGCCAGGATCTCAGGGGTCAGCACGCACCGACCCTAACGCTCCGCCGCGGCGGCCGGGACGATAGCGTGACAGGCCGTGAGGGAGGGTGGCGCCGGCGGCCTGTCAGGCCGGCGCCCGAGCGTACGAACCGGGAGACGACGTGAGTAGCGATTCGCCCGCGTGGGGCCTGGGACTTGCCACCATCACCGCCGAGGGGCAGGTGCTCGACACCTGGTACCCGGCCGGCAAGCTGGGCTTCGGCACTCCCGATGTGGACGCCAAGGCCGGTGAGCCGCTGCCGGTGGCCGAACTGTTCGACGCGGGCGTGGCCGAGAACGGCCCGATCCCGGGCCTGCGTACCGCCGCCGTCCTCACCATGATCGGCTCGCTGGCCGACCCGCCGAAGGACACCTACGACGTGTACCTGCGGCTGCACCTGCTCTCCCACCGCATGATCAGGCCGCACCAGGTCAACCTCGACGGCATCTTCGGCCTGCTCGCCAACGTCGCGTGGACCTCGGCCGGGCCGTGCCCGCCGGACCGCGTCGACGAGCTGCGCTGGGCGCTGCGCGCCCGCGGCGAGCGGCTGGCCGTGTACGGGATCGACAAGTTCCCGCGGATGATCGACTACGTGACGCCGCCCGGCGTGCGGATCGCCGACGCCGACCGGGTCCGGCTGGGCGCCCACCTGGCGAGCGGCACCACCGTCATGCACGAGGGCTTCGTCAACTTCAACGCCGGCACCCTCGGCTCCTCCATGGTCGAGGGGCGCATCTCGGCCGGGGTGGTCGTCGGCGACGGCACCGACGTCGGCGGCGGCGCCTCGATCATGGGTACCCTCTCCGGCGGCGGCAAAGAGGTCATCTCGCTCGGCGAGCGCTGCCTGATCGGCGCGAACGGCGGCGTCGGCATCTCGCTCGGCGACGACTGCGTCGTGGAGGCCGGTACCTACGTCACCGCCGGTTCGAAGGTGAAGCTGCCCTCCGGCGAGATCGTCAAGGCACGCGAGTTGTCCGGCCAGAGCGGGCTGCTGTTCCTGCGCAACTCGGTGACCGGCGCGCTGGAGGTACGCCCGCGCACCGGCCGGGGCATCGAGCTGAACGCGGCGCTGCACGCCAACGACTGAGCCCACCGGGGCCGCCGGCGGTCAGGCCGGCCGGGGGTGCCGTCGCTCCTCCTGGAGTTTCGCCACGTCGGCGACCGTGTCCGGCTCGCCCGGAGTGAGTTTCAGCTCCTCCGGGCTGAGCCGCGCCTCGGCGGGGTCCACGGCGGGGACCGCCGTGTCCTCGCTGCCCTCGCCCATCGGCGAGCCGTAACAGCAGCCCCACGGCGCCTCACCGCTGATTCGCGGGTAGATGTAGAGGTGGCGGAGCACCGGTGGCTCCGGCGCCTGCGGCGCGGGGTGCAACGCGCGCCAGTCGCGGGCCGGCCGGGGTGGCTCCAGGGGGTGGGCCGGCCGATAGGACACCAGGTCGGCGCCGGCCCGGCCCATGCCCTCGAAGAAGTCGTCCACGAGGTTCCACTGCGGTACGGCGATCTCCTCTGCCGTCACCCGCCGCGGCCGTCTCGGTCTGGTCATGGCCGCCGCCTCCTGCGCGTTGCCGAGAGGTCGGTACTACCCCGGCCCGGATCCGCTAACCCAGGACGGCCGGCTCGCTGATACCGAAGCGCGCCTCGACCACCGCCCGGACGGTCTGGCGTACCGGGTCCAGGTCGAGCCGTGGCGCCCCGCCGAACTCGGCGCGCGCCGCCATCATCATCGGCTGCGGACCCTGGTCGCCGATCAGGCCCGCGTCTGCCAGTTCGATCAGCCGTACCAGCCGGGCGCCGAGCGCGTCGGCGTACTCGCGGGCCCGGACGAGCGCGTCGGCGATCGCCGCCCGCCGCGCCTCGCCGTAGGCGGCGCTGTCCGGGCGCAACGACCAGTACGGCCCGTGCACCGTCGTGAGGTCCTGGTCGGCCAGGGCGAGGACGACCTCGCCGAGGTCGGAGAAGTCGGAGAACGTGATCAGAGTGGAGACCGAGCCCACGTACGCGCGGACCCGCTCCCCCATCCTGATCTCCGGGTACACGGTGACGCCGCCGGTCTCCCGCCGCTCGATCGCCCCGGCGTACCGGTCGAGCAGGTCACGCAGCGCCTCGGTCCGCTCGGCCAGCCGCCGCAGCGTCCGCTCCCGGTCGGCGTCGCGGGCCTCGACAGCGACGGTCAGGCGGGCGAGCTCCGGCTCGACCTCTCGGACCGCCTCACCGCGTACGGCCACGGTCGGGGTGTCGGTCATACCGACCACATTAACCAACATCGTTCCACCGGCAATCGGTGCGGCGGTGGCACACCGGCGGCCCCGCCGCGGCCGCGGGCCGTGCCGTAACCTACTCGCATCCGTACCGAGGAGCGCAGATGGCGGACAAACACCCGGCGGACCTGCGGGTGGCGGTGCTCGGCACCGGCCTGATCGGCGGCTCCATCCTGGTCCGGTTACGGCAGCTCGGCGTCGACGTCGCCGGCTGGGACCCGGATCCGCATGCCGCGACCCACGCCCGGCAGCACGACGTACCGTTCTTCCCGGACCTCGCCGACGCCGTCGCGGGCCGGGACGTCGTCTTCCTCGGCGGCCCGCTGTCGGCGCTGCCCGACAACCTCGCCGCGGCGGTCAAGCACACCGACCCCGGCTGCGTCATCACCGACGTCGGCAGCGTGAAGGCGCCGATCGCGGCGTACGCGCGGGAGAACGGGTGGGCGCACCGGTTCGTCCCCGGCCATCCGATGGCCGGCAAGGAGCACTCCGGGCTGCTGGCCGCGGATCCCACGCTCTTCACCGGCGCCGCCTGGGTGCTGTGCCCGCAGCCCGGCGTGGCGCTGCAGGCGTTCCGGCTGCTGGCCGGGCTGGTCACCACCGCGCTGGAGGCGAAGGTCGTGCCGCTGGAGTCGGCGCCGCACGACGCGATCGTCGCGCTGTCGTCGCACATCCCGCACCTGCTGGCCGGCAGCCTGGCCGGCGGGGCGGGCCGGTCGGCGCTGCGGCAGGGCGTCCTGAGCCTCGCCGCCGGCAGTTTCCGCGACGGCACCCGGGTGGCGGGCACGCCGAGCGCCCGGACCGTCGACATGCTGCGGCACAACCGCGAGGCGATCAGCCACAGCATCGACCTGGTACGGGGCTTCCTCGACGAGCTGACCGGCGCGCTCGACCGGGCCGACGAGGCGGCGCTCACCGGCGCCTTCGAGGAGGCGCGCGGCCTGCGGCAGGAGCTGACCGGCCGCACGCTGACCCGGTCGGCCGAGCGGTTCCGGCTCGACACCGACGGCGCCGGGGAGTTCGACTTCCTGATCGGGCTGGGCGCCGCGGGCGGCCACCTCGCATCGTGCACGGTGGACGGTACGACCGTCACCTACACCGCGCTCCGGCCGCCCGCCTGACGGCGCCCGTCTCCTGGAGATCTACTTGGTCAAGCGCGCCACGGCGGCGTCGATCCGCTCGTCCGACGCGGTCAGCGCGACCCGGACGTACCGTGCGCCGGCCGGACCGTAGAAGTCGCCGGGAGCCACCAGGATGCCGCGGGCGGCCAGCCAGTCGACGGTGGCCCAGCCATCCTCCCCGCGGGTGCACCACAGGTAGAGACCGGCCTCGGAGTGTTCGATGGTGAACCCGGCCGCGACCAGCGCGTCGCGCAGCCGCGCGCGCCGCTGGCCGTACCGTTCGCGCTGCTCCGCCACGTGGGACTCGTCGCGCAACGCCGCCACCATCGCGGCCTGCACCGGCGCCGGGACGATCATGCCGGCGTGCTTGCGGACCCCCAGCAGCTCCGCCACCAGGGCCGGGTCACCGGCGACGAAGCCGGCCCGGTAGCCGGCCAGGTTGGAGCGCTTGGACAGTGAGTGCACCGCCAGGACGCCGGTCAGGTCGCCGTCGCACACCGACAGCACCGACACCGGCTCCGCCTCCCAGGGCAGCGGCAGGTAGCACTCGTCGCTGGCCACCACGGCCCCGCGCTCGCGCGCCCAGTCGACGACCTTGCGCAGGTGTTCGGCCGGCAGCACCCGGCCGGTCGGGTTGGCCGGCGAGTTGACCCACACCAGCTTCACCCGCGCCGGGCCGACCGACAGCAGCGAGTCCGACCGCACGACGGTGGCGCCGGCGAGCCGGGCGCCGACCTCGTACGTCGGGTAGCACACCGACGGGATGACCACGACGTCACCGGGGCCGAGGCCCAGCAGCGTCGGCAGCCACGCCACCAGCTCCTTGGAGCCGATCGTCGGCAGTACGCCGACCTCACCGGCCGCACCGCAGGTGCGCGCCACCCAGTCGCTGATCGCGGCGCGCAGTTGCGGGGTGCCGGCGGTCAGCGGGTAGCCGGGGGCGTCGGACGCCTCGGCCAGGGCCGCGCGGATCACCGGCGGCACCGGGTCGACCGGCGTACCGATGGAGAGGTCGACCAGCCCGTCGGGGTGCCCGGTGGCCACCGCCTTCGCGGGCGCCAGCCGGTCCCACGGGAAGTCGGGCAGCCGGGCGGACACGGCCGCCGGCGCCGCGGTCGCGCGGTCGCCGGCAGCCTGCGGGCCGGACCGGCCCGAGGATGCGCCCGACCCGGTCTGCGTCGACATGGGCGTCAGTGCTCAGCCGCTCGCGGCGGCTGAGCGGCGACGAACGAGGCGTCCTTGTTGATCTTTCCGACCTTGGAGGCGCCACCCGGGGACCCGAGGTCCTCGAAGAACTCGTAGTTCGCGCCCGTGTAGTCCTTCCACTGCTCCGGCACGTCGTCTTCGTAGAAGATCGCCTCGACCGGGCAGACCGGCTCGCAGGCGCCGCAGTCGACGCACTCGTCCGGGTGGATGTAGAGCATCCGGTTGCCCTCGTAGATGCAGTCGACCGGGCACTCCTCGATGCACGCCTTGTCGAGCACATCGACGCACGGCTCGGCGATTATGTAGGTCACGGTTCGTCCCCTCCGCACTGAACTCACCGCACCGGCCCCCGGTCGCGGCGCGTACGAGCCTAGTATCCCGCCCGGGAGGTGGTCGATCGTGCTGGGGCCACACGATGTCGGGCACCGTGTCGTGGTGCGTCGCCGGGCCGGCCAGCGAGCCGACCGACCGGTCTTTTCGGATGTTTTGGGGGAACTCGTCGGCCTGACCGAGACCGAACTCACAGTCCGAACCGTGGAACACCTGGTCCGGATACCGCGCGCCGAGATCACCCATGTCAAGCGGGTGCCGGACCGGCGCCGCCCGACCGCGACCGAGGCACTCGAACGGGTCGCGGCGGCCGGCTGGCCGGCACCGGAGCAGGCGCACCTCGGCGAGTGGCTGCTGCGGGCGGCGGACGGCTGGACCGCGCGCGGCAACTCGGCCCTGCCGATCGGCGACCCGGGCAGCACGCTCAGCCGCGCCGTCGACGCCGTGGAGGACTGGTACCGCAGCCGGAACCTGCCGCCCCGGATCACCGTGCCGGAGCCGGTCGGCGGCCGGATCACCGCCGAGCTGACCCGCCGCCGGTGGCTGCCGGCGCCGATCACGCTCGTGCAGACCGCCGCGCTGTCCGACGTGGTCGCCGCGACCGACCCCGGACCCGGTACCCGGCTGGACACCACGCCCGGCGACGCCTGGTTCGCCGCCGTCGCCGGACACAAGGGCGCCCTGCCGGAGGCGGCGCGGTGGATCCTCACCGGGGTCCCACTGACCCGTTACGCCGGGGTGTACACCGCCGAGGGCGCCCCGGCCGCGGTCGGCCGGGGCGTCGTCGCCGAGACCGGCTCACCCGACCGCTGGCTGGGGATCTCCCTGGTCTCGGTCGACCCGGCACAGCGGCGGCACGGCCTGGGCCGCACGATCGTCGGCGCGCTGGCCCGCTGGGCCGTCGAGGTCGGCGCGACCCGGGCGTACCTGCAGGTCGAGGCGCACAACGAGGCGGCCGTCGCGATGTACGCCCGGCTCGGGTTCCGCACCCACCACCCGTACGTGACCTGGACCGCCCCGGCCGCCTGACTCCGCGATCACCGGCGGACGACCCGGCGCGGCCGGGACCGCAACTGCTCCTCGTACCGCTTCCAGGACTGCGCCTTGTGGTCCCGGCCCAGCGCCATCACCACGAGCAGCCCGAACACGGTGCCGGCGGCGGCGATGCCCAGGAAGTACAGGATCTGGTTGATGAAGAAGTCCACGCCGTCCCGCAGCGGTGTGGTGCCCACCAGCAGCGGGCCGACCAGGACCGACAGCAGGCAGCCGACGAGCGCGCCGAGCGCGAGGTCACCGAGGACCCGCGCCATCGGCTGCCGGCGGGCCCACCAGAACGCCGCGACCGCCATCACGACGGCGACCGTGGCCAGCGCGACCATACCGATCCGCGTGGTGAACCCGTCGTTGTTGCTACCGAACAGCCGCACCACCCAGCGCGCGATCACGTTCGCCGCGAGGAGGGCGCCACCGAGAACCCCCACCGGCAACCACCGTTGCTTCACCGGATGCCTCCCGTGCCGACCATCGTGGCCCGACCGGCCACTCCTGACGTTCTCTTACCGTGTCAGGGCCGCCCGGCGCCAGAGCCTGAGGATAACGGGACGGTCACCGCGGGCGGCACCGTGAACCGCGCAGCGGTCACCCCGGGCGGCACCGTGAACCGCGCAGCGGTCACCCCGGGCGGCACCGTGAACCGCGCAGCGGTCACCCCGGGCGGCGCAGCGACCGCATGGTGAGCCAGTAGGCCGCGACCGCGAACGACATCGCCCCGGCGAACATGGTCACCAGCCCGACCCAGTTCCTGTCGGTCAGGATCAGGTCGCCCTCGCGGGTACGGCCGGCGGCGAGCAGCATCGGTACCGTCCACGCGGCGAACGGGGCCAGCACGGCGAGCGTCTTGCCGGTCACCTGACGGGTGAACCAGGCCAGCGCGGCGTTGCCCACGATCGCGGCGACGAGCGCGACCGGTACCCGGACGAAGTGGGCGTGCCCACCGCTGGTCCACTGAACGGCCAGCGGGGTCAGGAACGCCTCCCAGACCGACGATACGAAGGCGAGCCCGACGGCGACCAGGACGCCGACCCACGCCAGCCAGGCCGACTCTCGGGTGGCCGGCCGGGCCGGCTCGGTGTCGACGGGCAGCGGTGTGTCCATGGTCATGCGATCGGTGCGGTGGTCGCGACGTCCAGGCCGGCGAACAGGTCGTCCTCCCAGCCGTACGGGCCGCTGCCGGGGCCCTTCTCCCCCGCCGCGAGCCGGTAGTACTCCATGCCCATGAACTCGCCGCCGGCGGTGCCCGCGAGCGTGTGCAGCCACGACGTCGGCGGGATCTGGGTGGCGTGCGCCCGGACCGCGGCGAGCTTGGCCGCGGCGAACCCGTTGCCGTCCACCCGGGCGGCGATCTCCGGGTCGGGGGTGCCGAACGGCAGGTCCTCGACGTTCTCGACGCCGGCGAACGGGTTGTCGCTGGACTCGCGGAACGCCTGCATGCCGGCCTCGAGCACGCTGCGGGGCACGGCCGTCCAGTACACCTTGCGCGGCGCCAGGTCGCCGGCCAGCTCGCACGCCCGCATCGCGACCCGGTGCGCCTGGATGTGGTCGGGGTGGCCGTAGAGGCCGTTCGGGTCGTACGTCACCAGCACCTGCGGGCGCATCTCGCGGATGACGTCGAGCAGCAGACCGGCCGCGAGATCCAGGTCGGCGCGCCAGAACGCGCGCGGATGGTCGTTGGTGGGCCATCCCATCATCCCGGAGTCACGGAACCGGCCCGCCCCGCCGAGGAACCGGTGGTCGGTCACGCCGAGGGCCTTCATCGCCGCCGCCAGCTCCGCGAGACGGTACCCGCCGAGCTGGTCGGCCTCGGCGGCGGCGAGACCGGCCAGCGCGGGTACGTGGATCTCGCCCTCTTCACCGAGGGTGCAGGTCACGAGCGTGACGTGCGCCCCGGACGCGGCGTAACGGGCCATCGTGGCGCCCGTGCCGATGGTCTCGTCGTCGGGGTGCGCGTGCACGAACATGATCCGGCGGCCGGCGGCGGTGTCGGCGACCGCGTCGGCATCAGGGGAGATCTCACCCGGAAGGCTCACGGATGCCACTGTACGCACCGCCGATGACGGCCCACGCCACGGCGAGAGTACGCACCGCCGACGATGACGGCCCACGCCACGGCGGGCACCGCGACCGGTTCACGCTCGATACGGGCAACGGCATGACAATCGACGGCCGGGCGAGAGAACATTTCCGGGTGGATTACCCGGAGCTGGCCGCACGTACCCGTCGATTCTCCCTTGGCGCCCCCCGGGCGGTGACCGTCACGCCGGACGGCGCCCGCGTCCTGTTCCTGCGGTCGGCGGGGCCGCACGACCCCGCCGACCAACTGTGGTCGTTCGAGGTCGGTACCGGCCAGGAGCGCCTGCTGGCCGACCCGGCGCGGCTGCTGGCCGACGCCGACGACCTGCCGGCGGCCGAGCGGGCACTGCGCGAGCGGCTGCGGCTGTCGGCCGGCGGGATCGGGTCGTTCGCGGTCGCCCCGGACAGCGGCAGTGTCGTCTTCTCCCTCGCCGGCCGCCTCTTCCTGGTCGACCTGGCCGGCGACGGGGTGCGGGAGATCGGTTGCGCCGGCGCCGTCGTCGACCCCCGGCCCGACCCGACCGGGCAGCGCATCGGCTACGTGTCGGGCGGCGCCCTGCACGTGGTGGACCTCGCCGGCAACGACCAGGTCCTCGCCGCCGAGGACGGGGTGACCTGGGGGCTGGCCGAGTTCGTCGCGGCCGAGGAGTTCAGGCGCTTCCGCGGGTACTGGTGGTCGCCGGACGGCCGGACGGTGCTGGCCGCCCGGGTCGACGAGTCCCGGGTACCGCGCTGGCACCTGCACGACCCGGCCCAGCCGGACCAGCCGCCGACCACCGTCGCGTACCCGCACGCCGGCGGCCCCAACGCCGAGGTGACGCTGCACCTGCTCGACCTCGACGGCGGCTGGGTGGACGTGCACTGGGACCGCGAGACCTACCCCTACCTGGTGTCGGTGTCGTGGAGCGAGCACGGCGGGCCGCTGATCACGGTGCTGCGCCGGCTCCAGCAGCACGGCCTGGTGCTGTCGGTCGACCCACGCACCGGCGAGACCCAGGTGCACGCCGAGCTGACCGACCCGCGCTGGGTCGAGCCGGTACCCGGCACCCCGGTGAGCCTGCCCGACGGCCGGGTGCTGATCGGCGGCGAGCTGGCCCACGACGGGTACGACTCACGGTGCCTGTTCGCCGACGGCAGCCTGCTCACCCCGCCGGACCTGTACGTGCGCCGGGTCAGCGGCCGGGCCGGCGACGACCTGATCGTCGAGGCGACCGGCGGCGAGCCCAGCGAGCAGCACGTCTACCGGGTACGGGTGGCGACCCCCGGCGCGGCCCTCGACGCGCGGCGGATCACCACCACGGCGGGCTGGCACGTCGCGTACACCGCCGGGGACACCCTGGTCGTCGGCGAGCTGTCGCTGGAGCATTCCGGCACCCGGTACCGCGTCTTCCGCGGCGACGAGCCGGTCGGCACGCTCGCCTCGCTGGCGGCGGAGCCGCCGTACGCGCCCCGGCCGGTGCTGGAGCGGGTCACCGACCGGCGGCTGCCCACGGGTGTGCTGTACCCGCGCAGCCACGTCGCCGGCCGCCGGTTGCCGGTGCTGGTCGACATCTACGGCGGGCCGGGCCACCAGGAGGTGGTGTCGGTGCGCTCGCGCTGGGTGGAGCGGCAGTGGTGGGCCGACGCCGGGTTCGCCGTGGTCGTCGTCGACAACCGGGGTACCCCCGGCGTGTCGCCCAGCTTCGACAAGGCGATCCACCGGCGCTTCGCCGACGTGATCCTCGCCGACCAGGTGGACGCGCTGGCCGCGCTGGCCGACAAGCACACCGACCTGGACCTGTCCCGGGTGGCGATCCGGGGCTGGTCGTTCGGCGGGTACCTGTCGGCGCTGGCCGTGCTGCGCCGGCCGGACGTGTACCACTGCGCGGTGGTCGGCGCGCCGGTCACCGACTGGGCGCTGTATGACACCGCGTACACCGAGCGGTACCTGGGCCTGCCCGACGACGCCCATGACGTGTACGCCCACAACTCGCTGCTGGAGCTGGCGGCCGAGCCGCCGCTCGCGCCGGACGAGGCGCGGCCGATGCTGCTCATCCACGGGATGGTCGACGACAACGTGGTCGCCGCGCACACGCTGCGACTGTCGGCGGCCCTGCTCACCGCGGGGCGCCCGCACTCGATGATCCCGCTGACCGGCGCGACCCACATGGCGGCCGGGGGTCTGAGCGAACGCCTGCTGCGCCTGGAGCTGGACTTCATCCGCCGCTCGCTGCCCTGACGCCGCCTATCAAGATCCACACAACGTCCCGGAAGTTGTGGCCATGACCCGGTGCCGAGGCCACAACATCCGGGAAGTTGTGACGATCATGGACGCGAACGATCATGTGCACGATCGTGGGCCGACCATGGGTACGGTGAGCGCATGGCAGACCTGCTCTCCTCCGACGAGGTGGCCGGCGCCCTGGCCGGCCTGGACGGCTGGACCGGCGACACCGGCGCGATCAGCCGTACCGTCACCGCGCCCAGCTTCGCCGCCGCGATCCGCCTCGTGGTCGAGGTGGCGGAGGCGGCCGAGGACGCCGACCACCACCCCGACATCGACATCCGGTGGCGGAGCGTGACGTTTACCCTCAGTACCCACTCGGCGGGCGGCGTGACCGCCAAGGACACCGCGCTGGCCCGGCGGATCGACGAACTGGCCCAGGCGCACGAGGCCCGCTGACCCGATCCTCCGTGGTCCTGAAGGATCCCCGGGTCCCGACCCGGAAGGACCCTTCGGGACCACGGTGCAGGGGTGATCACGAAGGGGTGATCAAGGGGGGTGGGATCACCATTTCGGGTCGCTGCCCACGTGAGCCCGCGCATAGGGTCGAATTCATGACCCACTTCGACGCAGCGACCGCGGCGGTGGAGGCGGCACTCGCCGCCGGCGCCCGGTACGCGGACGCGCGGGTGATGCATCGGCGGTACGAGTCGATGAACGCCCGCAACGGCGAGATAGAGGAACTTACCCAGGACGAGGACGCCGGCATCGGGGTCCGGGCGCTGGTCGGGTCGAGTTGGGGATTCTTCGCGGCCCCCGACCTGACGGACGCCGCGGCGCGGCACGCCGGTACCCGCGCGACCGCCATCGCGAAGGCCAGCGCCGGCGTGCCCGGTCCGGCCATCGACCTGACCGCGGTCACCGCGAGCGTGGACTCGTGGGCGAGTACCTGCGAGATCGATCCGCTCGGCGTCGCCCTGTCGGACAAGGGCGACCTGCTCGCGAACGCGACCGCCGAGTCGCACCGGCAGGGCGCCGACGTGGCCGAGGGCATCTACCAGATCTGGGACACCCGCAAGTGGTTCGTCTCGTCCGAGGGCCACCGCATCGACCAGCGATTGCGCGAGTGCGGTGCGGGCATCGCGGCGACGGTGGTCGGCGACGGGGAGACCCAGCGGCGGTCGTACCCGTCCTACCGCGGCCAGTACGGCACCCGGGGCTGGGAGCTGGTCAACGAGATCGACCTGGGCGCGCACGCGGCCCGCATCGCCGACGAGGCGAAGGCCCTGCTCACCGCGCCGCTGTGCCCGCAGGGCGAGACGAACCTGATCCTCGGCGGCGAGCAGCTCGCGCTGCAGATCCACGAGTCGGTCGGCCACGCCATCGAGCTGGACCGCATCCTCGGCTGGGAGGCCGCGTTCGCCGGTACGTCCTGGCTGGACCTGGCACAGCTCGGCAGCCTGCGGTACGGCTCCGAGCTGATGAACATCACGATCGACCCGACGATCCCCGGCGCGCTGGGCTCGTTCGGCTACGACGACGAGGGCACCCCGGCCGCGCCGCGGCACGCGGTACGCGACGGCATCTGGGTCGGCGTGCTCGCCGGCCGGGACTCGGCCGCCGTCGCGGGCCTGGACTACGCCGGCAGCGTACGGGCCGACGGCTGGTCCCGGCTGCCGATGGTGCGCATGACCAACGTGGGCCTCCAGCCCGGCCCGCACACCCTCGAAGAGATCATCGCCGCGACCGACGAGGGCGTGTTCATGGACATCAACCGCTCCTGGTCGATCGACGACAAGCGGCTGAACTTCCAGTTCGGCTGCGAGGTCGGGTACGAGGTCAAGAACGGCCGGCTGGGCCGCATGCTGCGCAACCCCACGTACACCGGCATCGGACCACAGTTCTGGCAGTCCATGGACATGCTCTCGTCGGAGATCGTCGCGTGGGGCACGCCCAACTGCGGCAAGGGCCAGCCGGGCCAGACCGGCCACACCGGTCACCCGGCCGCGCCGGCACGGTTCACGAACGTACGAGTGGGGGTCCGGGGATGAGCGAGCGAATCAACAGGCTCCGTCCGTGCACGCCTCGTGTCGGCGCCGGGCGAAGCGAGGTGGCGGCATGAGCGTCCAGGTGGAACCGCAGCTCGACATCGCCGGTCGGGTGCTCGACCTGGTCCGGAACGTGGCCGGGCCGGCCGCCGAGGCCGAGGTACTGGTGGAGCGCCAGGAGCTGGCGCTGACCCGGTTCGCCAACTCGTACATCCATCAGAACGTGGCCGACGCCGTCACCCACGTACGGCTGCGGCTGCACACCGACGGCCGTACCGCGGCCGGCTCCTCGACCCAGCTCGGTGACGGCCTGCGCGACCTGGTCGAACGGACCGTCGCCGCGACCCGGCTGAGCCCGCTCGATCCGACCTGGCCGGGGCTGACCCCGCCGATCCCGGCCGTGGGCGCGGGCAACGTCGACGAGGCGACGGTCGCCGCCACGCCTGCGGACCGGGCGGTACGGGTACGCCGCTTCGTCGAGGCGGCGGAAGGCCTGACCACCGCCGGGTACTTCCGGACCAACCACGTCAGCTCCGCGTTCGCCAACTCGGCCGGCCAGTCGCTGACGGGCGCCACGACCGAGGCGGCGATGGACGGCATCGCCCGGACCGCGACCTCCGACGGCGTCGCGCGACTGGCCTCGCCCCGGCTGGCCGACATCGACGGCGGCGTGCTCGGCGCGCGCGCCGCGGCCAAGGCCCTCGCGAGCCAGGACCCGGTCGAGCTGCCGCCCGGACGGTACGAGGTGGTGCTGGAGTCCGACGCGGTCGTCGACATCCTGCGCAACTTCGCGGTATGGGGACTCAACGGCAAGGCGTACCTGGAGCGCCGCTCGTTCGCGCAGCTCGGCGAGCAGCAGTTCGACCCGGCCGTGACGTTCGTGGAGGATGTGACGACGCCGCGGGCGATCGGGCTGCCGTTCGACACCGAGGGCACCCCCAAGCGCCCCGTCGAGTTCGTCGCGGCCGGGGTGACCAGGACCGTCGCCCACGACCGGCGTACCGCCGCGCAGGCCGGCACCGAGTCGACCGGCAACGCCCACCCCGGCTCGGGCTCCTTCGGCCCGTTCCCCCAGGGGATGACCATGCTGCCGGCGGGGCCGGGCGCGCCGTCCGGCGAGGTGGCCGGCCCGGCCGCCGACCTGTCGGTGACGGCCCTGGTCGCCGGCGTACGGCGCGGGCTGCTGGTGACGGATTTCTGGTACACCCGGGTCCTCGACCCACGCCCGCTGGTCGTCACCGGCCTGACCCGCAACGGGGTGTGGCTGATCGAGGACGGCGAGATCACGTCGCCGGTGAAGAACTTCCGGTTCACCCAGGCCTACCCGCAGGCGCTCGCCCCCGGGGCGGTGCTGGGCGTGGGCACCCACCTGGTGGCGCAGCCCGGTGACTGGGGCAGCGAGTCGTTCGTGGCACCGGCGGTCCGCCTGGCGTCATGGAATTTCACCGGCGGTGCCTCCGGCTGAGCGCTGGCCGGACCGGCTCTCCGGCCGAGCGATGACCGGACCGGGTCGCCGGCCGCGCCGTCACCACCACGACAAGATCCGCGCAGGGTGCTCGCCAGCCTGCGCGGATCTTGCGTTTGGGCAGGTCGGGCGCTTACCACATGATGATCCACAACGGCACCGCCGATCGGACCCGATCGAGTGATCTTCAACACAGCGGGCATCGATTACGGCGCCCGTTCTTCCGTAACGGCGCCTTCGCGGGCAAGACTTCTTCCGCCGACGTGTTCTCGGTCACACCCGGCGTAACGTGTGCACCGATGGATACGTGGCGGGGTGGGTTGGTGCTCGTCTTCGCAGTTCAGCCACCCAGCCCCGTGCGGTACGGCAACTGACGACAGCGACACCCCTCACCCACCCCGTCCAGGGAGCGAAGCCAGATGACGACGACGGCAACGACGCCGGCCGGTCAGCGGCCGCGCGCCGCGATAGCGGCGAAGACGTTGCGTACCGACCGGTGGTGGCTCGCGCCGCTGCTCACGGTGTCCCTACTGACCCTGTGGGTGGCCTACGCCACCGTGCGCGCCTTCATGCAGAAGTGGTACTACGTCAGCGACTACCACTACCTCACGCCGTTCTACTCCCCCTGCGTATCGACGGGGTGCGACCCCGAGTCCGCGGAGTTCGGTCGCTTCCTGCCGAACTGGCCGATCATCCCGTTCGCGGCGGTGACGCTGCCGTTCCTGCTGCTGTTCCGGCTCACCTGCTACTACTACCGCCGGGCGTACTACCGCTCGTTCTGGGCGTCGCCGCCGGCCTGCGCGGTGCCGGACGGGCATCGGAGCTACTCCGGCGAGACCCGGTTCCCGTTGATCTTCCAGAACGCCCACCGGTACTTCTTCTACGCGGCCGTGCTGATCTCGCTGATCAACACCTGGGACGCGATCCGTGCCTTCCACAGCCCGCAGGGCTTCGGCTTCGGCCTGGGCAACGTGATCCTGCTGGCCAACGTCGTCCTGCTGTGGGCGTACACGCTGTCGTGCCACTCCTGCCGGCACATCGTCGGCGGCCGGCTCAAGCACTTCTCCAGGCATCCGGTGCGCTACCGGGCCTGGATGTTCGTCTCGAAGCTCAACACCAAGCACATGCAGCTCGCCTGGATCACGCTCGGCACGCTGATGCTGACCGACGCGTACATCATGGCGGTCTCCGCCGAATGGATCCCCGACCTGCGCTTCATCCACTGAGGGACGCAATGACCAACATCGAGCGACACAACTACGACGTCGTCGTGATCGGTGCCGGCGGCGCGGGCCTGCGGGCGGCCATCGAGGCCCGGCTGGCCGGCAAGCGGACCGCGATCATCTCGAAGTCCCTGTTCGGCAAGGCGCACACGGTCATGGCCGAGGGCGGCGCCGCCGCCGCGATGGGCAACATGAACGCGAACGACAACTGGATGGTCCACTTCCGCGACACGATGCGGGGCGGCAAGTTCCTCAACAACGTCCGGATGGCCGAGCTGCACGCCAAGGAGGCCCCGGACCGGATCTGGGAACTGGAGACCTACGGCGCGCTGTTCGACCGTACCCCCGACGGCCGGATCAGCCAGCGCAACTTCGGTGGCCACGAGTACCCGCGGCTGGCGCACGTCGGTGACCGCACCGGCCTGGAGCTGATCCGCACCCTCCAACAGAAGATCGTCTCGCTCCAGCAGGAGGACTTCGCCGCCACCGGCAACTACGAGTCGCGGATCCGGGTGTTCGCCGAGACCACGATCACCGAGCTGTTCGTCGAGGACGGCCGGATCGCGGGCTGCTTCGGGTATTACCGGGAGAACGGCGAGTTCCTGCTGTTCGAGGCGCCGGCGATCGTGCTGGCCACCGGCGGCGTGGGCAAGTCGTACAAGGTCACGTCGAACTCGTGGGAGTACACCGGCGACGGCCACGCGCTCGCCCTGCGGGCCGGCGCGACGCTGCTCAACATGGAGTTCCTCCAGTTCCACCCGACCGGCATGGTCTGGCCGCCGTCGGTCAAGGGCATCCTGGTGACCGAGTCGGTCCGCGGTGACGGCGGCGTGCTGCGCAACTCCGAGGGCAAGCGGTTCATGTTCGACTACGTGCCGGATGTGTTCCGCAAGCAGTACGCGGAGACCGAGGAGGAGGCCGACCGCTGGTACACCGACCCGGACAACAACCGGCGCCCGCCGGAGCTGCTGCCGCGGGACGAGGTGGCCCGGGCGATCAACTCCGAGGTCAAGGCCGGCCGGGGTACCCCGGCCGGGGGCGTCTACCTCGACATCGCCTCCCGGCGCCCGGCCGAGTTCATCCTCAAGCGACTGCCGTCGATGTACCACCAGTTCAAGGAGCTGGCCGACGTCGACATCACCGCTTCTCCGATGGAGATCGGGCCGACCTGTCACTACGTGATGGGTGGCGTCGAGGTCGACCCCGACACGGCCGCGGCGACGGTACCCGGCCTGTTCGCCGCCGGCGAGGTCTCCGGCGGCATGCACGGCTCCAACCGCCTCGGCGGCAACTCCCTGTCCGACCTGCTGGTGTTCGGCAAGCGGGCGGGCGAGTACGCGGCCCGCCACGCCGACGCCACGAAGCCGGCCAAGGTCTCGACCGCCACGGTCAACGCCGCGGTGGAGACCGCGCTCGCGCCGCTGGGCCGCGGCGAGGGCGGCGAGAACCCGTACACCCTGCACAGCGAGTTGCAGCAGGTGATGAACGACCTGGTCGGCATCATCCGGCGCAGGGGCGAGCTGGAGGAGTCGCTCGGGCGGCTGGCCGACCTCAAAGAGCGGATCAAGAAGGTCGGCGTCGGTGGCGGCCGCCGGTACAACCCGGGCTGGCACCTCGCGCTCGACCTGCGCAACATGGTCACCGTCTCGGAGTGCACGGCCAGGGCAGCGCTGGAGCGGGAGGAGTCGCGCGGCGGCCACACCCGCGAGGACTTCCCGAAGATGGACCCGGCCTGGCGGCGGGTGAACCTGGTCTGCTCGCTGCGCGGCGAGGACGTCCACCTCGAACGCAAGCCGCTGCCGGCGATGCGTCCGGAGCTGCTCGCCCTGTTCGACCGGGCGGAGCTTTCGAAGTACCTGACCGACGAGGAGCTGGCGGAGCTGACCGAGACCGCCGGAAAGGCCGGTGCCTGATGGGCGAGAAGCGTCACTTCCGGGTTTGGCGCGGTGACGACACCGGCGGCCAGCTCGAGGACTTCCAGGTCGAGGTCAACGACGGCGAGGTGGTCCTCGACATCATCCACCGGCTCCAGGCCACCCAGGCGCCCGACCTCGCGGTCCGCTGGAACTGCAAGGCCGGCAAGTGCGGCTCCTGCTCGATGGAGATCAACGGCAAGCCCCGGCTGGGCTGCATGACCCGGATGTCGACGTTCGAGCCGACCGAGACGGTCACGGTCACCCCGCTGCGGACCTTCCCCGTCATCCGCGACCTGGTCACGGACGTGTCCTTCAACTACCGGAAGGCGCGCGAACTGCCGGCGTTCGCGCCGCCGGCCGACCTCGCCCCCGGCGAGTACCGGATGCAGCAGGTCGACGTGGAGCGCTCGCAGGAGTTCCGCAAGTGCATCGAGTGCTTCCTCTGTCAGAACGTCTGCCACGTCATCCGTGACCACGAGGACAACAAGCCGGCGTTCTCCGGCCCGCGCTTCTTCATCCGCGCCGCTGAGCTGGACATGCACCCGCTCGACGCCCGCACCGACCGCAAAGATACGGCGGTTGAGGAACAAGGCATCGGGTACTGCAACATCACGAAGTGTTGCACCGAGGTGTGTCCGGAGCACATCAAGATCACGGACAACGCGATCATTCCGATGAAGGAGCGCGCGGTGGACCGCCGGTACGACCCGCTTACCTGGCTGGGTCGCAAGATCTTCCGCCGGGACCAGCTCGACCCGCCCGGGTCACGCGGCAACCCCGGTACGTACGGCCACACGGATGGCCGGGTATACCAGTCAGAGGCGGGTACCGCTCGGACACCGACCGAGCGGGCCGCCGCGACCGGCGCCCAGGGTGACATCAGCATGGCCTGGCACCGCGAGTCACGCGCCGGAGAGGCCGCACCGGTCGGCCCGAACGGCAGGCTGCCCGTCACCGAGTTCACCGGTCAGCTCGCCGGTGCCCAGTCGCCGTTCGGCGAGGACGTGCAGTTCCCGATGCCGGTCGACGAGCTCAACTACCAGCACCCGTCGCGCCGCGACGAGCGCTGAGCCCGCGCCTCCTGGATCGTGGTCGTGCCCGCACCCGGCGGAGGTGCGGGCA
>NZ_JBLYUB010000014.1:0-193700 GCF_049999945.1 Planosporangium spinosum | reverse complement strand
GTGCGGCCATCGCGTTCGTCTCCTTCGGTTTGTGACTTAGCCGTCTCGAAGGATCTACGCGGTGGCCGTCTCCTACATCACGACACGCTCATCAACGAGCCCGTCGTACACCATCTCCGTGGACGCAACCGAACGGGCCGAGGCAGCAATGTTCGCGACATTGCACGGATCCTGGCGCGAGCGGAGCACTGACGGGCCTTGGCGCGAGCGGAGCACTGACAGGCCTTTGGCGCGAGCGACGCGCTAATCGAGCATTCCGTACTCGACGACCCAGCTCAGCCGAAGGATCTCCTCGCCATAGAACTCCAGCCGGACGATCGTGTCGAACCGGTCGCGGATCTGCGCGACGCCGCTGCGGTGTACCCGACAGTTGACCCAGACCGGGATCTGCGAGGCGGGGTTGGCGACAGTGACGTGCTTGCCGCACCGGTGGTGCTGCGGTGGCTTCATGGCTCCAGGAAACTGCGTGTGTCGAGCGTGGATGCGGGTATCGACGGCTGCCACGCCCGGGGGCAGCGCGGCAGCCGTCGACTTGGGGTACCGCGCCCCGACCCTAGCCCGCCCAACTAATAACCGAGCGTGTTGATCTCGTGACTAATTGCATCGGTGATACCGGACACACCGGGCGCATAACCCCAGCGGTAACACTTCAGCGGCCGCACCGAGAACCGGCCGCACCGTCAGCGGGCTGTACCGATGCCCCGGCGCAACCACCACCCAGCACACCGACAACCCGGCATACCGGCGGCCCGGCACACCGGCAACCCGGCAACCCGGCAACCCGGCAACCCGGCAACCCGGCAACCCGGCAACCCGGCATACCCGGCATACCCGGCGACCCGGCGTACTGTCAGGCGGCGCTGCCGAGGAAGTCGATCAGAAGCGCGGTGACCTCGGCGGGCCGTTCCAGGTTGGGCAGGTGACCGGCCCAGGGCAGCTCGACGTGGCGCGCCTTCGGGATCTCCCTCGCGAGGACCGCCGCGATGTCGCGGAAGTCGCGAACGTCGTGCGCCCCGGAGACGACCAGCGTGGGCGCCTGGATGGTGGTCACATCGATCGGTCCGCGGGGCGCGTCGGGGCCGCCGTCGAAGGCGGCCTGCACCGCGAAGGAGTGCCGCCGCATCACCCGGATCGCCTCGCGGGCACGCTCGTCCGCATCCGGGCCGAGCCACGTACGCACGTTGAGCTCGACGGCCGCGTCGATGTCCCCCGCCGCCAGCAACTCCTCCTCGCGCTCGGCGAAGGCGAGCAGCTCCGGCGAGGGCTCCGCGTCGACCATACCGGCACACAGCAGCACCAGCCGGTTCACCCGCGCGGGCCAGCGCGCCGCGATCTCCTGCGAGATCCGGCCGCCGAAGGAGGCGCCGACCAGCGCCGCCACCTCGATCCCCAGGTAATCGAGCAGGTCGCGGACGTCCTCGGCGTCGTGGTACCCGCGCGCCGGCGGCGTGTCGCCGAAGCCGCGGAAGTCGCAGCGCAGTACCCGGTGCCCGGCGGCCAGCAGGGCGCCGACCTGCGGGTCCCACATCCGCCGGTCGGCGGCGGACGAGTGCAGCAGGACCACCGCTGGACCGGTGCCGTCCACGTCATGAGCGAGTGCCATGCGGTGATCCTAGGTCTGCCCGGCCGGTGATCCCGGCCCCGCGCACGGTGATCCCGGCAGTGTACGCACCCGGCGGTAGTCTCGCCGGGTGACGATGCGACGGACATCCATCACCGGGTCGCTCGCCGCCGGCGCGCTCGGCCTGGCGCTGCTGCTCACCGGCTGCGGCGGCGGAGCCGAACCGCGATGGGCCGCCGCGACCGCCGGCGCGTCCGCGGCGGCCGACGCCCCGTCCGGCGACCCGGCCGCCTCCGCCGCTGGGTCCGCGGGCGCGTCGCCGGTCGCCTCCGCCTCGACCGCCGGCTGCGGCCCGTGGGGCTGCGACCAGCAGCGCCGCCTCGAGGCCGCGGCCAACCTGATCAAGACCAAGCCCGGGTACCTGGGGATGATCGTCCGTGACCGGCGGACCGGTGCGACCTGGCGGGCGGGTACGCCCGAGCACGTCATGTGGACCAGTTCGACGATCAAGTTGGCGATGGCGACCGGCCTGCTGGAGCGGGCCCGCGCCGGCGAGATCACCCTCGACGCCACGGCCCGCCAGCAGATCGCGGCCATGCTGAGCGTCTCCGACAACGACGCCGCCGACGCGCTGTGGAAGCGCTACGGCAAGGACACGATGGTGTCGCGCTTCCAGCAGGTGTACGGCATGACCGGCCTGACCTTCGTGTCCGGCTCGCCGCGGTACTGGGGCTTCATGAAGGCCTCGGCCGAGGACCTGCAACGACTGATGTCGTACGTGCTGGACAAGCTGAACCCGGCCGACCGCGACTACCTGGTCGGGGCGATGCGCCGCGTCGGCCAGATCCAGCAGTGGGGGGTCTGGGCGGCCGGGCCGGCGCAGCAGCCGGGCACCAAGGACGGCTGGTCGCTCGAGTCCGACCCGGGCGGCAAGCACTGGTGCACCAGCACGGTCGGGTTCGCCGGGCCGGACGCCCGGTACGTGGTCGCCGTGATGTACCACCTGCCGCCGGGCAACGGCACGATCGACGCCGGGGTCCACGCGGTCAGCGACGCGGTGGCCACCGTGTTCGGGGCGCCCACCCCGGCCCCCGTCACCGTGCCAGACCCGAGCACCGGTCTGTGAACGCGATCGTCGGCGGCGTCGACCGGGCCGACGTCATCGTCGGCGGCGTCGACCGGGCCGACGTCATCGTCGGCGGCGTCGACCGGGCCGACGTCATCGTCGGCGGCGTCGACCGGGCCGACGTCATCGTCGCCGGACCCGACACCCGGTCAGCTCCGGATGATCGGGTCCGCGAGAAACTCCCGGGCGCCACGGAGCCGGGTCCGCAGGACCGACGACGCCAGGTCCAGCCGTAACCGCACGTCAGCCGGGCGCTGGACGCCGACCTCCGCCATCCGTGCGCCGGTCAGCCGGGACGGATCGAGTCCGTACCGGGCCGCCACCAGCAGGCCGAGGTCGTATCGACTGATCGCGTCGGCGCCGGCGACGTTGAGCACACCGCGATGACCGTTCGTGACCAACTCGAGCAGCGCGTCCGCCAGGTCACACACGTGTACTGGCTTGCGGATCTCGTCGGTGAACAGGACCCCGTCGACGCGCCCTGACGCCAGGGCTCGCGTCAACGTCTCGTGCCCGCCGTTACCGTCGCCCAGGACAAGGGACGTGCGGACCACCGCGGCGTCAGGAGCCACCGCCCGGACCGCGGTCTCCGCCGCGGCCTTCGCCGCCCCGTACCGGTAGACCGGCTCGGGCAGCGCGGCCTCGTCGTACTCCTGCGGGCCGCCCCGGAACACCGCGTCGCTGGACACGTGCACGAGGCGGGTGCCCGTCGCGGCGGCGGCGACGGCGACATGGGCGGCTCCGTCCGCGGTCGTCCGCCAGTCGTCACGGTCACGGCCGACGGCCGCGTGGATGACGGCGTCCGGCCGCACCCGCTCCACCAGGGCGCGTACGGCGCTCGCGTCCCGTACGTCCAGGGACGTCTCGGCGACGTCGGTGGCCCGAGCGAGGTGGGTGCCCACGACGGACCAACCGGCGGCGCGGGCGCGGATCGCCACGTACCGGCCGAGGTATCCCGACGCACCGGTCACCAGGATCCGTCCCGCCATACCGCGGCACCCTACCCGGCCGCCTCCGGCGTCCTCATGGGGACGATCAGGTATCTCAGGTCGGGGCCGCCGGCGGCCGGCCCGGCGCTGACGGCGGTCGCCCGCAGGCCGGCCTGGATCTCCAGCAGCGCGGTGCCCCCGGCGAACGGCCGCAGCGCGTCCAGCAGATACCTGCCCTGGTAGTGCCGGGCGAGGTGATCGCCGCGCACACCGGCCTTGACCGTCTCCTCCGACTCGCCGGCCAGCGGGTCCCGGCCGCGGACCATGAGGGCGGCGTCGGTGACGTGCATCTCGACCCGGCCGTGCGGGCCGGCGTACGGCGCGGCCCGGTCGACGGCGGCGATGAGGGCGTCCGCATCGACCTCGACGACGCACTCGGCGGTCGTGTCGAGCAGCCGGCCGATCTGACGGTCGGGGAACGGCATGCCCAGCGAGGCGGTGACGACGCCGCCGCCGGCCCAGGCCAGGGCGAACCGGTCACGGTCGGCGTGGACGTCGACCGGTTCCCCCCGGCCCGCCCCGCGGCCGGCCTGCCGCGCCATCTCCGCCAGCGTCGTCGCGGGCACCAGCACGTCCGCTTCGGAGCCGACTCCGGCCGGCTGCCACGGCAGGTGGGCGTGCGCCATGCGGAACCGGTCGGTCGCCAGCAGCGAGAGCCGGTCGCCGTCGGAGCGGACCCGCACGCCGGTGAAGATCGGCAGGGCGTGCTCCCGCGACGCCGCACCGGCCACCGGGACCGCGGCGGCCCGCAGCGCCTCCGCGTCGACGGTGCCCACCAGCGGCGGTGGTTCGGCCGGACGGGGGTATGCCGAGAGGTCCAGCAGCGGCAGCCCGAACCGGGCGCCCGGGGTACGCAGCGCCATCCGGGAACCCTCGACGGCGAGCCGGATCTCGGGAGCGTCCAGCGACGCCAGCGTGGCGGCGAGCGAGCGCCGGGAGACGACCGCCTCCCCGGCGGCGTGGACCGTCGCCGGCACCAGCACCCTCGCGGTCACCTCGCCGTCGGTGCCGGTCAACACGAGGACCTCGCGGTCGGCCCGCAGCAGCACCCCGGCCTGCTCCGGTCGCAGTGGCCGGCCCGGCAGCAGGCGGACGATCCGGGCCGCCGCCTCGGCGAGCGGCGCGGCCGGCGCGGTCACCGCGAACGGCTCGGTCATCGCGAACGGCTCGGTCATCGCGAACGGCTCGGTCACATCGAACGGCATGCGCGCACCGTACCGGCGCCCACCGACAGTTCCGGTTCACTACGCTGACGTCGGTGACCGAGGTGGACGGTGGCTCGACCGGGGCGGCCGGCGGTGTGCCTGCGGCGGCCGGCAACGCGACCGCGGCGGCCGGCAACGCGACCGCGGCGGCCGGAGAGGTGTTCTTCCCCCGCCTCCACCGGCTGGTCACGCCCCTGCTGTTCGCGCTGGCCGGGGTGCTCATCGCCTCGGGGATGGCGTTCCTGAGTGCCCACTACACCGACCCGCCGCTACCGCTCGACCTCCTGGTCGCCGCCCAGGCGGTTCCGCTGCTGTTCTGCCGCCGCCACCCGGTGGCCGCCTGGGCCGTCACGGTCGCCGCGTCGCTGGGCACCGCCCTGGCCGCGACGCCGCTCGACCCGAAACAGCCGTGGCCCTGGACGCCGGTGGCCATCATCGCCTTCCTGACCGTCCACCTCGTCCTCGCCGCGAGCCGGCCGTGGTGGCTGCCGGTGACGGCGTGGGGCGTCGTCATCGGCGCCACCGGCCTGGTACCCGCGGTCGCCGACCGACCGGCAGCGAACGGCAACGTCACGCTGATCGTGATGCTGACCTCGGTCGCCACGCTCGCCGGTCAGATCGTGCGGGTACGCCGCCAGGCACGGGTGCGGGTCCTGCGGCACGAGCAGCTCAGCGCGCAGGAACGGGCCCGCCGGCAGGTACTGGAGGAGCGGGCACGGATCGCCCGTGAGCTGCACGACGTCGTCGCCCACCACATGTCCGTGATCGCGGTGCAGGCGTCGACCGCGGCCTACCGGATCGACGGTCTGCCCGACGCCGCCCGAGCGGAGTTCGAGTCGATCGGGGACTCGGCCCGCGACTCCCTGACCGAGATGCGCCGCCTGCTCGCGGTCCTGCGCGGGCACGACAGCGGGGCGGAGCGCGCGCCGCAGCCCGACCTGGGCCGGTTGGCCGAGGTGGTGGAGGCGACCCGCCGGGCGGGCTGCACCGTCTCGCTCGAGGTACGGCAGGTGCCGGCGGACCTGCCCGACGCGGTGGGCCTGTCGGCGTTCCGCATCGTGCAGGAGGCGCTGAGCAACGTGATCCGGCACGCGCCCGGCGCGACGGTACGTGTGGAGGTCATCGGCGGCGCCGCGCACCTGACCGTCCTGGTCGACAACGAGCCGTCGCCGGGCCGGACACCCGCCCCGGCGGCGGTGACCGGCGGGCCGGACGGCGATGGGCACGGCACCGGCCACGGCCTCACCGGCATGCGGGAGCGGGCGGCGATGCTCGGCGGGGAACTGGTGGCGCACCCCCGCACCGACGGCGGGTTCCGCGTGCGGGCGGTGCTGCCGTTGGCGTGAGCGGCCGCTACCGTGACCGCATGATCCGGGTACTCGTGGTCGACGACCTGGCGATGGTGCGGGCCGGGTTCGCGGCGCTGCTGGCGGCACAGCCCGACATCGAGGTGGTCGGCGAGGCCGGCAACGGCCGTGAGGCGGTGGAGGCGTCCCGCCGTACCCGCCCGGACGTCGTCCTGATGGACGTGCGGATGCCTGAACTGGACGGCCTGGAGGCCGCCCGCCAGGTACTGGATCCCCCGCCGGGGGTCGCGCACCGCCCGAAGGTCGTCATGCTGACGACCTTCGACATCGACGACTACGTGTACGAGGCGCTGCGGGCCGGTGCGAGCGGCTTCCTGCTCAAGGACGCCCCACCGGCCGACCTGATCGCGGCGGTTCGCGTGGTGGCCGCCGGTGACGCTCTCCTGGCGCCGTCGGTGACCCGCCGGCTGATCGAGGAGTTCGCCCGCCGGCGTCCGGTCACCCCGCCACGGTCGGCCCGGCTCAACGGGCTGACCGCCCGCGAGATGGAGGTCCTGACGCTGGTCGCGCGGGGCCTGTCCAACACCGAGATCGCCGCGACCCTCTTCCTCGCCGAGCAGACCGTGAAGACCCACCTCGGCCGGGTTTTCACCAAGCTGGCGCTGCGCGACCGCGCCCAGGCCGTGGTGTTCGCGTACGAGAGCGGCCTGGTCACCGCCGGCTCCGGCGAGCCGCCACCGCACGCGTAGCACCGCCGTATCCGTAGCACCGCCGTATCCGCAGCACCGCCGTACCCGCAGCACCGCCGTATCCACAGCACCGCCGTAGCACTCCGTTATCGGCCGCGCACCATGAGATGCTCGATGCGCCGGACATCCTCATCGGACACCGGGGGAACTGTGGGAGCGTGGCGACGGCCGCTCATGGTCGTACTGGCCGCCGCGTCCTCCCTCGTGCTGACGGCCGTCGTCGTCGGGCCGCTGGCGTGGTGGGTGGGCGGGGACACCGTCGGTGCGCTGCACGGCAAGGAGCGCGCCGATGCGATCAACGCGGTACGGCAGACCCTCCTGACGGCCGCCACCGGCCTGGCCGCGCTGACCGCGCTGCTCTTCACCGGCCGGTCGTTCTACCTCAACCGGCGCGGGCAGCTCACCGACCGGTACGCGAAGGCCGTGTCGTTGCTCGCCTCCACCCAGGCCACCGAACGTATCGGCGGCGTCTACGCGCTCGAGCACCTGATGAAGGAGTCGCCCGGCGACCACGACACCGTGGTCCAGGTGCTGGCCGCCTTCGTCCGGGAGCGCCGCCCCGTCAGCGACCGCGATCCCGTCCCCGTCAGCGTCCCCGATCCCGGCCCCGCCCGCCCCGGCACGGAGCGGGAGACCGGTACCGCCGGACACGGTGACCGTACCGAAGCGCAGCGCCGTACCGGCGTACGGTGTCCCGCCGACGTCCAGGCCGCGCTGACGGTCATCGGCCGCCGGCCGCAGCGGCCGGAGCGCCCGATCGACCTCTCCTACACCGACCTGGCCGGCGCCGACCTGACCGGGGCCCGCCTCACCGGCGCGGCGTTCCAGGGCAGTGTGCTCGCCCACGGCTGCCTGGTCGGAGCCGAACTGGCCGAGGCCGACTTCACCGACGCGGTCCTGACCCGAGCCCTGCTCACGCGGGCGGTGCTCCGGCGTGCGGTGATGGTGCGCGCCGATCTGCGCAACGCCATCCTCGCCGGCGTCAACCTGGCCCTGGCGAGCCTGATGGAAGCGGACCTGCGGTTCGCCGGTCTTCCCCACGCCGACCTTCCCGGCGCCCACCTGCTGCGGACCCGGCTCGGCGCCGCCGACCTACGCCACGCCGACCTTACGGGCGCCGATCTCAGCGGTGTCGAGGTACGGGCACTCACCCGCGCCGAGCTGGAGAACGTGCTGTGGCGCCAGCTCGACACGAACGGACAGGTCCTCGGCGAGCTGTTCGACACGCTCGGGGACACCGACCCCGACCACGCCAATCTCTGGGGTCTCAGGGTGAGCACCGATGACCGGCACCGGTTCCCCGCCCTGCCGGCCGCGCCGCCGCTCGGCCCGGAACGGCCGGGGTACGTGATCGGCCACGCCGACGAGGCGTGAGCACGGACGGGGCCTGAACGCGAACCGGCCCTGAGCGCGGAGCGGGCCTGAGCGGTACTGCTCGCCGCGCCCGCCCGCCGCGGCCGTAGTACCCCGGTACCACGCCGATCGGCTACCGCAGGGTGACGCCCGGACCGCCACCTCCTCCCTACCGTCTGCTCCGCGAATCGCAGGCCCCACGGGCCGTGAGCGGAGGGGACGCAACCATGTCACCACAGCGCACCGCGCTACCACTGATCCGGCGCACCGCGCTGCTCGGCCTCCTGATCCCGCTGCTGACGGTGGGTACGGGTGCGGTGGCGCACCCGGACCCCGTCGACCGTCCGCAGCCCGGTACGCGTCAGTGGCGGCGCGACTCCGTAGGCGCCGTGCGGCTGCCCGACCCGGTGACCGCGACGCCCGGTACGGTCGCCCGGTTCTTCGCCGCCGTACCGGCGGCCGAGCGGACCCGGCTCGTCGCGCGGTACCCGTCGGTCGTTGGCAACCTCGACGGCGCACCACCCGAGCTGCGGTTCGCCGCGAACGACCGGCTGGTCCGCCCGCGCGCGCGGTCGGCCCCGCGCGCGGCCGGGCCCCGGCCGGGTACCCGGACCCTGGCGTACGATCCGCGCGGCCGCGGGACCGTGGTGGAGGTCCTCGGCGATCTCGCCACCGCGGACCGGATCGCCGTCGTGGTACCCGGTAACGACGCCGACCTGTCCCATCTCGACGGGCCGGGCCACCTGCGCGACCTGGCCGGCGGGTTGCGGGTCGCGGTGGACACCGCGGGCGCCGGTACCCGGGTCGCGGTGGTCGCCTGGGGCGGTTACCGGGCACCGGCCGGTCTGGGCGCCGACGCGCTGCGCGCTGACCTGGCGCGTGCCGGGGCGGACCGGCTGGTGCGGTTTCTCGCCGGGCTGTCGGCGTACCGCCCGGACGCGCCCGTGGGCCTGTTCTGCCACAGCTACGGCTCGCTGGTGTGCCGGTTTACGGCGGCCCGCGCCCGCGTCGCCGACCTCGTGGTCCTCGGCAGCCCGGGGCTGCGGGCGGCGGACGTGACGGCGCTGCGGACCCCGGCGCGGGTGTGGGCGGCGCTGGCGGCCGGCGACTGGGTCGGGACGGTACCGCACGTCCAGGTGTGCGGCCTGGGGCACGGCCCGAGCCCGGTGTCGGCCGGGTTCGGCGCGCGGGTGGTCGGCACCGATGGCGCGCGGGGACACACCGGGTACCTGACTCCCGGTACCGATTCGGCCCGCAACCTGGCCCGCATTGCGCTGGGCGACTACGGCCACGTGACAGGTACGGCGGGAACGGCCCCCTCGGGACAGGCGCGCGCCGATGTCCGCGGCTGAGCCGACGACGGCCGTTGAGCCGACACCACCCGCTGAGCCGACGACGGCTGTTGAGCCGACACCGCCCGCTGAGCCGACGACGGCTGTTGAGCCGACACCTCCCGCTGAGGCGTCTGCGCCGGACAGCCGTGAGCCGACCATCGACGCGCTGCGCGCACTGGCCGTCGTCGGCGTGGTGACCGGGCACTGGCTGGTGACCGCCGTCGTCGTGGACCCGGTCGGCTGGGCGGTGGCCAGCCCGCTGCGCGCGATGCCCGCGTTGACGCCGCTGACCTGGCTGTTGCAGACCCTGGCGCCGCTGTTCCTCGCCGCCGGCTACGCCGCGTTCACCAGCCTGGGCCGGGCGCCGCGGTACCTGCCCTGGCTCGCGCACCGGGTCGGGCAGGCGGCCCGCGCGGTCGGGTACCTGGTCGCGTTCTGGCTCCCGCTGCTGCTGGTGCTGGCCCTGACCGGTACCCCGTTCGCCGTGCTGCACCGCATCGGCTGGTACGTCGTCAGTCCACTGTGGTTCCTCGCGGTACTGGTGGTGCTCCTGGCCCTCACCCCGGTGCTGACGGCCCGTACCCCGGTGCCGGTCGCTGTCGGGTCGGTCGCCGTCGTGGCCGCCGACGACCTGGCGCGCTCCGGCCCGTGGCCGGTGCCGACCGGCGTGCCGGCCGTGCTCGGCGCGGCGGCGGTGCTGTGCGGGTGGCTGCTGCCGTACGCGTGGGGGGTCGCGCTCGCGCGTACCGACCGGGCCGAGCCGCGCACCGGCAGGATCGTCCGGCAGCCCACCGGCACCGGCACCGGCTGGATCGTCCGGCGGCGCACCGGCGCCGTCCTCGTGGTCGCGGGTGCGGTGGCCGCCGTGCTGCTCGTGGCGGGCGCCGGCTACCCGGCGAGCATGGTCGGCGGCACGGGTACCCGATCCAACCTGGACCCGCCGTCGCTGCTCCAGATCGCGTTCGCGGCCCTCCAGATCGGCCTGTTCCTGCTGGTACGCCCGTGGCTCGCCGCGACCGCGCGGCACCGGTGGCCGTGGCGCCCCGTCGCTGCGGTCAACCGCCTCGCGATGCCGGTCTACCTGTGGCACCAGAGCGCACTGGTGCTGCTGATCCTCTGCTCCGCCCTGGTCGCCCCGGCGCCCGGCCTGGTCGACGCCCCGTCCGGCCCGCGCTGGCTGCTGCACCGGCTGTGCTGGCTGCCCGCCGTCGCCGCGGTGCTGGCCGGCCTCCTCGCGACCGTCGGCGCCCGTCCCCGTCCCCGTCCCCGAAGGAGCACCCGATGACCTCGAAGGAGGACCGGGTGACCGGCCGCCCGGTCACCGTTCCCGATCTCGTGCAGGTCGAGCAGCTGTACCGCAAGTACGCCGCCGACCTGGCCGAGGTCCGGGACGCGCAGCGGCGGTTCCTGCGCGCCAACCCCGACGTGGTCGCGCAGCTCGACGACCTCGAGGCGGAGATCACGTACCTGCTGCTGCGCGAACGGCGACCGGAGACGGTGGTCGAGATCGGCACGTTCCACGGCTGGTCGACCACCTGGATCCTGCGCGCGCTGCACGACAACGGGGTCGGCCACCTGTACTCGTACGACCTCGTCGACCACGCGATGCACGCGGTACCCCGGGCGCTGGCCGGCGACCGCTGGACCTTCGTCCGGGGCGACGTGCGGGCCGCGTCGGCGATGCCGGCCGACCGTACCGGCTACCTGTTCGTCGACGCCGCGCACAGCGGCCGGTTCGCCCGCTGGTACCTGGCCAGGCTGTTCCCCCGGGTACCGGCCGGGACGCCGGTGAGCGTGCACGACGTGTTCCACGGCCGCCGGCCGCTGCCGTTCACCGAGGGCGCCGTGCTGCTGCGGTGGCTGGCCGACCGCAGCCTCGGATACCTCACCGCGTCGCCCGCCCGGGCTCCCGAGGTGCACCGGCAGCTCGTCGAGGTCAGGCGGGAACTCGGGCTGGTCGAGCCGGTGCACACCGGCCGGGACAACCCGATGGTCTTCTTCACCCTGCCCTGACGGCACGCTGCCGCCGATCGCGCGGTCAGCCGGCGGCGCCGGTGGTGGCCAGGATGACCGACACCACCCGGTCCGGGTCGTCGTGCATCGGTACGTGCCCGCAGCCGGTCAGGTCGACGTGCCGGGCGTCGGGCAGCAGCCGGCGCGCCAGGGCCGCCTGCCGGTAGGGCAGGATGCGGTCGCGGGTACCCCAGGCGATCGTGACCGGAACGGTCGGCGCGCCCTGGAAGGCGTACCGCAGGCCGTTGCGGGCGACCGTCTCGAACGCGCGGGCGTTGCGCAGCGCCAGCGAGTCGGCCAGGGCCGCCTCGGCGGTGATCCGCCGGGGCCGGGCCATCAGCATGCCGAACGACACCGCCCGCAGCGCCTCGACGGCGAGCACCCGGCGGATGACCGGCTCGGGCAGGTACGCCGCGGCCCGGTGGAACCGCAGCACGTTGACCGCCCAGCGGAGCTGACCGGAGGTGCAGAAACCGGCCGGCGACAGCGCGGTCGCCGACGCCGCCTGCCCGGCCGCGGCCAGTTCCAGGGCGATGGCGCCACCGAGGCTGTTGCCGGCCACGTGCGGTCGCCCCAGCCCCAGCCGGTCGAAGAACGCGGCGATGCCGGCGACCAGTACCGGCATGCCCTGCGGCAGTTGGCCCGGTGGCAGCGGCGACCGGCCGAAGCCGGGCAGGTCCACGGCGATCACGTCGTGGACGGTCGCCAGCCTGTCCAGCACCGGCTCCCAGGCCCGCCAGTGATGGCCGATGCCATGCAGCAGGACCAGCGGCTCACCCGCGCCGCGCCGCTCGTACACCAGCTCCAGGTCCACGCTCAACTCTCCTTGGCGTCGGTGGTACGCGCCGGTACGTGCGCGCCGAAGGACCGGCCCAGCCGCCGTACCTGCTCCTCCATCTGTGGTACGGAGTGGCGGGCGGTGCGCCCGATCACGGCGTCGGCGAGCGGGCCGGTGGTGAGGGTCCGCAGCGCCTGCACCAGCCCGACCGCGCGGGGCACGTACACCTTGCGGCGGCGCCGCCCGATCGCGTCGACGAACGCGGCGGCGCACGCCTCGACCGAGGTGTCCGACCGCAGCGGCCAGGGTAGCTTCGCCCGCGCCTCGCGGAACGCCGGCAGGTCGTCCTTCGCGTCGCGGACCAGGTCGGTGTCGATCCAGCCGGGGTGGGCGGTGCCGACGGCGACGCCCCGGTGCGCCAACTCCAGCCGGATGGCGTTGCCGAACTGCTCGACGCCGGCTTTGGAGGCGCAGTACGCCGCCATGCCGGGCAGCACGGTGAACGCGGCGGCGGACGACACCAGCAGGAAGTACCCGCGGCTGGCGATGACATGTTCGACGGTGGCCCCGACGGTGCGCATCACCCCGAGCAGGTTCACGTCGACGGTCCGGATCATGCCCTCGATGCCGCCGACCGCGATCGTGCCCCGGTTGGCGATGCCGGCGTTGGCGACCACGACGTCGATGCGCCCGAGGGCCGCCACGGTGTCGCGGGCGGCCCGGTCCAGGGCGGCCTGGTCGGTGACGTCGCACTCGTACCATACATGTTGTTTCCCCAGCTCCGCGGCGAGCGCGGCGAGGCGCTCGGGCTCCAGGCCGACGAGCGCGAGCCGGGCACCGCGCGCGGCGGCGAGCCGGGCGGTGTGCTCACCGATCCCGCGCGCCGCGCCGGTGACCAGAACGACCGTGCCCTGCAACGACCGGGTCATCGCCCCTCCTCCACGGTCTGTTCCGCCCCGCTGCGGGCGGCCACGGGATGTCTCGGCACCGGCCGGTAGGCGGCCGGGTCGAACCGGCGTGTGCGCAGCCAGTACGACCAGGTGTAGCCCGGCCACAGGGTCGAGTTGCGGCCGGTCGCGTCGAGGTACCAGCTCTTGCAGCCGCCGCTGGTCCACACCGTGCCCCGCATCCGCCGGTCGACGTCGGCGACGAAGGCCGCCTGCGCCTCGGGCGCCGGCTCGATCGCGGCGACCCCGGCACGGTCGAGGTGGCGCAGCGCGCCCAGCAGGTACCGGATCTGGCATTCGATCATGAACACCACCGAGCTGTGCCCGAGGCCGGTGTTCGGGCCGAGCAACAGGAACAGGTTCGGGAAGCCGGCCACCGTGATGCCCTGGTGTGCCCGCATGCTGCCGGCCCACACCTGTTCCAGGGTGCGCCCGTCCCGGCCCCGCAGGTGCGCGGCGATGGGCGGGTCGGTGACGTGGAACCCGGTACCGAAGATGATGGTGTCCACCTCGTGCCGGATGCCGTCGCGGGTGACGATGCCGTCCGGGCGCACCTCGGCGATGCCGGCGGTGACCACGTCGACGTTGTCGCGGGTCAGGGCCGGGTAGTAGTCGTTGGACAGCAGGACCCGCTTGCAGCCCATGGTGTAGTCCGGGCTGAGGGTGGCGCGCAGCGCCGGGTCGGCGACCGACCGGCGCAGGTGCCGGTGGGCCACCCGCTGCCCCGCCACCCGCATGAGGGTCGGGTTCAGGAATCCGGTGGCCATGACGGTCTCGCGCGCGAGATAGATCCCGGCCCGCACCGCCCGCTGCACCGGTGGGAACGCCCGGAACAGCCGCTTCTCCGCCTCGCCGATGGCGCGGTCGGCGCGCGGCATGATCCACGGCGGGGTGCGCTGGAACAGGTGCAGCCGGGCCACCGTCGGCGCGATCTCCGGGACGAACTGGATGGCCGAGGCGCCGGTACCGATCACCGCCACCCGCCGCCCGGCCAGGTCGAGGTCGTGGTTCCAGCGCGCGGAGTGGAAGACCTCACCGCCGAACGTGGAAAGGCCCGGCAGGTCCGGTATCGACGGCTCGGCGAGCGGTCCGCCGGCGGCGACCAACACGTCCGCGCTGTACTCGCCCTGCGACGTCCCGATCAGCCAGTGTCCGGCCGCGGCGTCCCACCGCGCGCCGGTCACCTCGTGCCGCAGTCGCAGGTGCGGGCCGATGCCGTACCGGGTGACGCAGCCGCGCAGGTACTCCCAGATCTCCGGCTGGCCGGAGAAGCTGCGTGACCAGCGCGGGTTAGGCGCGAACGACAGCGAGTACAGGTGCGACGGCACGTCGCAGGCGCAGCCCGGGTACGTGTTGTCGCGCCAGGTACCGCCGACGTCGGCGCCCCGGTCGAACACCACGAAGTCGTGGTAGCCGGACTGCTTGAGCCGGATCGCCGTACCGATGCCGCCGAATCCGGCACCGACGACGGCGACCCGGTGGTGTACCGGCTCGTGGCGTACCGGCTCGTGGTCCACCGGCTCGTGGCGTACCGGTTCGCCGTTACCGCTCACGGTTTGCGCTCCATTGATCGCCGCCCATGTGGTACCGACCGGTACCACGATGACCGGAAGTTACCATCGGGTAAGGGGCGCGGGGAAGACCTCCGGGCACGGCTCCCACCGGCGCGGTAGCATCCGCCTACCGAGGGCCGCGACGCGCTCTCTCATCGGCAACCGGGCAGGCGGAGGCGTTGGCCAGCACAGCTCGAGCCGCCGCGCAGGTGCGGGCGGACCTCATCGGAGGGCTCGCCGCCGCCGTCTCCGAGAAGGGGTACGCGGCGAGCACCATCGCCGACATCGTGGCCCACGCGCGGGTCTCCAAGCGGACCTTCTACGAGCACTTCGCCGACAAGGAAGAGTGCCTCATGGCGCTCTACGGCGACTCCTGCGACCAGCTCGTCGCGGTACTGCGGCGCGCGGCCGGCGACCGCGACCAGCCGTGGCGGGAACGGGTGCGCGCCGGCGTGCGCGCCTACCTGTCGACGATGGAGGCGCTGCCGGCGGCCTACCGCACGCTGCTGGTGGAGATGCAGGCGGCCGGGCCCCGCGCGTACCGGCTGCGCCAGGAGAAGCAGCGGCGGTTCGCCGAGACCCTCGTCGCGCTCGTCGAGGAGGGCCGGCCGGCCAACCCGGAGATCCCGGCGCTGTCCCCGGCGATGGCCGTCGCCCTGGTCGGCGGGCTCAACGAACTCCTGCTCCAGGCCCTCGACCCGTACGCGGGCGCCGACACCCCGGCGGCCACGCCGGCCGACCTGGGCGACACGGTCGCCCACCTGGTGACCGCCGTGCTGACCTACCGCCCCGACCGTCCGGACAGCCCCGGCACAGTGCGCTGAACTGTAGAAGGCACGGCGCACTGAACTGTAGAAACGGTCCCGTACCCTGGACCGCGTGACACACCGACTCCGGCCCGCCCGCCGGGCCGCCATGCTGGCGGCCGGGACCCTGCTCGGCCTCGCCCTGCTGACCGGCTGCGGCTCCGAGGGCACCGACACCAGCTGCGGCCTGGACGCCTGCACCGTCACCTTCGACCGTGGCGTGGACGCGAGCGCCAAGGTCCTGGGCGTCGAAGCGAAGCTGGTGGCCACCAACGGCAACACGGTGACCGTCGAGGTCGCCGGCGAGCAACTCCAGCTCGCCGTCGGCCAGCCGGCCGTTGACGCGGGAGCGTTCTCGGTCTCGCTGGACAGCCTCACCGACAGCGCGGCCGTCGTCCGCATCGCCCGGAACTAGACCGCCCGACGACCACGCCCAGCCCGGATCAACCCAGCCCGGTTCAACCCAGCCCGGATCAACCCAGCCCGGGCAGGGTGTCGGGCTGATCGAACACCGGCCAGCCGTCCGGGCCGGGGCGCATCGTCGGGTGGTACCGGTGCGCCTCACGCCGGCCGGCGTCGAGCAGGTGGACGACCGTCGCGCCACGCAGCGCCGCCGCGTCGGCGACCAGCATCCGGTGACAGTGCGCCCAGTACGTCTCCGCGCACATGATCGCCGGCCGCGCGGTGGCCGCGCGTGCCACCAGCGCGTCCAGGGCCTCCCGGAACTCCGCGGTGTCCATGTGGTCGGCGTACCCGGCGAAGGACGCGTTCCGCAGCGCGGTGTGCCGCGACCCCTCGCGGCGCCTCCGGCGACCGCCGAGCGCGGCGCCCTGCCACTCGTACCCGATGCCGCCCTCGCGCAGTGCCGCGTCGAGTGCCTCCCGGCCGAACTGCGGATGGCGGCGTGAGCCCGGATACCGCCGGATGTCGACGACGGTGTCCACCGAAGCGGCGCGCAGCAGCGCGGTGAAGGCGTCGATCGACCGTGCGCCGTGTCCGACGGTGAAGAGCACGCCTCACAGCGTACGGAGGGCGCGCGGCCGGGCGGTCGGCGCTGGCCCGCTCGCGGTCCCGTCGGCGTGCTGTGCCGCGTCCTGGCCGGCCACCGTGGAACGGTGACGTCCACCCGCGTGTCGGGGTTACGCCCGGCACGACCGGGGAAGGCCCGCCCGACATGCGGCCCGACACCCCGGCTTCCCCCCTCGACGGTCCACACCGTCCGATCCACCGCCGGGCGTTGCTCCTCGCGGCCACGGCCACCGCCGGCGCGGCCGTCACCGGTGGGTGCGCCGCCGAGAGCCGCTGGGTGGCCGGCCGCGCCGGACCGACCGGCCAGCCGGCGGCCTCGCCGACCGGCGCGACCGTCCCCGAGGTCCGGCACGGACCGCGCGACCGCCCCGCCGTCGCGTTGACCTTCCACGGCGCGGGCGAGCCCGCCCAGGCCCGCGCCCTGCTCGACGAGGTGGAACGCGGGGGCGCCCGGGTCACCGTACTGGCGGTGGGCAGTTGGCTCGCCGCAGCTCCCGACCTGGCCCGGCGCATCCTCGACGGCGGCCACGAACTGGGTAACCACACCCAGAACCACCTTATGCTCACCGAGCTGGACGCGGCGGAGGTGTTCACCGAGATCGACGCCTGCGCCGGTGTGCTCAGGCGGCTGACCGGCTCCATCGGCCGGTGGTTCCGGCCGAGCGCGACACAGTACGCCACCGATGTCATCCGGGCGCAGGCCGCGCGGGCCGGGTACCCCGTCTGCCTGTCCTACGACCTGGACTCGCTCGACCACACCGACCCCGAGCCGGCGGAGGTGGTCCGCGCCGTCGCCGGCCCGGTCGGCAACGGGTCGATCGTGAGCATGCACCTCGGCCACGCCGCGACGGTCGCCGCCATCCCCGAGATCCTGGATCGGCTCCGCCAGCGCGGCCTGCGACCCGTCACGATGACGGAACTGGTGGGCTGATGTTCCTCCTACCCACGGCCCGGGCCGGGCACCGCCGGGCGACGATCCAGGCCGGCTGCCGCCGGCTGTGCGCCGCCGCGGTCGCCACCGTCCTGGCGGCCGTCGTCGCCGTCCTGGCCGCCTGCTCGACACCGGGCGACGAACGTCCGGACGCCCGTACCACCCGCTCCGCCGCGGACACACCGGCGCCGATCGCCGGCTCGCCGACCGCGACTCCCTCGTCCGCGCGGGCGAGACCGGCCGCGAACGCACCGCTGCCCGGTATGCCGCCGCCGTTGGACCCGGCTGACCTGTACGCCGCCGACCGCCCGAACGCCCTGGCGGACAAGGTGCGCACGCACCTGTACCGGGTGTACGTGCCCAACAACACGGCCGACACCCTGTCGGTCATCGACCCCACCACCTACAAGGTGATCGGGACCTTCCCGCTGCCGCACAGCCCGGAGCACGTGGTGCCGACGTGGGACCTAAGCAGGCTGCTGGTCAACAGCGACACCGCGCCGGGTGAGGCGCTCACCCCGATCGACCCGACCACCGGCACGGTCGGCACCCCGGTACCGGTCGACGACCCGTACAACCTCTACTTCACCCCGGACGGCAGGTACGGGGTGGTCATGGCGGAGCTGCGACGCCAGATCCACTTCATCGACCCCACGACGTTCGCGCTGCGCGACAACGTGGACGTCGACTGTGAAGGGGTCAACCATGCCGACTTCTCCCCCGACGGGCGCTACTTCATCGCCAGTTGCGAGTTCTCCGGCGACCTGCTGAAGGTCGACACCGTGACACACCGGGTCGTCAAGAAGCTGCACCTGCCGCACCCCGGCGCCGGGCCACAGGACGTGAAGATCGCCCCGGACGGCCGGACCTGGTACGTCGCCGACATGCACGCGAACGGGGTGTGGGTCCTCGACGGCGGCGCGTTCACCACCCCGACCCTGCTGCCCACCGGCGCCGGCGCGCACGGGCTCTACGTCAGCCGGGACTCCAGGTACATGTACATCACCAACCGGGACGAGGGGTCGGTCTCGCTGCTGGAGTTCGCGACCGGCAGGCTCACGACCACGTGGCGGATCCCCGGCGGCGGCAGCCCGGACATGGGCGGCCTCTCCCCCGACGGCAAGGTGCTGTGGCTGTCCGGCCGCTACCACGGCGAGGTGTACGCGCTCGACACCACCGACGGCCACCTCATCGCGAGGATCCCCACCGGCGCCGGCCCGCACGGCCTGTGCGTGTGGCCGCAGCCCGGCCGGTACTCGCTGGGCCACACCGGCATCCTGCGGTGAACCGCACCGTCTCCATCCACGGTGAACCCGCACCGTCTCCACCCGGGGCGGACCACGCCGTCCGTGATCTTCGCGAACCGTACCCGGCTGCGTTACCCTGCGCAGCACCGGCCGGCGCTGACTCGAACGCCGCCGGGGTGAGTGCACGGAGGGGACACGGATGGCGCTGCACGAGAACGCCCGGGCGATGCGGCCCGACCTGGCCGACCTGGCCGACCTGGCCGACCTGCGCCGGGCCCTGCACCGGGAGCCGGAGATCGGCCTGCACCTGCCGCGGACCCAGGCGAAACTGCTCGACGCGCTGCGCGGCCTGCCCCTGGAGATCAGCACCGGCCGATCGCTGAGCTCGGTGACGGCGGTGCTGCGCGGCGGCGCGCCGGGCCCGACCGTCCTGCTGCGGGCCGACATGGACGCGCTGCCGGTCACCGAGCTGTCCGGCGAGCCGTACGCCTCGGTGATCGACGGCGCGATGCACGCCTGCGGCCACGACCTGCACATGGCGATGCTGGTCGGCGCGGCGCGGCTGCTCTCCGGCGTACGCGACCGGCTCGCCGGGAACGTCGTCTTCATGTTCCAGCCGGCCGAGGAGGGCCCGGGCGGCGCCGATCGCATGATCGAGGAGGGGGTGCTGGAAGCCTCCGGTACCCGGCCGATCGCCGCCTACGGCCTGCACGTCAGCGCGTCGCGGCAGCCGTACGGGACCTTCACCACCCGGCCCGGCCCGCTGATGGCGTCGGTGGACACGCTGCGCGTGGTGGTCACCGGCGCCGGCGGCCACGGCTCGCGGCCGCAGTACGCCAGGGACCCGATCCCCGCGACCTGCGAGATGGTCCTCGCGCTACAGACCTACGTCACGCGTACCCACGACATCTTCGACCCGGTCGTGGTGACGGTGGGCAGCCTGCACGCGGGCACGGTGGACAACGTGATCCCGGCGCAGGCGCGGTTCGAGGCGACGATCCGGTCGTTCTCGCCACAGGCCCGGGAGCGGGTCTGCCGGGGCGTGACCGACGTCGTCACGGGCATCGCGCAGGCGCACGGCCTGGATGTCGACGTGTGGATCGGGGACGGGTACCCGGTGACCGTCAACGACGAGGGCGAGACCCGGTTCGTGGCGGACACGATCGGCGAACTGTTCGGCGCGTCGCGCTTCGACTGGATGGCTCATCCGGAGCCGGGCGCCGAGGACTTCTCCTACATCCTGGAGCGGGTCCCGGGCACGTTCGTCTTCCTCAGCGCCTGCCCGCCCGAGCTCGACCCGGCCACGGCGGCGCCCAACCACTCGCCCGAGGCGCGCTTCGACGACGGCGTACTGCCCGACGGCGCCGCTGTCCTCGCCGAGCTGGCCGTACGCCGCCTGGCGCGGGCCGCCCGGAACTGAAAACGGCGGCGCGGTCACGGCCGCGCCGCCGTCGTCAGGACCGATTCCCGGCTAACGGCGGCGCAGTTCGGTCACCGTGGCCAGCGGCTCGTCCGCGCCGCGCGACCTCCCACCTTCGCCGCGCGACCTCCCGCCTTCGCCGCGCGACCTCCCGCCTTCGCCGCGCGATCCGGCGACCTCGCCGCGCGCCCCGGCGGACGTGCCGGGGCCGGTGACCCCCATCGAGATCGCCCGCGCCGGGCAGACCCGGGCCGCCCGGACCGCCGCGTCGATCTGGTCGTCGCCGGACACCGCCATCCGGTAGCTGAGCCGGCCGTCCTCGCGCAGTTCGAACACGTCCGGCGCCTCCCGCTCGCAGTAGCCGAACCGCTCGCACCGGCCCGGGTCGACGTGTACCTCGACCTGCCGGTCGGCGTCGGACCGGGTGCCGTGCGCGGCCGCGTCCCGGCGCCGCCAGCGGGCCACGGCCAACCACAGCACCACGGTGCTCGCCCACAGCGCGACGACCGGGATCTTCACGTAGGGCGGGTCGGTGTCCGAGCCGGCGAACAGCACGTGACCGGCCATGAGCGTGAAGGACGCGTATGCCAGCGAGTGCAGCATCCGCCAGCGGCGGTAGCCCAGCGCGCGTTGCACCGGCACCGAGATGAGCAGCGCGGTCATCAGCTCGGTCGCCAACACGCCGAGGCCGATCCCGATCGGGTCGTGCCCGTTGACGAAGGGGACGAACACGTCGACGAGGAAGACCGTGCCGACCGGGTTGGCCAGCTGGGTGAAGGCGTGCCCCCAGCCCAGCGTCATCGCGACCAGCGCCAGCGTCATGTGCACGGCGTAGACGTTGGCGTACGTGAAGCGGGTCATCGCCCAGCCGCGGCCCAGCAGCGCTCCCCAGCACACCGTCGCCCACAGCAGCAGGTAGGACAGGAAGCCCGCGCTCGCCGCGACAAGGTGGACGCTGTCCGCCGCGTTCCGCACCCCGATCGCCTCCGTCCGATACGCCGTCGCCCGATGTGCCTGTTACCGGCCTGCGGTGAATGCCCCAACGTCCACCCGGGGCCGGCACCCTGCATCTTCCCAGCGGGACCGCTGCCGCGCAGCACCCTCTATCCGGCCAAACCAGGCACGCTGTCCTTGTTACCGGCGCGCGCCGGCAGCCCGAACACGGTCAGCGGGATGGAGTCGCCGAGCACCCGGTCGCCGGCCGCGTTCGGGTGGTAGCAGTCTGCCCGCCACTGCTGACGGATCACGGTCGGGTCGGCCGGATCGCGCAGGACCGCGTCGAAGTCGACCACCGCGTCGAACGTCCGCGAGGTACGGATCCACCGGTTGACGGTCAGCCGGGTCTGCTCCTTCGCGCTGCCGGCGGCGTTGCACATCGGCAGGATGGTGGCGCCGACCATCTTCTTCCCGGCCCGGTGCACCCGCGCGGCCACCTCCCGCATCGCCTCGATGACCTGGTCGGGCGGCGCGGACGGCGCGTAGTCGCCGCCGCCGATGTCGTTGGTCCCCTCCAGCAGGAACACGTACCGCACGCCCGGCACCGACAGCACGTCCCGGTCCAGCCGCAGCGGGGCGGGCGGGCCGCAGCACTGGTTCGTCGGGTCGTACGGGTTGGGCTGGACGCTCACCGTGTTGCCGCTGATCCCGGCGTTGGCCACGGACAGCGGCGCGTCGCCGGGAAGGGCGTCGATACGAGCGGCGAGGACGTCGGTCCAGCGCGGGCCGCCACCGACGGCCTGGTACCCGTCGGTGATGGAATCGCCGAGGGTGACGATCGTCCCGCGCGCCGGTGACGTCCCGGTGACCGCGTCGACCCACCACAGCGTGCCGGGGCGGAACGCGCCGAAGGCCGTGCCGCCGGAGTCGGCCGTCGCGTCGCCGGGGCCGGTCGACAGGAACGAGCCGGGCGGGTCGGTGTCCGGCGGCGGGAAGGTGTGGTCGCTGACCGGCGCGCCGGGGGCGTACACGCTGACGGCGACGTGGTCACCGAACCGTACCCGCAGCGGGGCCGGGTCGCTCCACACGCTGGCGCCGGGTGCGATCGTCACCCCGCGCCGGTGCCCGAACGTGAGGGTCCGGACGCTGCCGCGGGCGAGCGCGGGGCGGTCGGTGGCCGGTTGCCGCCCGACCGTCGCCGCCCGTACGGTCACGGCGGTGTCCGCGAACGGATTGGACAGCCGTACCCGCAGGTTGTCGCCCGGGGCGGTGACGGTGAGGACGTTGCGGACGGTGGCGTCGGGCGCGGTGCCGTGCACGCCGCCGAGCGCCGATTCGGTCAGGGTGACCTGGGATCCGGAGTATCCGTCGCGGCCGGCCGCGTGGGCCGGTGCCGGCCCGAGCGGGCCGGCGGCCAGCAGCACCGAGACGACGGCCAGCGCGGCGGATCGGGTTACCTTCTTCAATTGGTCTCCTCGTCGATGTCCGGGGGGGTCGGCTGCGCCCGCGCGGTGCCGCTACGCCTGCGCGCAGCAGGAGTGCCTGCTCTCGGCGACGTAGTGCGGGTCATGCCACCAGTACCTGGCGTTCGCCGGGTGGTCGGGAACGGGTTCTACGACCGTGTTCGCCACGGCGGCCAGGGCCCGCGGCTGCGCGAACGGGGCGAGCAGCTCGTCGACGGTGTGCAGCTGGCCGTTGACCATCACCTGTCGCACGTTGGCCGCCTGGGTGATGTCGTCGAGCGGGTTGCCGCCGAGGATGGCGAGGTCGGCGTACATGCCCGGGCGGATCTGGCCGAGCGGTTCGCCCAGGAACTCGCCCGGCGCCCGGGTGGCGGTGGCGAGCGCCTCGTACGGGGTGAGCCCGTACCGCACCATCGCCCGCAGGTTCATGTGGGTACTGACGGCGGTGAACGCGATCGGGGAGTCCGTACCGGTGAGCACCCGCCCACCGCCGCGCACCATGGCGACGACCTGGGCGACCTGGCGGGCGAGGTTCTCCCGGGCGACCGTCTGGTCGGTCGTCTGGGCGGCCGTGGCCGCCGCCCGCAGTGCGGCGTACTCCCATTCCGGGTAGAGCGTGGCCACCCGCCGGTCGGTGACCAGCGAGGTGTCGTCGGCGAACAGGGTGTTCGCCCCGAACAGCGTGGGCGTGCGGGCCGCCCGCGAGGCGTTGAAGACGTCGATGACGTCGCGGTACCCGGTGCCGAGCGCGGTCACCGTCCGCGAGTACCCGAACCGGTTCGTCGCGCCGATGTGCTCCATACCGTCGCTACCGAACGCGAAGGCCGGGTAGTGGTAGTGCGAGGTGGCGTGGATGCGGCGCTCGTGCGCCCACTCGACGACCCGGCGCTGCCACGCAGGCGGCAGCCGCACGTACGCCTTCATCAGGTCGTAGTCGAGGGCCGCGGCACGTTCGAGTTCGAGGTCCAGTTGCCGGGCGTCGAAGGTCGGCCGCATGAAGTTGTAGAAGATGCGGGAGCCGTCGATGGCCTCGCCGGTGCCGAAGTAGCGCGGCGCGAGGCGGGCGCCGGACTGCATCGACTCGCGGGCCTCCACCATGTGGTACGCGGGGCTGCCCGGTGACCGGGTCGTGGTGACCCCCAGCGACAGCCACAGCCGGCCCTGCCGGTCGCCGTAGCAGTAGCCCTGCATCTCCCGGTGGTGGTGCATGTCGGCCAGGCCGGGGACGACCACGCAGTCGCGGGCGTCCACGAGGCGGCCGTCACGGCCGGGGCGGTGGTCGGACACGGCGACGATCCGGTGGCCCTCGACGACGATGTCGACGTCGTCGCGCAGGCGCGGGCCGCCGCCGTCCCACAGCCGCCCGGCCCGGATCACGGTACGGCCACGGGGCCGGGCGTTGGTCCAGGTCAGTCCCACCGGCACGGTACGGGTGCGCTTCCCGTCGACCGTGACGAGGCGCAGCCGGCCGTTGTTGAGGTACAGCAGCCGGCCGGAGTCGCCGCTCCAGCTCGGCGCGTCCGTGACCTCGTGGGTGATCTGCCGGGGCGAGCCGGCGAACGTACCGTCGGGGTGGACGTCGACCACCCAGAGCACGCTCGCGACGACGAACGCCATCTTCGTACCGTCGGGCGACCAGACCGGGCCGTCGTCGCCGCGGGTCTGGATCGACCGGTGCGGCAGCGGGTCGACGTAGGTGGCCGCACCGGTACGGCGGTCGACCAGCAGGATCGTGCTCAGGCCCTCCCGGTACCGCGCCGAGTACGGCTTGACCGCCGCGAGCGCGATGACGGTGCCGTCGGCCGACCAGGTGGGGCGGCCGGGTTCGAAGGTCGCCGGGTGGACGCGCTGGACGTTCCCGGTCGCCACCTCGACGGTGTACAGCGCGCCGGTCTGGTCGAGGAAGGCCAGGTGGGAGCCGTCGGGTGACCAGGTCCCGGACACGGCGGCGGCGCCCGGCAGGTTGGTCAGCTGCCGGTCGGCACCGGTGCGCAGGTCCCGGATCCAGATGTCGAGCTTGCCGGCCCGGTCGCAGGAGTAGGACAGGTACGCCCCGTCCGGCGACCACGCGGGGTCGCTGGACCACCAGTGGTCGCGGGTGAGCGGCCGCGGCGGCTGGCCGATCCGCATCGTGTAGATGTCGCCCAGCGCCCGGAACGCCACCTGCTCGCCGTCCGGTGACAGGACCGGGCTGCCGATCCCCACGACCGGTTTCGGGGTACCCGAGTCGAAGTCACGCTGCCGCCTGCGGTACGCCGGCGTGGTGACGGTGACGCCGGCGACGAAGCCGATGGTGTGCGGCGCCGCGCCACCGTCGAGGATCCGGCGGCGGATCCGGCCGTCGGCGGTGTACACGAACTCCCGGGGCGACGGTCCGGCCGGCGACGCCCCGGACGGTCGCCACGACACCCGGAACGGGAACACCTCCTCGCCGGTGACCAGCGGCGTACCGTCGCGTCCGGGTTCGGCGCACCACAGTTCGCTGCGCCCGCTGACCAGGAGGGAGTAGACGAGGCTCCGGCCGTCGGGGGTCCAGGCGGGATTGTGGATCACCTGGCCGGCCGGCACGGTGACGGCGGTGGTACGGGTACCGGTCGCCAGGTCGACGACGTCGATGCGGGTGTTCGCGACGACGAAGGCGAGCCGGGTGCCGTCGGGCGACCACGCCGGCTCGTACTCCTCCAGCACGGTGTCGGTGACCGTGCTGACCGTGCCCGTGGCCGGGTCGAGCAGGTGGATGCCGTAGCTTCCGGCGGCCCCGCCGCCGCCCGGGCCACCGCCGGCCGGCCGGTCCGACGAGAACGCGATCCGCCTGCCGTCCGGGGCGTAGCGCGGCTCCCGGTGGTCGTAGGGGCCACTGGTCAGTTGGCGCAGCCCCGACCCGTCCGGACGGATCAGCCAGAGGTGGAACGTACCGTCTCGGTAGGACTGAAACGTGATCGTCGAACCGTCCGGCGACCACTCGGGCTGGGCGATGTCGAACAGGTCGCTGGTCAGCCGGCGCGCCGGCCCGCCGGAGGCGGGCAGCACCCACAGCACGCCCACGAGGTCGACGGCTATCGTCCTGCCGTCGGGCGACAGTTGTGCCGCGAAGTCCGTACCCTCGCTCAGCCGGACGGTCGAACCGGTCCCCGCCGCCGGGTGCGCCGCGCCGGTCCCGGCCGCCGGGTGCGCCGCGCCGGTCTCGGCCGCTGCCGCCGCTGCCGGGCCGGCGATGTCGATTCCGGCTCCCGCGAGCGCCGCCGCGCCGGCCGCGCCCGCCAGTAGGTCCCGCCGCCTGATCCCCGTCATCTGGATCCCCCCGTCCGGCACGCATTCAGTGGAATCGATCCTTACGCTCGCCGCCGTACGGGGCGAAGTGGCACCGTGGCGATGAGCGACCAGCGGGCGGGCCAGTGCGACGAGCGGCCGATTTCACACGGTGAGCGGATCTGTACCCACCGCACTGCCCACCTTCACCGCGCCTCCCGTTGCCGCCGCACCACCCGGTGGCGCCGCACCACCCGTTGCCGGTGAGCGCCGGTCGGCGGACGGGACGAGGATGGGAAAATGGAGACGTGGGACACAATTAGGGCGCGGCGCGACGTCCGGGCGTTCGCCGACCGGCCGGTACCGGCCACCGACCTCGACCGGATCCTGGAGGCCGGCCGGCGGGCGCCCAGCTCGCAGAACTGGCAGCCCTGGGACTTCGTCGTGGTCACCGACCGCCAGCAACTGGTGGACCTGTCGGGGGTGTGGCGCGGCGCCGGGCACGTCGCGACGTCGGCCGCCACGATCGCGCTCGTGGCGCCCGTACCGGCCGACGACCGGCACCGTGACCAGGAACACTACGACCTGGGCCAGGCGACGATGAGCATGATGATCGCCGCCACGGACCTCGGCCTCGGCACCGGGCACACCGTCGTCGAGGACCAGCAACTCGCCCGTGGACTCCTCGGCTTCCCGCCGGACCGGTACTGCCCGTATCTGATCCCCGTCGGCTATCCGGCCGACCGCCCGCTCCGGCCGATCGAGCGGCCCGACCGGCGCCCCTTCGACGAGGTGGTCCACCGCGGCCGCTGGTAGCCGTCCCGGTGGCCGGTCCGGGTGCCGGCCCGGTCCGTCGACCGTCCCGGCACCCGGTGTTATCCGCCTCACCCGGTGTTATCCGAGGTGCGCCTGAAGCCGATCCAGCGGCCGGGCATACGATCGGATCACTGCACAACGACAACAAAGGAGAAGCGGATGGCTGGGCCAGCGGTCAAGGTGACGGTGACAGGGGCGGCGGGCCAGATCGGCTATGCGCTGCTGTTCCGTATCGCCTCGGGCCACCTGCTCGGCGAGGGGACGCCGGTGGCGCTGAGCCTGCTGGAGATCCCGCAGGCCATCAAGGCTGCCGAAGGCACCGCGATGGAGCTGCAGGACTGCGCGTTCCCGCTGCTGCAGAGCATCGACATCACCGACGACCCCCGGCGGGCGTTCGACGGTGTGAACGTGGCCCTCCTCGTGGGTGCCCGTCCCCGCACCAAGGGCATGGAGCGCGGCGACCTGTTGGAGGCCAACGGCGGCATCTTCAAGCCGCAGGGAGAGGCCATCAACGCCGGCGCCGCCGACGACGTACGGGTACTGGTGGTCGGCAACCCGGCCAACACCAACGCGCTGATCGCGCAGTCGCACGCGCCGGACGTGCCGGCCGAGCGGTTCACCGCGATGACCCGTCTCGACCACAACCGCGCGCTCGCGCAGCTGTCGGCGAAGCTCGACGTCCCGGTGACGGCGATCCGGAAGATGACCATCTGGGGCAACCACTCGGCGACCCAGTACCCCGACCTGTACCACGCCGAGGTCAACGGCAAGGTCGCCGCGGAGCAGGTCGAGGAGGAGTGGCTGCGCGACACGTTCATCCCGACGGTCGCCAAGCGCGGCGCGGCCATCATCGAGGCCCGCGGCGCGTCCTCGGCGGCGTCGGCGGCCGGCGCGGCCATCGACCACGTGTACACCTGGGTCAACGGCACCCCCGAGGGTGACTGGACGTCGGCGGCGGTCGTGTCCGACGGCTCCTACGGCGTCCCGGAGGGCCTGATCTCGTCCTTCCCGGTCGTGTCCCGCAACGGGCGGTACGAGATCGTCCAGGGGCTGGACATCAACGAGTTCTCGCGGGAGCGGATCGACGCCTCCGTGCGCGAGCTGGTCGAGGAGCGCGACGCCGTCAGGGCGCTCGGGCTCATCTGAGCTGACGGACCGTCTGCGGCGGCCCGCTCCCCCGCCGGGAGCGGGCCGCCGCGGCGTTTTCGGCGCGGCCGGCTCAGGTGTACGCGAGGAGCAGGGCCGGCTGCTCGATGCAGTCGGCGACATGGCGCAGGAACCCGCCCGCGGTACCGCCGTCGCAGACCCGGTGGTCGAAGGTGAGGCTCACCTCGGCAACCTTGCGTACCGCCAGCTGCCCGTCCACCACCCAGGGCTTGTCGACGATGCGGCCGATGCCCAGCAGCGCCGCCTCCGGGTGGTTGATGATCGGCGTCGAGCCGTCCACCCCGAACACGCCGTAGTTGTTGAGCGTGAACGTACCGCCGGTCATCCGGGCCGGCGGCAGCGCGCCGGCCCGCGCCTGCGCGGTCGTCTCGGCCAGGGCCACGGCCAGGTCGAGCGTGGTCATGCGCTGGGCGTCGTGGATGACGGGTACGACGAGCCCGCGGTCGGTCTGCGCGGCGATCCCCAGGTTGATCCGCCGGGACTGGACGATCTCCGCACGCTCGGTGTCGACCCGCGCGTTGAGCGCCGGGTACCGCTGGAGCGCGTGGACGCAGATGCGCGCCAGCAGCGCCAGCAGGCTGACCGGGGAGCCGGGCCGGGCGGCGTTGATCGCCGCCCGGGCCTCCAGCAGCCCGGTGGCGTCGACGTCGACCCAGATGGTGACCTCGGGGATCTCGCGCCGGCTGCGGGAGAGCTTCTCCGCGATCGCCCGGCGTACCCCCGTCAACGGGATCACGACGTCGGCGCCCGGATCGCTGGTCGGCACCGGCGGCGCGGCGGACGGCACCGACGGCCCGGCCGCGGCCGGGACTGACGGCACCGCCGCGACCGCCGCCTCGACGTCGGCGCGCCGCACGACGCCGCCCGGTCCGGTACCGCGCAGGCTCGCCACGTCAACGCCGTGGTCGCGGGCCAGCCGGCGTACCAGCGGGGAGATGACCCGGGTGGCCTCCCCCGCCGCCGCGACCGGGGCCAGGGTCGCGACCGGGACCAGGGTTGCGACCGGGGCCGGAGTCGCGACCGGGGCCGGGGTACCGGCCGGCAGGACCCGCCGCCGGCGCCTGCCCGGCCGGCCGTGCCCCGTCCCGTACCCGATGAGCACGTTTCCCGATCCGGCGGACCGGCCGGTGCCGGCCCGCTCCTCCTCCCGGTACACCGCGTGCCCGCCCGGCTCCGCCGGCGCGACCGGCTCGATCGTGACCAGCGGCTGACCGACCGGCCGCACCTCGCCGGGGGCGCCGTGCAGGGCGGTCACCCGGCCGGCGTACGGGCACGGCACGTCCACGACCGCCTTGGCGGTCTCCACCTCGACCACGACCTGGTCGACGTCCACCAGGTCACCGACGGCGACCCGCCACTCGACGATCTCCGCCTCGGCGAGCCCCTCCCCCAGGTCCGGCAGCAGGAAGACCTGAGCGGTCATGGTCGTCATGCCGCCACCCACTTCGGGTCGGGCTGGTCGTCCCACTGCAGCCGGGCCACCGCGTCGAGGACCCGGTCGACGCCCGGCAGGTGGATGTGCTCCAGCTTCGGCGCCGGGTACGGGATGTCCAGGCCGGCGACCCGCAGGACCGGGGCGTGCAGCGAGTGGAAGCAGCGCTCCTGGACCCGCGCGGCGATTTCGGCGCCGACCCCGGCGAAGCCCTGGGCCTCCTGGACGACCACGCACCGGCCGGTACGCCGCACCGACGCGGTGACGGTCTCGTCGTCGAACGGCACGATGGTCCGCAGGTCGACGACCTCAAGGTCCCAGCCCTCGTCGCGGGCGGCCTCGGCCGCCTCCAGGGCCACCGGCACCGACGGCCCGTACGCGACGAGCGTGGCGTCGCGACCGGACCGGCGTACCACGGCCCGCCCGAAACCTTCCGTACGCACCGGCAGCGCCGCCTCGGCGCTGGTGAAGTACAGCTTCTTGGGCTCCATGAACACGACCGGGTCCGGGTCATCGATCGCCTCGCGCAGCAGCGAGTACGCGTCCTCGACGCATCCCGGGGTGACCACCTTCAGCCCCGGGGTGTGCGCATAGTAGGCCTCGCTGGAGTCGCAGTGGTGCTCCACGCCGCCGATGCCGCCGGCGTACGGCACCCGGATCACGATCGGCACGCTCAACGCGCCGCGGGTCCGGTTGCGGAGCTTGGCCACGTGGGAGGTGATCTGCTCGAAGGCCGGGTACGCGAACGCGTCGAACTGCATCTCGACCACCGGCCGCAGGCCGGACATCGCCATTCCGACCGCGAAGCCGACGATGCCCGATTCGGCCAGGGGGGTGTCGAAGCAGCGTCTGTCGCCGTACGTCGCCAGCAGCCCGTCGGTGATGCGGAAGACACCGCCGAGCTGGCCGACGTCCTCGCCGAACACGATCACCCGTTCGTCGGCGGCCATCGCGTCGCGCAGCGCCGCGTTGAGCGCCTTGGCCATCGTCACTGTCTCCGGCGCCATCAGACGTCCCCGTCCTCGGCCGCCGCGGCCAGTTCGGCGCGTACCTGTTCGCGCTGCTCCGCAAGCTGCGGGGTCGGCTGCGCGTACACGTGGTCGAACAGGCTGAGCGGCTCGACGACGGGCTCGGTGTTCATCCGGGTACGCAGGTCGGCCGCGAACGCCTCGGCCTCGGCCCGTACCGCCTCGACGGCCGCGTCGTCGAGCACGCCGATGCCGCGCAGGTACACCTCCAGCCGCGCGATCGGGTCGCGCCCGAGCCACGACTCGACCTCGTCCATGGTGCGGTAACGGGAGGCGTCGTCGGCGTTGGTGTGCGGTTCGAGCCGGTAGGTGTGGGCCTCGACCAGGAACGGCCCGTTGCCCGCGCGGGCGTGCTCGACCGCGTGCGTCAGCACGGCCAGCACGGCGAGCGGGTCGTTGCCGTCGACCTGCTCGCTGGCGATGCCGTACCCGACGCCCTTGTACGCCAGCGACGGCGCCGCCGTCTGCCGGGACAGCGGCACGCTGATGGCGTACCGGTTGTTCTGCACGAAGAAGACCACCGGCGCGCGGAACACGGCGGCGACGTTGACGCCTTCGTGGAAGTCGCCCTCGCTGGTCGCGCCGTCGCCGATGAACGCCAGGGCGACCGTGTCGCGCCCCTGGTACGCCTCGCCGTACGCCACCCCGGCGGCGTGGATGGTCTGGGTCGCCAGCGGCGTGCACTGCGGCGCGGTGCGCCGGGCCGCCGGGTCGTACCCGCAGTGCCAGTCGCCGCGCAGCAGGGTGAGCACCTCGACCGGGTCGATGCCCCGCGACACCAGGGCCATCGACTCCCGGTACGTCGGGAACACCCAGTCGTCCGGCCGTACCGCCATGACCGCGCCGACCTGGCACGCCTCCTGCCCGCGCGACGACGGGTACACGGCCAGCCGTCCCTGTTTGGTCAGGGCGGTCGCCTGGACGTCGAAGCGCCGGCCGACGACCATCCGCCGGTACAGCTCGCGCAGGCTCTCGGCCGGCGGCTCGGCATAGTCACGGGGCCCCTGAGCGGCGGGCAGCCGCCTGCCTGCCTCGTCGAGCAGCCGGACCGGGTCACGGCTGGGCAGCAGCGGGGCAGCCGGGTCGGGCTGCGTGGGGGTACGCCGGGCGCGCGGGGATGCCCTGCGGACCGCCTGTGGTGTGGTCGTCACGGCGAGGACCTCCTGGGACTTGTGGTGTGTTTATGCTCACGGCCACGGATGTTTACCTCAATAATCGAACGAAATCCGGGATCTTTGACCCCCAGGAGGGCAGCACGTGAGCCAAGAGCCCCACAGCACAGCCGAGTCCGGCTCCGGCCCGGGACGAACGGTCCGCGTGCTCGACGACATCGACCGGCGGATCCTCGACGCGCTGGTCCGCGACGGGCGGGCGTCGATCCGGACCCTCGCCGAGCGCGTCCACATCTCGCGGACGAACGCGTACGCGCGGGTCGAGCGCCTGATGCGGGAAGGGGTAATCACCGGTTTCCGGGCCCAGGTGGCCCCGGAGCCGGCGGGGTTGGGCACGTCCGCCTACGTCAGCCTCACGATCGAGCAGAACACGTGGCGGGAGGTGTCGGCCCGGCTCGCGCAGATCCGGTACGTGGAGCACGCCGCCCTGCTCGGGGGCGACCACGACGTGCTCGCCCTGGTCCGCGCCCCGGACAACGCGGCCCTACGCGACCTGGTACTCAACCAGGTACAGAGCATCCCGGGGGTGCTGTCCACCCGGACCTGGCTGGTCTTCGAGGAGTTCGACGGCGTCGACACGCCGTGGACCCTCGGGTGATCACGGAGGGTCAGCGGCCCTGACGATCGAGGCGGGCGCAACCGGCGTACGACCGCGGGCCGGCACCGGCCGGCCCGCGGTCGGGGCAGTGTCCGTCGGCCCGCGGTCGGATCAGGTCGACGGGGCGAGTACGGCGTAGACGATCACGCTGTCCCGGTAGCTTGCCGCCTTCCGGTCGAAGCTGCCGCCGCAGGTGACGAGCCGAAGCTCCGGACGGGCGGTGGCGCCGTAGACCTTCTCGGTGGGAAAGTGGATCTTCGGCACCTGTTCCGTGTGCTCGACCACGAACCGGGCCGTCGTGCCGTCCTGCCGGGTGACGAATATCTGGCTCCCGGGCCGCAGCTCACGGAGGCGGAAGAAGACCCCCGGCCGGTCGTGCCCGTCCACATGGCCCAGGATCACGCTCGGTCCGACCTCTCCCGGGGTCGGGCCGAGCGCGTACCAGCCAGCCTGCATCGGCTTGGACACCGGCGGCACCTGGACGGTCCCGTCGGGGTTGAGTTCGAGTGGCATCAACGACGACACCGCGTCGATGGCGGGAACCGACAGCCGCACCGGTAGCGAGTGCGACAACGCCGGAGGCTGCGGGTCAGGCGACTGGCGCGGGCCGGGCGACTGGTGCGGGCCGGGCGACTGGCGCGGGCCGGGCGACTGGTGCGGGCCGGGCGACTGGTGCGGGCCGGGCTGTCCCGCCGCCGCACGGGAAGCGGTCGACGGGACAGCCGGAACGGTCGACGGGACAGCCGTGGATGTCCGGGATGCCCCGGTGGTGGCCGCCGTCAGGGCGATCATCGCCGCGAGGGCGAGGACTCGCAGGGCGACCACGTGAGCACCACGGGTTGGTCCCGGCGGGGAATCACTCATTCGCCACCCGGCGTCGCCGCGTCAGGGCGATGCCGACCGGGGCGAGGACGGCCAGGGCAGCCAGCGGCACCAGGAACTCGACATCGGATCCGGCCGTACCGCCGCCACCGGTGCGCGGGGCGCCGCTGGGTTTGACTGAGGGCGCGGTCGACTTGGTCGGAGCCGGCGAGGTCGTCTTCACCGGCGGCTTCGGCGAGGCCGTCTTCACCGGCGGGGTCGGCGAGGTCGTCTTCACTGGCGGGGTCGGGGACTTGCAGGGGCCGGACCACTCGTCCTGAGAATCGCAGGACGCCGGGACGACGGCAGGAGCGTGGGCCGCTGCCGCTGCCACCCCACCGGGAGCCCCTACCGCCATCACCGCGATCGACGCCGCCGCCAACAGGCGCGGCCGCACTCCGCTGCGTCGGCGAAGAGAGCCTCTCGCCGCCTCCGGGGACCCGTCCTCGATCATTTTTCGCACCAATACCTCCCGATAGACCCGGAAAATCGGAGTACCGAACGTGACCTGGTGATGCGTCACCGTCTGAGATCACGCTGGCGCCGGCCAAACCGGCGGCACGGATACACAGACAGGCGAGCAAGCCGTCGGCATCGGACCGGCGGTGCGTGCGGACTATCCACTGCGGACGGGATTAAACGAGGCGCGGACAACTAGTCTGTCGCTTGTGGACGAGTGCCGGCGCGGGCGGCGACGATCATCGCCACCCCGGCACCTGACCCGCCGGAAGACACGACGCGCCGGCGTCCGGGCCCAGGATGCCGGGCCCGGACGCCGTTCATCGCCTCCTGAGCCGATGCTCAGGTCATCACCGTCCGAGCGTCAGCTCACCTGGAGGTCGATGCAGGAGTAGAACGCGTTCGCCGTGTCGGCGATGTTCCAGATCGCGAGCACCTTCTGACGCCCGGTCCGGTTGCCCAGGTTGACGGTGTGGGACACGCTGGCGGGCGGCTGCTTGCCGCCGCCGTCGAACGACGCGATCCGCGTGTTGCCGATGTAGTACTCGAAGTTGGTGGTGGCGTGCCGGGCGGTGAAGACCCAGTTGAACGTCACCGACCGCCCCGCGGAGGTGGCGGGCCAGCCCTTGCTCTCGTCGTCGAGCACGGCGAACCGGGCGTTGCCGCCGCTGCAGCTGCGCAGCCCCTTGGGCCCCTCGACGCTCTGCGGCTCGTACTGGATCTGGCCGCAGTCCTTGACGCGCCCCTGCGCGCACAGGGCCTGCCGGCTGGGCGGCGCCGACACGTAACCGTGCGCGCTGGCGGGTACGGCTACCGCCAGCGAGGTCAGGACGGCGGCGGCCGTCAGTGCCGGGAGCGTGATCCGTTTTCGCATGCGGTCCTCCTTGGTCGTGGCGACGTGGTCCTGGCGACGTGGTGTCGTGGCGACGGGACGTGTTCCTGCGACGGTCTTGCTCGTGGCGCCGCGAGCTGGATGGGAGCGGAAACCGGAGCGCCGGCATCCGAGACGTCTCACCTAATTTAAAATAAAGAGTCCTAACAGTAAATGCCTACAGCGAAGATAATCGATGCACTTCGCCATGTGAGCACGGCATGCGTGGTAAGCGCGGCGCACGCGCCGCGCCGACGCAGAAGGCCCGGCCCCGGACCTGGCGACCTGGCGACCTGGCGACCTGGCGATCTAGCGATCTAGCGATCTAGCGATCTAGCGATCTAGCGATCTAGCGATCTAGCGACCTAGCCGACCTTATGCTCTATGTCACACTAAAACGCCTGAATCCGGATTGGTCGACAGTCGATGGGCAGGCGACAGAGGTCATAGCGCGCCCCTCCCGCGGTATGGCCGCCTCCCGCCCGGCCGTAGGCCAGCGGGACGAGGTGCCGCAGGGCCCCGGGCCGGCGGCGTAGATAGGAGCGTCATGAGCAACACGCGCACGAGCGCGGCGGGAGGTGGCCCGCGCTCATTCCGGCAGCGCGCCACCGACCTCCGCATCGGTACCAAGTTCCTGGCGACGGTGGCGGTGCTGGCCCTCAGCGTCATCGCCGTGACCGGCGTCGGAATCTGGGGCTCCTCCCGGCAGGCCGCCGCACGCAACCAGGTCGCCAACCTCACCGTGGTGGCGGCCGAGACCAAACAGCTCGCGTATTACAACCTCGACATCATCGCCTGGCAGGCCTGGTACATCCTGGACGCCTACGCCAAGGACCCGGTGACCGCGGTCGACCCGAACAGCGCCAACCGCAAGGGCTACATCGACTCCGTGGCGATCCTTCAGGACGTGCTCAAGGGCATGCACGAGCAGTGGATGACCCCGGAGCAGAAGGCGTTGACGGCCGAGATCCGCCAGGAGTGGGAGTCCGTCTTCGCCACCGACGACAAGATCGTCGCCGTACTGAAGAAGAACTCCCCCACCAGCGCGGCGGAGGCCGTGACGATCCTGAACGGGGACTCGAACGACCTGTTCTCCAAGCTCGGCGCATCCACCGACAAGCTCGTCGCGTCGGTGAACAAGGGCCGCGCACAGGCGAACAAGGATGCGGACAGCACCGCGCAGACCGTCCTCCTGCTCACGATCGTCGCGGCCGCGGTAGGGCTCGTGGTGGGCGGCGTCATCGCGCTGTGGAACTACCGCCTCATCGTGTCACCCGTGCGCCGGGTGCGAGACCTGCTCGGCAGGATGGCCGACGGCGACCTGACCGAGGCGGTCGACGTGGACAGTCGCGACGAGATCGGGCAGATGGCCGCCGCGCTGGAGCGGATGCGGGCGTCGGTCCGCGACACCGTCGCGCGGATCGTCGAGACGTCAGGCGCCCTGACCACCTCGTCGCAGCACCTGACCGAGGTCGGCGGCTCGATGTCCGCGGCTGCGCAGCAGATGTCAGCGCAGGCCAACGTGGTGGCCGAAACCGCCGAGGAGGTGTCGCGCAGCGTGCAGACCGTCGCGTCCGGCTCGGAGGAGATGGGCTCCTCGATCGGAGAGATCTCCCACAACGCCAACGAAGCGGTCACGGTCGCCGCCCAGGCGGTCGACGTGGCCGCCAGCACGACCGGGACGATGAGCAAGCTCGGCGAGTCCTCCGCTCGGATCGCCGACGTGGTCAAGGTGATCACGTCGATCGCCGAGCAGACCAACCTGCTGGCGCTGAACGCCACGATCGAGGCCGCGCGCGCCGGCGAGGCCGGCAAGGGCTTCGCGGTCGTGGCCAGCGAGGTCAAGGACCTGGCGCAGGAGACGGCGCGGGCGACCGAGGACATCTCACGGCGGGTCCATACGATCCAGACCGACACCGCCGGCGCGGTGGAGGCGATCGACGAGATCAGTGCCATCATCGGGCGGATCAACGACTACCAGCTGACCATCGCCTCGGCGGTGGAAGAGCAGTCGGCCACGACCGGGGAGATCACCCGCAGCGTGGCGGAGGCCGCCACGGGCAGTTCCGAGATCGCGTCGAACATCGCCGGCGTCGCGGCGGCCGCGTCGACCACCACCGAAGGTGTCGCCGAGTCGCAGCGGGCCGCCGAGGAGCTGGCCCGGATGAGCAGCGACCTGCAGCAGGTCGTCCGGCACTTCCGCGTCTGACCTACCAGCCCGCCCGGGGCGACCGCGACCCCGGCCCGTCCGGCGGACGGGCCGGGGTCGCGGATATACAAAACCCCACGCCGGACCGGCGTGGGGTTTTGGCGCCGGTGTGCAGGTCGCCTCGCGGCGAGTGGCGCGACGCGGCTCCGGCCGAACGGTATTCCGCGACGGCAAATGGGATGAGGCCCGGGGACACTGATCACACCGACGTGAAGTACAACCTTCCACGGAACAGCGATAATCCGCCGCATTTTGTGCAACAGGTCACAAAAGGCGGCGCCAGGTCAACGGGAGTCAGGGCGCGACGCCCGTGTGCTGCCCCGCGATCGTCCGTCGCAGTTCCCGTTTGAGCACCTTGTGGCTGGGCCCGAGCGGAAGCTCGTCGACGAAGCGGATCTGGCGCGGGTACTTGTGCCGGCCCAGCCGTTCCCGGCTCCAGGCGATGAGCTCGTCCTCGGTGAGCGACGGCCCTTCGCCGTCGAGCACCCCGCCGTCGAGGACCACGACCGCGCAGATCTCCTCGCCGTGCACCTCGTCCGGTACGCCGATCACGGCGACCTGTGCCACGGCCGGATGCCGGGCGAGCACCTCCTCCACCTCGCGCGGGTACACGTTGAAGCCGCCGCGGATGACCAGGTCCTTCTTCCGGTCCACGATCGAGATGAACCCATCGGCGTCCTTGGTACCGAGGTCGCCGGTGCGGAACCAGCCGTCCACGAGCGCCTGTTCGGTCGCCTCCGGCCGGCCGAGGTAGCCGGCGAAGACGTTGTGCCCGCGGATCACGATCTCGCCCAGTTCCCCGTCCGGCACCAGCTCGATCCGATCGTCCAGTTCGGCGCGGGCGACCTCGACCTCGACACCCCAGATCGGGTGGCCGACGGTCCCGGGCCGGGTGCCGAAGTGCGGCTGGTTGACCGACGCCGTCGGCGAGGTCTCCGACAGCCCGTACCCTTCGAAGATGGTCGTCGAGAACGCCGCGTTGAACCTCTCGAGCACGGCCACCGGCAGCGACGCCCCGCCGGAGATGCACAGCCGCAGCTGCGGCAGTCGCTCGTACCGGGCCGCCGCCTCCACCAGCGCGACGTACATGGTCGGCACGCCGTGGAAGACGTTGACGCCCTCGCGCAGCATCAACTCGATCGCCGCGTCGCCGGTGAACCGCGGCAGCAGCACCATCGTGCCACCGACGCGGAACGTCGAGTTCATGCTGACCGTCTGCCCGAACGTGTGGAACAGCGGCAGGCAGCCCAGCGCCACGTCGTCGCTGCGCACGTCGTTGGCGTCGAAGGCGTTGACCGTCGCGTTCATCACCAGGTTCAGATGGGTGAGCAGGGCACCCTTCGGCTCGCCGGTGGTGCCGCTGGTGTAGAAGACGACCGCGGTGTCCTCCGCCGCGCGGGTGACGTACGAGCGCAGCGGCTGCACGGCCGCGCTCACGTCCTCCAGCCGCCGCACCTGTCCCGCTGTCTCCGCGGGGACCGGTCCCACGGTGACCAGCGGGATCCCGGCCGACCGCGCCGCCTCGGTGCCCATGGTGAGCTGGCTGGTGTGGCAGACCAGGACGTCCGCCCGGCTGTCGCGCAGGACGTACGCGGCTTCATCGGCGGTGAGCAGAAGGTGGACCGGCACCACCGTGGCGCCGGCCGCGAGCGCGCCGTAGTAGACGCGCGGGAACTCCACCACGTTGGGTGCGATCATGGCGACCGTGTCACCGGGCTGGACGCCCAGGTCACCCAAGGCCGCCGCGTACGTCCGGGCCTGCTCCCACAACTGCGCGTACGTGACCCGGACGGCGCCGTCGACGACGGCGACCTTGTCGGGGTACCGGCGGGCCGACTCGGCGAGGATCGTCGCCAGCGAGAGCGCCGTCACGCGAGGTGACCGCCGATCATGGTGTACCCGCGCAGCAGGTCACGGGAGATGATCAGCCGCTGCATCTCGTCGGTGCCCTCGAAGATCCGGTACAGCCGGACCTGGCGGTACCACCGCTCGATCGGCAGCTCACGGGTGTAGCCCATGCCGCCGTGGATCTGCAGGACCCGGTCGACGACCCGGTTGACCATGCCCGCGCCGTACAGCTTCGCCATCGACGACGAGTGCCGCGGGTCGAGCCCGGCGTCGATGCTCCAGGCGGCCTTGAGTACCAGCCACCGCGCGGCCTCCAACTCGACCTCCGAGTCGGCGATCATCCACTGGATCGCCTGGTTGGTGCCGATCGGCTTGCCGAACGTCTCCCGGGTGCGGGCCTGCTCGAGCGCCATCGACAGCGCCCGCTCGGCGATGCCGATGGCGTGTGACGGGATCGTGTACCGGCCCTTGCCGATCCACTGCATGCCCAGGTTGAAGCCCTGCCCGATCTCGCCGAGGATGTTGCGGCTGGGTACCCGGACGTTGTCGAAGATCAGCGACGCCGGGCCGCCCTCCCCCATGGTCTGGATGAACTCCGAGCGCCAGCCCATCGCGCGGTCGACGAGGAACGCGGTGGTGCCGCCGCCACGCACGCCCTTCTCCTTGTCGGTCACCGCGACCACGATGGCGAAGTCGGCGTCGTTGCCGTTGGTGATGAAGGTCTTCTCGCCGTTGAGGATCCAGTCGTCGCCGTCGGAGCGGGCGGACAGCTTGATGTTGGCCGCGTCCGAGCCGGCACCCGGCTCGGTGATGGCGAAGCAGGAGATGCGCTCACCCTCGATGGTGGGGAGGAGGTACTCCTGCTTCTGCTCCTCGTTGGCGTAGAACAGGATGTTGTCGGCCTCGCCGCCGAAGCGGAACGGCACGAACGTCCGCCCCAGCTCGGTCCAGATCAGCGACTGCATGACGGCCGGCAGGTCCATGCCGCCGTACTCTTGCGGCGTACCGAGCCCCCAGAAGCCGAACTTCTTCGCCTTGAGCTGCAGCTCGCGCAGTTCGCCGCGGTCCAGGCCGGGCTGGTGGGCCCGCTCGCGCCGCAGCACCTCCTGTTCCAGAGGCATGACCTCCTTACGGATGAAGTCGCGGGCGGTGTCGCGGATCGCCTTCTCTTCGTCGCCGAGGGAGAAGTCCATGGTGTTCCTCCGGATGGTGGTGAGGGCCGGTCGCGATGGTGGTGAGGGCCGGTCGCGGGTCAGGTGGGGCGGTCGGGCCGGTCAGCCGAACGCGTTGACGCCGGTCAGCGCGCGGCCGATGAGCAGCTGCTGGATCTGGCTGGTTCCCTCGTAGAGGGTCGTGACGCGGGCGTCGCGCAGGTACTTGCCGACCGGGTACTCGTCGATGTAGCCGTAGCCGCCGAAGACCTGGAGCGCGTTGTTGGCCGCGCGCACGGCGGCCTCGCTGGCGAACAGCTTCGCCATGGACGACTCGGTGGCGAACTGCTCGCCCCGGTCGATGAGGTCGGCGACCCGCCACACCAGCAGCCGGGCAGCGGCGGTGTCCACGGCGATGTCCGAGATGAGCTGCTGCACCAGCTGGTACGACGCGATCGGCTTGCCGAACTGCTGGCGGTCGCGGGCGTAGGCCACGGCGGCGTCCAGGCACCCCTGCGCGATGCCGACGCAACCGGCCGCGACCGACATCCGCCCCTTGGCCAGGGCCGCCATCGCGATGCTGAACCCCTTGCCCTCAGCGGCGAGCCGGGCGGAGTCGGGTACCCGGACGTTGTCGAAGACCAGCTCCGCGGTGGCCTGGCCGCGCAGGCCGAGCTTGCCGTGGATCTCCCGGCGGGTCAGCCCGGCCGTGTCGGTCGGCACGAGGAACGCGCTGATGCCCCGGTGACCGTCGCCGCCGGTGCGCACGAAGACCAGCGCGACGTCGGCCAATGTGCCGTTGGTGATGAAAATCTTCGACCCGGAGATGACCCAGTCGTCGCCGTCGCGCACGGCCCGGGTACGCAGCGACGCCGCGTCGGAGCCGGTGTCCGGTTCGGTGAGCGCGAAGCAGCCGAGCGCCTCGCCGGCGCACAGCCGCGGCAGCCACTCCCGCTTCTGCGCTTCGGTGCCGTAGGCGGCGATCGACTTGGCGACCAGGCCGAGCGACACCGAGACGATGCCCCGCACCGACGAGTCGCCACGCCCCAGCTCCTCCAGGACCAGGCAGTACGCCAGGTGGTCGCCGCCGGACCCGCCGTGGTCCTCGGGGATCGTCAGTCCGAGGAAGCCCAGGTCACCGAGCTTGGAGACGATGCCGGGGTCGACCGCTTCACGGCGGTCCCACTCGGCGGCGTGCGGAACCACCTCGCGATCGACGAAGTCGGCGGCGAGCTGCCGCACCGCGGTCTGCTCCGGGGAGAGCACCAGGTCCATGTCGTCTCCGTCACCTCGGGGAACCCCATTAAACTAGCGGTGGAAGTTTTCCGTCGTCCAGTCCCCGATATGGCAGAGTTCGCCTGACGTCCACAGCGCCTGGCACCCACAGCACCTGACGTCCACAGCACCCGACACCCGCAGCACCCGACAACCGCACGGCTCCGGAGAGGTGGCCCATGGCCAGACCGCGTCAAGCGCTGCTGAGCCGGCAGCGCATCATCGAGGCGGCCACCGACCTGATCGACCGGGAGGGCCTCGCCGCGCTGTCGACCCGCCGGCTCGCCGCCGAGCTGGGCGTACGCGGACCGTCGCTGTACAACCACGTGGCGACCAAGGAGGACCTCCTCGACGCCGTCGCCGACGCCGTGACCGCACAGGTCGACATCTCGGTTTTCGGCCGCTACGACTGGCGGGTGGCGCTGCGGCGATGGGCCCGCTCGTACCGCGACGCGCTGGCCGCGCACCCGAACATCGTCCCGTACCTCGCCCAGGGGCCGGGCCGCCGGCCGGCGTCGCTCGCCATGGCCGACGCGGTGTACGGCGGGCTGGTCGACGCGGGCTGGCCGCCGGCCCGCGCCACCCACATCGGCGCGTTGATGCGCTACTTCGTCGCCGGTTCGGCGCTCGGCTCGTTCGCCCGCGGATTCGTCGAGGATCCGCAGCTCTACGCAGGCCGGTACCCGCACCTGACGGGCGCGCACCGGCTCGCCGAGCACCAGCAGAGCGTCGACGAGGGCGCGTTCACCCTCGGCCTCGACGCCCTCATCGACGGGCTGTCGGCCGTCTACGAACAGGTCGTCGGCCCGCTCCCACCACTGCCGGCCGAGAACGAGCTGCCGACCCAGGACGGCCCGATCGTGGAAGGTTAGGCACCACCTAGGACGGCGGATCCCCCTACGAAGGACAGGATGACGTGGTCCCCGACCGGGCGGTAGCCCAGACGCTGGTAGAGGCCGTTGCTCGTCGGGTTGGCCAGGTCGGCGAAGAGCAGCACCTCGGCCGCACCGCCGGTCCGCGCGGCCCGGCTCACCGCGGCGGTCACGGCACCGGCGTAGCCCCGGCCGCGCAGCCGTGGCGGGGTGTACACGGGTCCGACCCGGACCATCCCGGCGACCGGGCGGGTGACCCCGGCCATCGCGACGGGCGCCCCGTTCACCTCCCACAGCAGCACGCCGCCGTGGCCGATGCGGTCCGCGACCACGTTCGTACGGTCGCTCGGAGTGTCACCCACCTCCACCACGAACTCCTCCCACCAGGCCAGCACCAGGTCGAGGTCGGCGGTGCCGGCGATCCGCGCGTGGCCGGGCGGCGCGGGCCGCGGTGGGGTCAGGTCCGCGAGCCGGTACAGCCGGTGCTGCTGGTGAAGGTGGACGGCGCCGCCGGTACGCCGCACCCACTCGGCGGCGAACGCCTCGGCGACCTCCCGGTCCCCGTTGACGCCGGACAGCGGTCGGCCGAGGGCCGCCAGGTGCTCCGCCAGGGACGGTACGGCCGGCCCGGGCAGGCGGGTGACCACCGCCGGGTACGGCGGGGTGTGCACGAACACACCCGCCACCGCCGCCCGCTCCGGTCGCCACCAGCCGAGCAGCGGGCTGTCCCCGCCGTAGGCCGTGACGCCACTCGTGCCGAGCGTCTCCGCGATGGTCAGCGGCAGGGTGTTCGCCGCCGCCCTCGCGTGCAGGAAATCGCCCGCCACCGCTAGAAACGTCCCGGGGTCCCCCGTCGTGAACCAGGCCATGGCCCATCCTCCGACACGCCGCCGCCGGGGCGCATCAGATTTCCTGGATCACCGGACGCCGTGGCCGCTCACCGGGCACCGGTCACCCGGCGCCGTGGCCGCTCACCGGGCGCCGCGAGGCAGTGCCGCCACCCGCTGGGCCGGTACCCGCTGACCGGGTACGCGCCGCACCTCCGACGCCGCCTGGGCTGCCACCGCCCGGGCCGGTACCCGCTGGGTGAGCTCCGCCTGGGCCGGTACCCGCGCCGCCAGCGCCGTCCGCTGCCGGCGCGGCAGTTCGGCGGCCAGCCGGACGCTCGCCTGGCGGGCCCGCAGCCCCGCCGCGAACGCCTCGTCGTCGAGGCTGCGCCGGGCGGCCGCCGCCGTGTCGGCCGCGTGCCGGGCGGCCCGTTCCATCTCCGCGGCGGTCCGGTACGCCGCCAGCATCCGCTGCCGTCCGGCCCGGCGCAGCATCGCCTCCTGCTCGCAGGGGTGCCGGCGCGGATCCCAGCCGTTGCGGTGCGCCAGGACGTCGGCCAGCTGCTCGGCGGTCAACTCGCCGCGCTGGTACGCCGCGGTCGCCGCGTCGTGCAGGTACCGTTCGCGGAAGCCCCGGTCGTCCGGGTCGTCCGCACTGGACGGCAGGGGGTACGCGGCCGCGAGCGAGGCGCGCCGGGCCGCCGCGTCCGCCGCCTCGAACGCCTGCCACGCGGCCTCGCGCGTCTGGTGTGCCACCGTCCACTCCCGGTGCCGACGCTCGGCCGTCACCTCCGCCCGGCTGGCCGCCACCCGCAGTTCCTCGGCGTACCGGTGCAGCTCCGCCGCCTGTGCACGGAGGCGGACCCGGCGGAAGCGCGACTCCGCGACCCGGGCCGCCAGCGCGCGTAGCCGGTGGCGCCCCTCCGGGGCCAGCAGGACGGCGATGACGAGCACGGTGAACGCGATGAGCGCGACCTCGATCGTCACCGCATGCCACATGATGTGCAGGGGCTTCTGCGTGACCGGCATGGATGCCACGTACCGCCCGCGCGGATCCGCTAAACACGCGGAGCGGCTGAACACGGCGTGACGCGTCCCACGTACCGGCGCTGGCCGGCGGCAACGGGTCCGGATGGTGCGATCCCGGCGCGGGCGGCGACGGGCCGGCCGGGAGGGTCACCCGACCGGCTGGGATAAGCTGCCGGCCATGTCGGCGTCGGTGGCGCGGGACGCGTCGGTGGTGTGGGATGTGGCCGTCGTCGGCGCCGGGCCGGCGGGGCTCGCGGCGGCGTACACGGCGGCACGTGCCGGTGCCCGGACCGTGGTGGTCGAGCGCGCCGCGCACCCCCGGTACAAGACCTGCGGCGGCGGCCTGGTCGGCGCCTCCCTCGACGTGGTCACGTCCCTGGAGCCGGACGCGCCGGCGGTACTGGCCCGGCGTGACCGGGTACGCGCCGCGACCTTCACCCACAACGGCCGCCGGGGCTTCACCCGGCGCGACCCGGCACCACTGCTGGGCATGGTGCGCCGCGACGAGTTCGACGACGCGCTGCGGGAGAGCGCCGTCGCGGCGGGCGCGGTCGTGCGGGAGCGGACCCGGGTGCGCGGCATCGACCAGGCGGACGGACACGCGTACGTCCGGCTCGCCGACGGCGGCAGCGTGGCGGCGCGGGTCGTGGTCGGCGCCGACGGCTCGTCCGGGGTGACCGCCCGGCACGTGGGTGTCCGGTTCGGACAGGTGGATCTCGGTCTGGAGCTGGAGCTGCCGGTGCCCGACCCGGTACACGACCGGTGGCGGGGCCGGGTGCTGATCGACTGGGGGCCGCTGCCCGGTTCGTACGCGTGGGTGTTCCCCAAGGACCACCGGCTGACTGTCGGGGTCATCGCCGCGCGCGGTCACGGCGAGCGGACCCGGGCGTACCTCCGGGACTTCGTCGACCGGCTGGGCCTGGCCGGCATCGAGCCGATCCACGACTCGGGCCACCTCACCCGGTGCCGGACCGACGACTCGCCGCTGCGCCGCGGCCGCGTGATCGTCGCCGGTGACGCGGCGGGCCTGCTGGAGCCGTGGACCCGCGAGGGGATCAGCTACGCGCTGCGCTCCGGTACGGCGGCCGGGTCGGTGGCCGCCCGCGCCGCGCTCGGCGACACCGAGACCGACACCGAGGAAGCCCTGCGCGGGTACGCGGCCGAGATCGAACGGACCCTGGTATCGGAGATGCGCGCCGGTCGCCGGCTGCTCGCGGCGTTCACCCGGCACCCGGGGGCGTTCCACCTGGCGCTCGCCACGCCGCCGGGCTGGCGATGGTTCGCCCGGTTCTGCCGCGGCGACACCAGCTTCGCGTCCGTGATCAACCGGTTGCCGGTACGCGCGGCGCTCGCCGCCATGACCCGGGAATCCGCGCCACGATCGTGACGAGTACGGGTGTCATGCCCCACGAACTCGTCACGGTCACGAACAGATGGCGAGCACCTGCGCCCGGTGGTCCTCCAGCCAGTACGGCCCGGCCGCGGCCGGGAACACCACCCGCGCTCCGCGTACCGGCCGACGGCGGCCGGTGAAGTCGACCAGCAGCGTACCGTCGGCGTCGACCGCGACCAGCTCGTCGCCGACGCGGACCAGGACCGGGCCGGTCGGTGACGCGGTGACCGCGACCCGTCCGGCGGCGAGCCCGGCGAGCACCCCGTCGACGGTACGGTCGGCGCACGCCACCCAGGTCGTCGGGCGGCCCGGCAGCTCCCCCGGCCGGGGCGCGTGGAAGTCCGAACCGCCGACCGGGACGGTGTCGGTACCCCAGGCGAGCAGCCAGGCCAGCGGCGCCCCCCAGGTGCGGTCCCACCAGCCGGAGTGCCACACCTCGGCCAGCGGCGGGCGGGTGTCCAGCCGGTGCAGCCAGGCGAAGTCGGCGCCGAGCGGGTGGTTGACCGACAGCAGCCCGCCCCGTTCGTCCACGGTCGACACCCAGGCGTCGGCCGGCCGGCGGAAGTCGACCCAGCCGATGTCGCCGTAGGCGTTCGCGTGCCCCCGGTCGGTGGTCAGCTCCTGGCCGGGTACCAGGACCAGCCCGGTGGCCGCGGCGGCGGCGGGCAGCTCGTCGTGGTGGGAGACGGTGTTGTGGTCGGTGACCGCGAGGAAGTCCAGGCCGCTGCCGGCCGCGAGTACCGCCAGTTCGGTGACGGTCAGCACGCCGTCCGAGTGCACGGTGTGCGCGTGCAGGTCACCGGCGAGCCAGCGCAGGCCCGGCAGGGCGGGCAGGTCGCGCGCCGGTGGCCGGGCTGGTGATCGGCCCGCCCCGGGGCCGTCGGCCGGCCCGTCGGCCGGTACGGCCGGGACCGGGTGCGGCGGGTCCGGCACCGACAGCGCCGGCTCGGCCCGTACCGTCCACGGCAGCCCCTCCGGCGGTACCCGGTGCAGTCCGAGGATCACCCGCCAGGAGCCGGGGCTCACCGGGCCGCGCAGGTAGCCCGGGGTCGCCCAGGGCCCGGTGATGGTGAACTCCGACCGCGCCCCGCCCGACCAGCCACGGAACCGGCCGTCCGGGTCCAGGCAGCCGAGGTCGAGTACGCCCGCGCCGGTGTCGTACGTCAGGGTCACCGTCAGCCGCCGCGCGCCCGCCGGCACGTCGACCGGCAGGTACCGGTACCGCGCCTCCGCCCGGTCGTCCGGCCACCACGTACCACTGTGGATCGTCCTCATCCCACCAGCTCCCCATCCGAATCGCGGTAGAGCAGTACCCGGCCCGGCGCGGGCGTGAGCCACACCGTGGCACCGGGCGCCGGTTCGGCGTCCTCGGGCACGGTAACGCCGATGAGCGCGCCGGCACCCGCGCCGGCCCCGTTGCTCACGCCGGCCCCGGCACCCGCGTCGGCCCCGGCTGCCTCGACGGTCACCAGCGACACCGCGCCCAGGTGCTCGACGATCGACACCTGGCCGGTGAGCGCACCCGGGACGGGCGTGGTCGACAACGTGAGGTACTCCGGCCGTACCCCGACGACGACCCGGTCCCCGGCGGCCACCGCGGCGCCGTCCGGCACCGTGATCGTCCCGCCGGCCACCGTCACGGCCATCCCGCCGCGAGACACCGTCCTGCCCCCTGCCGGGTCGTCGCCGGCGGTGCCCTCCCCGACGACACCCGGCAGCAGGTTCATCGGGGTGGAGCCGATGAAGTTGGCCACGAAGGTGTTGGCCGGCCGGCCGAACACCTCGCGCGGGGTACCCACCTGGCGGATCCGGCCGGCCTCCATGACCGCGATCCGGTCGGCGAGCGCCAGCGCCTCGGCCTGGTCGTGGGTCACGAAGATCGTGGTGACGCCCAGGCCGCGCTGCAGCCGCTTGAGGAAGGTCCGCGCCTCCAGCCGCAGTCGGGCGTCCAGGTTGGACAGCGGCTCGTCGAACAGGAACACCGACGGCCGGCAGGCGACCGCACGGGCCAGCGCGACCCGTTGCTGCTGGCCGCCGGAGAGCGCCGCCGGCCTGCGCTCCATCAGCCCGGCCAGGCCCAGGCTGGCGCCGACGTCGGTCGCCCGGGCGGCCCGCTCCGGTCGCGCCTGGCGGCGCACGCGCAGCGGGTAGGCGATGTTGTCCAGTACGGTCATGTGCGGGAAGAGCGCGTAGTCCTGGAACACCATGGCGACGTCACGGGCGCCGGGCACCAGCCGGGTCACGTCCCGGTCGCCGATGCGCACCTCGCCGGAGGTCGGCGACTCCAGCCCGGCGACCGTCCGCAACAGCGTCGTCTTCCCACAGCCGGACGGGCCGAGCAGCGCGAAGAACTCGCCGTCGGCGATCGACAGGTCGAGCGTGTCGAGCGCCCGGACGCCGCCGGGGAACTCCTTGGTCAGCCCGCTGAGGGTCACGCCCGCCATCTCAGACCCCCACCATCTCAGCTCTTGATCCCGCCGTGGAAGCGGAAGCCGTACCGGCTCCACGCGAACAGGTACATGACCACCACCGGTATCGAGTACAGCAACGAGAACGTGGCGATCAGCGCGAGGTCGGGTGAGCCACCCTCGGTGTACAGGGTGCGTACGACCACGGCGGCCGGCTGCTTGCCGGGGTCGCGCAGCAGGATGAACGGGGTCAGGAAGCTGCCCCAGACCTGGACGACCGTCCAGACCGCCATGGTGGCGATGCCGGGCCGGGCCACCGGCACCACGACCTGCCGCAGGATCTGCAACGGCGAGGCACCGAACACCCGCGCGGACTCCTCGTACGAGCGCGGGATCGTGTCGATGAAGTCCTTCAGCAGGAAAATCGCCGCGGGCAGCAGACCGCCGGAGAGCACCAGGACGACACCGGCCCGCGAGTCGATCAGGTTCAACTGGAAGATCAGCAGGAAGATCGGCACCATCGCGGCGGTACCCGTGATGACGCTCGACAGCAGCAGCAGCGCGTACAGCAGGGCGTCCCGACCGGGGATCGGCACCCGGGACAGCGCGTACGCCGCCAGCGCCGCCGCCACCACCACGACCACCATCGTGCCCACGGCCAGCAGGACGGAGTTGACCAGCGAGCTGACCGCGTACGGGTTGCGGCCGATCTCGGCGAAGTTGCCCAGGGTGACCGTGCGCGGCGGCCGCACCGCGTACGTCGGGGCGGCGTCGAACGGCGCCGACAGCAGCCACAGCAGCGGCAGCGCGAAGAACGCCGTGCCCACGCCGATCGCGACGTAGGTCAGGATCCGCGACACGACGGTTCTCATCGCGCTCATGCCGGCCGCACCCGGGCCGCCCGCAGGTACACCAGCGCCAGCAGCAGGTTGATCAGCAGCACCAGCAGCGAGATCGCCCCCGAGTAGCCCATCTCGCCGCCGACGATCGCGGTGTTGTAGATGTAGGCGGCGACCACCTCCGACCGGTGGTTCGGCCCGCCCGCCGTCAGCAGGAACGGCGTGAAGTCGTTGAACGTCCAGAGCGTGATCAGCAGCGTGTTGGTCAGCGCGTACCGGCGGATGTTCGGCCCGATCACGTCGCGCAGCGTCTGCGGAGTCGACGCCCCGGCCAGGCGGGCGGTCTCCAACTGCGACGGCGGCACCCCCGACAGTGCCGCCCCGTAGAGCATCATCGAGAACGCGGTGCCCCGCCAGACGTTGAAGAGCACGATCGCGACCATCGGGTACGCCACGAGCCAGGCGGTGCCGGGCACCCGCCCGAGGGTGACGTTGAGGGTACCGGCGTCGCGGTCGAGCATCGCGATCCACAGGAACGCCACGACCGAACTGGGCAGGATCCAGGCGAGCAGGACGAGCGCCTCGACCGTACGGCGCACCGCGCGGCGGGCCGTGCGCAGCGCGTACGCGAGGGCGAAGCCCAGCACGTTCTGGCCGAGCACCGCCGAGCCCAGGACGAAGACCAGGGTCAGCCACATCGACCGGTAGAACGACGGGTCGGTCAGCGCCCGCCGGTAGTTGTCCAGCCCGACGGCCCGCGGTACCCGGGCCGCCACGCCGGTCAGCCGGTAGTCGGTCACGCCGATGTAGAGCGTCCACAACGCGGGGAAGACCAGGAAGACGCCGATCAGCGCGAGCGCCGGCGCGACGAACCCGACCGCGCGCCACCGCCCGAGCCCCACCGCGTCGCCGCCCGCCGGGCCCGGGTCCACGGCCGGCGCGGCGACCGGCGGCACGGTCCCCGCCGCCGTCACCGGCGCTGCCGTGTCCAGCGCCGCCGTGTCCGGCGCTGCCGTCACCGGCACTGCCGTCTTCGCCTCGTCAGCCGTTGGCAACCTTGCCCGCCCCGCCCATGATCTTCTCGAGGCCGTGGCCGTACGACACGGCCGCCTCCGCGGGCGGCCGGCCCGTGGCCACGTCGAGCGTGGCCTGCTGCAGCAACTGCGACACCTGCGGGTACATGGCGAACCCGGGCCGGTACGCGGTCACCGGCAGTACCTTCTGCGCGACGAACGACAGCATCGGGTCGCTGCGCAGGACCTCGTCGTTGACGTCCTGGCGCTGGGTGACGCGTACCGAGCCGCCCAGCGACGCGATCGTGGCTTCCTTGGAGTTGAGGAACGTCAGCAGTTCCCACGCCTGTACCGGGTACTTCGTGGCCGGGTTGAGCACGTGCCCGCTGCCGCCGGACATCGACACGAAGTCCTGACCGCGGATGCCCGCGCCGGGTGCCTTCGCCGGGATCATCGCGTACCCGACGGCCCGGTCCCGGTCGGGCATCTTGGCGATGCCCTTGGCCGGGTCGACGACGGCCCGCCAGAAGTAGTCGCCCTCGAACAGAATGGCGATCTTCCCGGCGGCGAACGCCTGGAACGACTTGTCCCGCCCCTTGGCGTCCTGTTGGAGCACCGGGTCGCCGAGGCCGCCGCCGTAGATCTTCTGGTACATGCCGAGGGCGTCGCGTACCGCCGGGCTGTTGCCCTGCCACTTGCCGCCGGCCCAGATCTCCCGGCCGGCGCCGGCCAGCAGCGGCAGGAAGCCCTGCATGCTGGTGGCCTCGCCCATGGCGGTGCCGGCGTTGAGCTGGATCGGGGTGACCCCGGGCAGCTTCGCCTTGATCGTCTGCCCGGCGGTGAGGATGTCGTCCCAGCTCTTCGGCTGCCAGTCGGCCGGCAGTCCGGCCTGTGCGAACAGCGCGCGGTTGAAGTAGATCACCCGGCCGTCGGTGCCCAGCGGGATGCCGTAGCGTTTGCCCTGATAGGACAGGTTGCCCTGGACCGTGGCCGGGATCTGCCTCCAGCCCTCCCAGTCCTCGGCCCGCGCCTTTCCGACCAGGTCCTCGATCGGCCTGATGTACCCGGCGTCGGCGAACTCACCCACCCAGATCCCGTCGAGCGAGTAGATGTCGGCGCCACTGCCGGTCTTGAGGTCGAGCGCGATCTTGCTCTTGTAGTCCTCGTCGCCCGCGCCGGACGGCTGGAGCGTGACGTGCGCGGTGACGCCCTTGGCCTTCTGCGCTTCGACGAACTTCGGGATGACCCAGTTGGTGAGCCACTCGGCCTGCGAGGCGTTCTTGCCACCGGCGATCGCGTTGACGCCGATCGTCAGCGAGAACTCCTTGGCGTCGGCGTTGCGGACGGTGCCACCGGAGGGTGCGCTCCTGCCCAGGCAGCCGGCGGTGGTGGTGGCAATGATCGCCAGCCCGGCGAGCGCGGCGACGGCCCGCGCGTGCCCTGCGCTACGTCCGTGCCCTGCGATGCGTCGTTGCATCGTCCCTCCCGGAGAGGAAGCCGGCAGTACGGTCGATGTGGTTCGCTTGGCGTAGCCGCCCGATTACGCATCGGACTAGGTCCATATACTGCACCCGATCGGCGTCGCGTGCCATCCCCGCGGCCGACATCGTGGACAGCGGCCCCGGCCCGAGCGGGTTCCGGCGACCGCAGGAGACAACGGCCGGCGGTCGCCGGGCTGGAGCGGCCGGACGTTCACCGGCGCGCGAACGGCCCGGCGCGCGAACGGCCCGGCGCGCCGGGCCTAGGGCGCGTATCGAAGTATTTCGGGGCGGCGGTTGGCATGCCTGCTCCGTTACGGTGCAGGCATGCCGAATTTCGTACTCGTTGCAGGCGCACGGCTCGGGGCGTGGGCGTGGGACGAGGTGGTGCCGTCTCTACGCGCGGCTGGCCACGGTGCTCACCCGTTGACGCTGTCCGGTCTTGCCGAAAAGCAGGGTGTGCCGGCTGGGCAGCAGACCCACGTCCAAGACATTGTTGACGAGGTCGAAGGCCAGGATCTGCGCGACGTTGTCCTGGTGGGCCACAGCTACTCGGGCATCCCGGTCGGTCAGGCTGCGGAGCGGATCGGTGACCGGCTGGCCCACGTGGTCTTCGTCGATTCCAGCGTTCCAGCCAACGGCGAGTCGTTCATCTCGGCGTGGCCGGACGGCGGGGCGATGGTCAAGGCATCGATCGCCGAGAACGGAGGATTCTGGCCACTCGTGTCCGCAGCCCACTACGACGGCCATGGCCTCACCGACGGGCAGATCGCACGGATCGTGGAAGGCTCGACGCCGCACCCGGGCGCCACACTGACCGAGCCCGCCATCCTGGCACACCCACTTGGCGAACTCCCGGCGACGTACATCCAATGCCTGCTCGCCGGAGCCGAGCTCAGCGACGACGTAGCCCAACTGCTGACCAGCAAGCACTGGCGACTGGTCGAGATGAACACCGGCCACTGGCCAATGTTCTCCCAGCCGCGCGAACTGGCGCAGATCCTCCTCGACGCAGCCGGGGAGTGACCGCAAGCCCTGTTCGCGGGCGCCTTGCGCGCGCTGTTCACAGCCATTCGTTGATCGCCGCGATGTGCACGACAGCTTCGTAGCGCACCGCGAGTTTGTCGAAGCGGGTGGCAACGCCGCGGTTGCGCTTGAGTCGATTGATGCCGCACTCCACGGCGTGGCGCTGCTTGTAGACCTCCCGGTCGAAAGTCGGAGGCCGACCGCCCTTGGACCCCTTGGCGCGTCGGTTTGCATCCTGGTCGGCCTTGCTCGGGATGGTCGCCTTGATGCCCCGGCCGCGCAGGTAGTCCCGGTTGGCCTTCGAGGTATACGCCCTGTCCGCCAGCACCCGGTCGGGGCGGGTGCGAGGCCTACCGCCACCCGGACGGGGTACCCGGATGGCGGCGAGCACCGCAATGAACTGCGGGCTGTCGCCACGCCGCCCCGCGGTGATCACCATAGCCAGCGGCTTCTGCCCCTGCTCACAGCCCAAATGCAGTTTCGTGGTCAGCCCGCCACGCGAGCGACCCAACGCATGATCGACCGGCTCGGCCACGACACCGCCGGACGGTTCGGTTTGCAGATCCCCTTTTTGCGCGCCCCAGCGGCGTGCTGATGCGCCCGGACGCTGGTGGAATCCACAGACACGTCCCACACAATCCGCCCACCCGCATCCGCGATCGCCTGCAACGCCGTCACCACCCGCTGCCAGGTTCCATCCCGCTGCCACCGGCGAAACAACGCATACACCGCCGACCAGGACCCGTAACAGATCGGCACGTCCCGCCAGGGCGCCCCGACCCTGATCCGCCACCGCATCCCGTCGATCAACTGCCGTCTGCTCCACAACGACGGACGACCCGGCCGCTTCGGCGCAGGCAGCAACGGCTCCAGCCGCGCCCACTGCTCATCGGTCAGGTCGAACCGCCTCGTCACCGCTAGGGTGTCCACGAGGTCTCCGGTGTTCAGGTCCGTCTTGGTTGACGAACCATCTACCGGAGACCTCGCCACACGTCGATCTCCGACACGCACTCGGCGTGTTAACGCACTGCAGACACCCCGGCCGACTTCGACACGGGCCCTAGAAGGCCAGCACGCGCCGAGCTTCGCGCGTAACCTGCGGCGAGGCGACCGGAGCCCACGCGGTGAACAGGGCGCGGAAGTAGTCCCCGTGCCGCTCGGCGATGGCCCGGTCCTGCTCGACCACGTCGAGTTCGTTGACGATGCTCAGATCGACGAAGGGCTGCAGCTGTGCCGGTTCCAGGACCTCGACCCGGTCGGTGAAGCGGTCCCGGACCTCGCGGGTGTCCGCCAGGCACTGCCAGGTCCGATCGCGATCGCAGGCTCCGTAGCGATACACCAGGTTCTCCGCCTGCTCGCCGATGAGCTCCCGCAGTGTCGCCCGGTCGGCGCGGTCGAGCAGCACGACGTCGAAACCGTCGGTGCCGTACGCCGCGTGCGTGAGTCCGGCCAGCCGCACGGCGGCGCCCAGTCCCAGCCGGTCCAGCCGGTCGTGCACCCGACACAGATGGGCGTAGAGGGTGCCGCCCGGATGGTCGATCCGCTCGGCTCCTCGGCCCCGCAGCCATGCCCGCACGTCCTGCTCGGCAGCCATACGCCGACTCTAGGCGGAAGGTACCCCGCCGGCGGCCCACGGTCGTGCGTGATCCGTCACAGCCGGCACGACGGCGTCGGGGTCCGACCGGCGGAACTGGCGAATGTGGACCATGGCATCCATCCTTGCCACCGCTTCGCCGAACGTGTTGGGGTCGATGTATGACACGTATCGCGTACGACAGCCGCGCCGCGACCGCGTTCGAAGCCAATCGTCACCTCGACGAAGAGGGGCTGGCCGCCTGGCGCGCGGCGGTGACCCGGCACCTCGACCCCCGGCCCGGCACCCGGCTGCTCGACCTCGGCGCGGGCACCGGGATGTGGGCCCGGATGTTCACCCGGTGGTACGACGCCGTCGAGATCATCGCCGTCGAGCCGTCCGACGCGATGCGGGCCCGCTGCCAGTGTCCGCGCGTACTGCCGGGAGACGCCGCGGACATCCCCTTGGCCGACGACAGCGTCGACGCCGCCTGGTTGTCGACGGTCGTCCACCACGTACCGGATCTGACCGCCGCCGCCCGGGAGCTACGCCGCGTGCTGCGCCCCGGTGGCACGGTGCTGATCCGGTCGGCCTTCGCCGGTCGGCACAGGGGGATCACGCTCTTCCGGTACTTCCCCGAGGCCGTCCGCGTGCTGGACACGTACCCCAGCGTGCGTGACGTCGAAGTCGCCTTCGCCACCGCAGGCTTCGGCACGATCGCGTTCGAACCGGTCCCACAGGTAACCGCGCCGTCGTTGCGGGCCGCCGTAGCCGCCCTGCGCCGCGCGGCGCACACGCCGTTACAGCTGATCACCGACGACGAGTATGCGGCCGGACTGGCCCGGATGCGCCGCGCGGCGGAGACCGGGGCCGGCACCGAACCGGTCATCGACACCCTTGATCTGCTTGCCCTTCGGTGAGTTTCGTTCTTCGATAGGGTGAGCGCCGTCCGGCGCCCGGCGGGTGGCCGGTCGGGCCACCAACGGCGGCTGACGAGCACGGACGGCAACGACGATGCGGACCGGGGAGGCTTTCGGCGCGTGTCGACGACGGTAAAGGTGACCGCGCGGAACGCGCGCTTCCAGCAGTGGCAGGCGCTGCTGACCAACCGGACCAAGCGGCAACGGGCCGGCGAGTTCCTGGTCCAGGGGGTCCGGCCGATCAGCCTGGCCGTGGCGTACGGCTGGGACATCCGGGCGCTGCTGTACCCCGCCGGCCGGCCGCTGTCCCGCTGGGCCCGGGACCTGATCGACCGGGCCACGGCGACCACGGCGGCGACGACCCTGGTGGCGATGGCCCCGGAGCTGCTGTACGAACTGGGCGGCAAGGAGGACGAACGGCCGGAACTGGTCGCCGTCGTCGCCCTGCCGCCGGACCGCCTGGACCGCATCCCCGCCCGCGACGACCTGCTCGTGGTGGTCTTCGACCGGCCGACGACCCCCGGCAACATCGGCACCCTGATCCGGTCGGCGGACGCCTTCGGCGCCTCCGGGGTGGTCGTCTCCGGCCACGCCGCCGACCCGTACGACCCGAAGGCGGTGCGCGCGAGCACCGGCTCGCTGTTCGCCGTACCGGTGGTGCGGACCGCGGCCCACCACGAGGTGGTCGCGTGGGTCGCGGCCCTGCGGGGGCGCGGCCTCGCGGTGCAGGTCGTGGGTACCGACGAGCACGGCGACGTCGAGGTCGGCGACCACGACCTGCGCGGCCCGACGCTCGTCGCGGTCGGCAACGAGACCCACGGCCTGAGCACCGCGTGGCGGCAGGCCTGCGACCGGATGGTCCGCATCCCGATGACCGGCGCAGCGAGCTCGCTCAATGCCGCGTCGGCGGGCACAGTGGTGCTGTACGAGGCGGCCCGCCAGCGCAGCCGGGCGCGCGTGGTCGACCTCGCGCGTGGTCGACCTCCAGCCGGGGAAGCGGCAGCGACGTCAAGCTGAAGATCTACCGCGACGACGACCGGTACCGGCCCTGGACCTCGCACCGCGGCCACCCCTCGCACCGCGGCTACCCGGTGCGGCGGTACCTGCCAGGGGCGGTCCCGTACCGGAGTTTGAACGCGTCCGCGAAGGAGAATTCCGACGTGTCCGCTTCACCCCCGGCCTGAAGGCCGGAGCGCTGCGGACGGTCTCAGTAGCGCGGGTGGGGATCGTCGTGCTGGCCAGCACCGACGTCGACACCGACGAGTTCCCCCGCGATTGAGATGGGGTGCGAAGCGGACGATGGTGGTGCCAGCCCGCCTGATCGCCGTCCTGGCAAGATGGCGACATGGAACGTGTGCTTGGAATTGGTGGATACTTCATGCGGGCCGCCGACCCGGTGGCCCTGGGCGCTTGGTACCGCGATTGCCTAGGCCTGGACGCCGATGAGAACGGCCTGTGGCATCAGGAAGCCGGGCCGACGGTGTTCGCGACGTTTGAGTCCGAGACCGACTACTTCGGGTCCCGCACCCAGCAGGTCATGATCAACTTCCGGGTCCGCGACCTGAATGCGATGCTCGCACAACTGCGCGCCAAGGGAGCGGACGTGGCTGCAGAGACGCAGGACATGGAGGGTGTCGGTCGATTCGGCTGGGTCACCGATCCCGAGGGCAATCGGATCGAACTGTGGCAGCCCGCCTGACCGTTAGTACACCTCAGTCATCACGTGCCTCACTCTCGCCGGACACACTGGCGGCCCGAGCCGGAGGCCGGCGGCGATCAGCGCCGGTCGAACTCGCCGGTGCGTACGGCCGCGACGAAGGTGACCCACGACTCGCGAGCGAAGAGCAGCACCGCGCCGTCCGGGTTCTTGGAGTCGCGGACGGCCACTGACTCCGGCAACTCAGCGACCTCGACGCAGTTCGAGTTAGATCCGCTGCGGCTGGACTTGCGCCACACCGCGCCCGGCAGGTCCGCAGCGATCATCCTTGCCTCACTCTCGCTCGTGCTCCGTTGCGATGCGCGCAACGAGATCCACCGACTTCGCGGGGCTCAGCGCCGCCTCGGCCAGCCTATCCATCTCCCGCCGGAACAACGCCACCTGCTCCGGTTCCTCGAGGAACAGCCCAGAGATCTTGTGTTCCAGGTGGACGACCGACCGGTTGCGGGAAAAATCGAGCAACGCGAACGATCCGTCGAGTCCCGTGTGGCCACCGACCTCGAACGGCACGACCTGGAAGGTGACCGCAGGCCGGTCAGCGGCCTCCACCAGGTGCCGCAACTGCCGAGCCATGACCCACCGGCTGCCGAGCACCCGGCGTAACACTCCCTCATCGAGGATCGCGTGTAGCGTCGGTGGCTCGTCACGGGTGAGGATCGCCTGCCGACCAAGTCTGGCCGCTACCCGGGTCTGCGCGTCGTCGTCCGGCACTCCGCACACCTTCATCACCGCCCGGGTGTAGTCAGGCGTCTGAAGAAGTCCCGGCACGAGTAGCGGCTCGAAGTCGAAGATTGCGGTCGCCTCGGCCTCCAACTGGATCAGTGTCCGGGACTCGACCGGAAGCCCGCCAAGGACCTCCCACCAGCCAGGCTCGGCCGAGCGTTCCGCCATGGCGAGCAGTCGCTTGCGCTCATCCCCGGTAACGCCATAGATCACCAGCAGCGAGGCTACGTCTTCGATCCGAAGGCCCTGCCGACCGGTTTCCAAGCGGGACAGCTTCGACGCCTGCCAGCCGAGCTGCGCCGCCACCGCCCGCACACTGAGCTTCTTGCCCTGCCGGCATTCGCGTAGCTCACCAGCGAGACCGCGCCCGACGATGGTCGGCTGGATCGGTTTAGCCATCTCGGCACCTCCGTAGATGGGCCTTGACATCGAACAGCATCGTGGCCAACGTAGTAGCAACGTTGCAACTTCAAAAGCCTCGTTGACCTCAGAGGAGAGGCGATGCTGAGATGCTAACGAATGTCCAGCCTTACGATCCGACCGACAGCCCGGGTCCGATCCCTTCCGTCATCGAGCGCTTCCGGTCCATGCGAGGGCAGCCCGAACCGCCGTCCGAACAAGAGGCCGAGGTGGCCCGGTACACGGTCGTACTCGTCCCACCCGAGGCGGCCGAAGCTCTCGGGTACGACCGGAGCGAGGCGGGGTTGAAGATCTATCTCGACAACGACTGGGACTACGACGTGCGCAGCCTTGACGAAGCGGCCACGCAGATCGAGGAGGATTGCGGCGTCCCCGTCACGCTGGTCGAGCACCACGCCGACCTCTGTTACTGGACGACCCACGTCCGCCGACCCGCCGGCTCAGCGTCACGCTAGGCCGCGATAGTTCAGGCGCGACGGTCCCAGGTACGCGCCTCTGTCCGTGCCGGAAACGGTGGCACGGCCGACCATGTCTACGGTGCCACCCCATCCAGCGGGGCTGCCTACGCCCCGACCTCGGCCCCGACCTCGGCCTCGGCCTCGGCCGCCTGCGTGCGCCGACGCCGAACGATCAGCCAACCCCCGGCGCCGAGCGCCACCACGCCGGCGCCGGTGCCGAACCAGCCCATCCGCTGCCAGTACGCCTGCCGCTCCTCGTAGGTGTACGAGGTGGTCCGGCCCTTGCGTGTCTCCTCGCAGATGTCGCCGGGCCGCATCGACTGGCCGGTACCACAGGTGACGTCCGTCCGGTTCAGGAAGTACACGCCGGCCGGCAGCAGAATGAGCCCCAGGATGATCGCTCCGACGATGTTGTGCTTCGTCTTGTCTTTGGGCGCACGCATGAGATGTCTCCGATGTCGATCAAGTAACGAGCCCCGGTACGGTAGCAACGCATCGATGTACTGAGATCAACCGTTCGGAGAGACACCGGCCCTTCGGTCAATCTATTGACGCCGGGACGCGACGCCCGCAGGATGCCGACGGCGTCAGGGGTCCCCGGTTCCGGGACCCCCTGATTTCACGGCGCCGCAGCCCCTGGAACCGGGGTACGGTCGGATTGCTCGACAACCGCGACGAGGCGGGAGGGGCACCATGCACGACGACCGGACGATGGTCGAGGAGCGCCTGAACCGGGCCATGGTGCAGTACCTGCGCCCCGCCGTGTACGGCCCGGCCCATCCGCTGGAAGTATCGGCCTGGACGGTGCCCGGCGACCCGACCATGGCTCACCCGATCTCGGCGACCCTCCTGCCCGGCGAGCCGGTGCCGGTGCAGGACGCGATGAAGGCCGACTACGAGCCGATGGCGGTCGGCCAGGCCTGGGGACCACCGTGGTCGACGACGTGGCTGCGGGTACGCGGCGACGTACCGGCCGAGTGGGCCGGCCGGCGCGTGGAGGCCGTCCTCGACCTCGGGTTCACCGTCGACTCCCCCGGTTTCCAGGCCGAGGCGCTGGCCTACACCGCCGACGGGATCCCGATCAAGGGCATCCACCCGGACAACCGGTACGTGCCCGTGACCGGCGACCGGGTCGACCTGCTGATCGAGGCGGCCGCCAACCCCACGGTCCTGCGGTCATTCGCGCCGACCGAGTTCGGCGACCTGCTCACCGCGCCGCCCGAGCCGCTGTACCGGCTGGTCGGCGCCGATCTCGTGGTACTGGACGAGACCGTCTGGCACCTCGTCCTCGACGTCGAGGTGCTGGCCGAGCTGATGGCCGCGCTGCCGGAGCACGAGCCGCGCCGGTACGAGATCCTGCGCGCACTGGAGCGCATGCTCGACGTGGTCGACCTGCACGACGTGGCGGGTACCGCGGCCGCCGCGCGCGACCAGCTCGCCGGGGTGCTCGCGCGCCCCGCGCACGCCAGCGCCCACCGGGTGTCCGCGGTGGGCCACGCACACATCGACTCGGCGTGGCTGTGGCCGCTACGCGAGACGGTACGCAAGGCCGCCCGCACGTTCGCCAACGTCACCGCGCTGGCAGCGGACTACCCGGAACTGGTGTTCGCCTGTTCGCAGGCGCAGCAGTACGCGTGGGTCAGGGACAACCAGCCGCACATCTACGAGCGCATCCGCGCGGCAATCCGGGCGGGCAACTGGGCGCCGGTCGGCTCGATGTGGGTGGAGTCCGACGCCAACCTGCCCGGCGGTGAGTCGCTGGTCCGCCAGCTCGTCCACGGCAAGCGGTTCTTCGCCGACGAGTTCGGCGTCGACACGCAGGAGATCTGGCTGCCCGACTCGTTCGGGTACACCGCGGCGTTCCCCCAGCTGGCCCGGCTGGCCGGGGTGCGGTGGTTCCTGACCCAGAAGCTGTCGTGGAACGAGACCAACGCGATGCCCCACCACACGTTCTGGTGGGAGGGCATCGACGGTACCCGGGTGTTCACCCATTTCCCGCCGGTCAACACGTACAACTCGCGGCTGTCCGGCGCGGAGCTGGCGCTCGCGGTGCGCAACTTCGCCGAGAAGGGGATCGCGACGAGGTCGCTGGTGCCGTTCGGGCACGGCGACGGCGGCGGCGGGCCGACCCGCGAGATGCTCGAGCGCGCCCGGCGGCTGCGGGACCTGGAGGGTTCGGCGCGGGTCACGGTGGAGCCGCCGGCCGCGTTCTTCGCCCGCGCCCACGAGGAGTACCCCGACGCGCCGACCTGGACCGGCGAGCTGTACCTGGAGAACCACCGGGCCACGTACACCACCCAGGCCAGGATGAAGGCGGGCAACCGGCGCGCCGAGCACCTGCTGCGCGAGGCCGAGCTGTGGTCGGCGGCCGCCCAGGTGTACGCCGGGCTGGACTACCCGTACGCGGAGCTGGACCGGCTCTGGAAACTGGTCCTGCTGCACCAGTTCCACGACATCCTGCCCGGCTCGTCCATCGCGTGGGTGCACCGGGAGGCGCGCGAGACGTACGAACGGATCCACGCCGACCTGGTGGCGCTGATCGACCGGGCGGTCGCGGCGCTGCGGGCACCCCGGACGGCGAACGGCGGCGGCCCGGCGAACGGCGGCCCGGCGACCGACGAACCGGCCGGGCCGAGCGTGTGGAACGCGGCGCCGTACGACCGGAGCGAGGTGGTCGTCATCTCCCCCGGGACCTTCTCCGCCGATGCACCCTCCCCCGACGTCGCCGAGCACGGGCAGCGGCTGTCCGACGGCCGGTGGGCGGCATGGGCGGCGGCTCCGGCGCAGGGCGTCGGCCCGGCCTGTGCGGCGCCGCCGGAACGGGTCGCCGCGGTGACCGTCACCGGCCCGGCGGTCTCGGACGACCCGGCAACCACGGACGACCCGGCGACCTCGGACGACCCGGCGGTCTCGGACGACCCGGCGACCTCGGACGATCCGGCCGACGGCACGGCGGTCGGCCCGCCGGTCTCGGATGGTGGTGCGGTGCTCGACAATGGGCTGCTGCGGGTCGAGGTGGACGCCGACGGACTGCTGCGCTCGGTCCGCGACCTGGTCGCCGACCGGGAGCTTTTCGCCCCCGGAAGCTGGGGCAACCTGCTGCAACTGCACCCCGACCACCCGGCGCGCTGGGACGCCTGGAACATCGACCGGCATTACCTGCGCCGGCACTCCGACCTGACAGCCGCGGAGTCGGTGACGGTGACCGACGCCGGGCCGCTGCTGGCCGCCGTCCGGGTCGAGCGCCGCACCGGCCGGTCCCGGCTGACGCAGACGTACCGCCTCGCCGCCGGTTCCCGGCGGCTGGACATCGACACCGAGGTCGACTGGCGGGAGTCGGAGAAGGTACTCAAGGCCGCCTTCCCGTTCGACGTCCATGCCGACCGGTCGACGGCGGAGATCCAGTTCGGTCACGTGCACCGCCCGCTGCACACCAACACGAGCTGGGATCACGCCCGATACGAGATCTACGCACACCGCTGGATCCGGGTCGCCGAGCCGGGATACGGGGTCGCGATCGCCAACGACTCCACGTACGGCCACGACGCGGCGCGGACCACCCGGGACACCGACGGCGGCACCACCACGACCGTACGGCTGACGCTGCTGCGCGCGCCGCACAGCCCGGACCCGCGTACCGATGAGGGCCTTCACCGCTTCAGCTACGCCCTGGTCCCCGGCACCGGCGTCGACGCCGCCGTGGACGCCGGCTACGCGCTGAACCTGCCGCTGCGCGTGGTACCCGGCGGCTGCGGCGCGTTCGCCCCGCTGGTGTCGGTCGACCACCCCGCGGTACGCGTCGAGGCGGTCAAACTGGCCGACGACGCCAGCGGTGACGTGGTCGTACGACTCTACGAGGCACGCGGTGGGCGGGCCACGGCGCGCGTCCGGGCCGGGTTCCCCGTTCGCGCGGCGACCGAGGTGGACCTGCTCGAACGGGCGCTCGGGCCGGCACAGTGCCGCGGCGACCTGCGCCGGCTGCCCGACGGCGACCTGCGCGTGTCGCTGCGCCCCTTCCAGGTCGTCACCGTGCGGATCAGCAGGTGACGTCGGAGCCGCTCACCTCCGGGCCGTCCAGCCCGTAGGCCGGCGGATGGGCCCCGGACAGCGGCCCGTGAGCGGGCGGTCCACGCCCGGTGCCCCGACAATGCCCGATGCCGCGACAACGCCTGGCGCCGCGGCAATCTGGGTGAAACCCCGCCGGTGGTGGGGGCATGGAGGATGATGGCGACAAATGCAAGTGGCCGATCGGGGGACCCTTAAATTATCGTCTGGCCAGCCCTAACGGCACCTTAAACGATCTTTTGATCTTGGCCTGTGCGGCTTAGCGTTGCGGAGATGACTCGGTCGCCCCTTTCCTCGACCGAGGAACAGATGCCCGGGAGTTGTCAATGAGTACCCCCGTCGATCCGGGCCCTGTCCGTCAGCACCGACGCATGCTGACCGCCGACGAAGCCCGTAGCGCGACCTTCCGTCAATCCCAACTGGCCTGGCGCGGCTACTCCGAAGACGATGTCAACGATTTCGCCCAGCGGGCCGCAGACACGCTGGAGGCCGTCGAGCGGGACTACGCCGCCCTGCGTGCCGAGGTTGACCGGCTGCGGAGCTTCTACCGCGAACACGGCGCCGACGTGGACCGGGCCCCCGCGCAGCCCCGACCCCCTCGCCACAACGGCTGGCTGGTCCACGAGGTGGAGCGCTACACGGAGACGTACCTGAACCTGGCCGTCGCGTGCGCCGACAGCGCCGTCGACGGCGACCCACAAAGCAGCGGGCAGCAGCTGTACCACGCCCGGGTCCGCGCCCGCCTGTTCGTCGAGGACATGGTCTCGGCATTCCTGGCGGATCCCCGCAACCGGGCCCGCGCGGCGGACGAGCTCCAGCTACTGAGCGGCTGGCTGCGCGGCTTCGGTGAGGCGTTCCTGGCCCAGATCGACGCGATGATGCTGGTCGCCGAGGGACAACTGCGAGCCGTGACCCGGCGATAGATGTGGCGACGGAGGCCGACGCCATTTCGGCCGCCGAACGCTTGATCGCACCCGCACGATACGAAAAAGTTATGGCTGTCGCTGCCGAGCCGACGCCGACCGGTGAGTGCCGATGGGCGCCGGTACCGACCGGCAATGCTTCGGCGCCCATCGGTGAACCAGTGCCGACTGACGTGTGTGACCGACATGAGGAGCGCAGGTTGGAACTGCCGAACTGGGTACCGGACGGTGTGGACATCACCGTGCCCAATGTCGCCCGGGCCTACGACTACTTCCTGGGCGGATACCACAACTTCGCCGTCGATCGGGAGTTCGTGACCCGGGTCGAGGCGGTCATGCCCGGCTTCGGTTACGCGGCGCACGCGAACCGGGCGTTCCTCGGCCGGGTGGTGCGTCGGCTCGCCGCGGCCGGGATACGGCAGTTTCTCGACATCGGCTCGGGCATCCCCACCCTGGGCAACGTGCACGAGGTGGCCCAGAAGTCCGCGCCTGACGTCCGGGTCGTCTACGTCGACATCGATCCGGTCGCCGTCGCGCACGGCCAGGCGATCCTGGCCGACGACCCGCGTGCCGCGTCCATCGAAGCGGACCTGCGTCGGCCCACCGCGATCCTCGGCCACCCGCGCGTACTCGACCTGCTGGACTTCTCCCAGCCGGTGGCGGTCCTGCTGATGGCCGTACTGCACTTCGTCCCGGACAGCGACGACCCCGGCGGCATCGTCGCCACGTTCCGCGACGCATTGGCGCCGGGCAGTTACATCGCGATCTCGCACGTCACCGACCTCTCCCACGAGCGGGAGATCGAGGCGATCCGGAAGCTGTACGAGCACACACCCACCCCCGGCCAGCCACGTACCGCCAAGCAGATCGAGGGGCTGCTCGCCGGTCTGGAGATCCTCGAACCCGGGGTCGTACAGGTCGACGACTGGCACCCCGACCCCGAGGGCGGCGAACGTCATCCCCAGGCCGCCGTGATGTTGGGGGCGGTCGGCCGCAAGCCCTGACGGCGACAGGTACCGGTGCCGGCTCCGGGTGCGGTCCGCCCGGGCGCCGGCACCGCGCGTCACTGCCGCCGACCCACCACGCGGGAACCGCCCGGGCATCAACTCTCCCGTACGACCTCGTCCGGCGACTTGTCGGGGCGCAGCCCGCGCCAGGTCGGCTGGCGCAGCCGCCCGTCGCGGGTCCACTCACCGAACTGCACCTCACCCACCAGCTTCGGCGTGACCCAACGGGCGTCCTTGGCGTCCCGCGTGGGTAACGGACGGGCAAACGGTGAGGTCTTGCGCTCCAACGGTCGCAGTGCGCGGTACAGGTCGTCGAGCGTCTCCCGATTGAAACCGGTACCGACCTGCCCGACGTACTCCAACCCGTCGGGACCCGGGATACCCAGGAGCAGCGCGCCGATCGTCCCGGCCCGCCGGCCCCGGCCCGGGCTCCAGCCTCCGATGATGACCTCCTGGGTCCTGGTGTGCTTGACCTTGATCCAGGCGTCCGAGCGCCGCCCCGGCTCGTAGACCGAGTCGAGCCGCTTGGCCACGATCCCTTCCAACCGCCGCTGCGCCGAGTCCGCGAGCGCCCGGGCACCGCCACCTCTGGTGTACGCCGGGGTGTCCCAGTGCGACCCGGACAGCCGCAGGTCCTCCAGCAACTCGCGGCGCTGCACGTACGGCAGGCTGATCGTGTCGTGGCCGCCCAGGTGGAGCAGATCGAAGATCTGGTACGTCACCGGGGTCCGCTCGCGTAGTCGCTGGATCTGCGCGCGGTCCCGGACGTGCATGCGCGGCTGGAGCGCGTTGAACGAGATCCGGCCGGTCGGGTCGCAGGCCACGATCTCTCCGTCGAGCACCGCCGGGACCGGGCCCAGCGCCGCGGCGAGATCCTGCAGTTCCGGATACGCCACGGTCACGTCCCGGTCGTTGCGCGACACGACGCGTACCCGACCCTCGGCGATGTACACGACCGCACGAAGCCCGTCCCACTTCATCTCGTACCCGACGTTCGGGTCCTCGGTCGGTGGCGGCAGCTCACCCAGGGTCGCCAGCATGGGACGGATCAGTCCTGGCAGCGGCCCTGCCTGCGCGGTCCTGACCGCCGGTGTGGGCCCGGATGCCGGCGGCTCCATCCGATGGATGAGCCAGTTTTCGCCGTGGGTGCGGATCAACGCGTACCGTCCCCGCGCGCGTCCGCCGTGGAGGACCACCTTCACCTCGCGGTCGGTCCACTTCTCACACTCGTACTCGCCCCGGTCCCAGATCGTCACCAAGCCGCCGCCGTACTCGCCGCGCGGGATCTCGCCGGAGAAGGACGCGTACTCCAGGGGGTGGTCCTCGGTGTGCACGGCGAGGTGGTTGGTGCGCGGCTCGTCCGGGAGACCTTTGGGCAGCGCCCACGACACGAGGACACCGTCGTGCTCCAGTCGGAAGTCCCAGTGCAGCCGCCGGGCGTGGTGCTCCTGGATGACGAAGGTGTCGTCGTCGCCGCGGGGCAACGGCCCCTCGGCCGGTATCGGTTCAGGCGTGCGCGACGCCGACCTCTTGCCTCGGTACACCGCCAGTCTGTCGGCCATACCACCGGGGTACCCGTCCCGCTGACGCCACAACATGAAGCGGACGACGCGCCGGATCTCGACGCCGGATCCCGATACGCAACAGCGATGCCCGCGTGTCGTGGGCGCCGCGTGTCTCGGGCGCCGCGTGTCTCGGGCGCCGCGTGTCTCGGGCGCCGCGTGTCTCGGGCGCCGCGTGTCTCGGGCGCCGCGTGTCTCGGGCGCCGCGTGTCTCGGGCGCCGCGTGTCTCGGGCGCCTCCCGGCCGGCGACGATGCCGGGAGGCGCCCGCGACCGCTCCGCCCACCCCGGCCCGTACCGCGACCGGAGAGCGGATCCGCTGATCCGAACACCCCCCAGCGCTCGTCAGCGGCCGAACTGCGACCGCGGTACGGTCGCATTCGTCGGTATGGTCAGTGGCCGATGTACCAGTCCAGAGCACCGCCGTGGACCTTGCTGGCCAACAGGACGGCGAGGACGACCAGGTCGGCGATGCCGAGCCCGATCCCGAACAGGGCGGCTGCCCGGCCGAGGCGACTCGTCCCCTCCCTGCGGGCGGCGAGGGCACCCAGAACGATCGCGATCGGCCCGAACACGATGTTGAACAGGAACAGTCCGACCGCGCCGCACAGCAGCGCCGCCGCCGCCCGATCGTCGAGTCTCGCGTAGGCCTGGCGTTTGACGACGTTCATGTGCGCTCCCTTCATTCGTCAGTGGTGACCGCTGCCGATGAGACAGGCGCCCCTGTCGGCGGGGACAACTGCCGGCAAGGACGACTGCCGGCAAGGACGACGGTCAGCGGCGCCGACCGTTGGGGGCGTCGACCGAGCGCGACTCGGCCAGCGTCCGGACCCGCCACATGATGGCGACGATCACGCAGCCGACCACCAGGGCAACCACGATCATCGGCAGCGGATGTCCGCTCAGCGCGGCGGTGCCGACGACCAGGAGACCGACCATGAGGGCACCCACGAGGGCGACCATGATGACCCCTTTCGGCGTACAACTGTTTACTGAACTAAGCCTGGCCTACTCGGCGCTCGGCGAACAGGTGTTTACTACGTGACATGACCCATACTCTCGGGCCACGCGCCACCCGGAAGCTCCAGACGCGGCAGGCGTTGCTGCAGGCCGCCCTGCGGCTGACGGAGCATCAGAGCCTGGGCGGGGTGAGTCTGCGCGAGGTCAGCCGCGCCGCAGGCATCGTGCCGGCCGGCTTCTACCGGCACTTCCCCGACATGGAGAGCCTCGGGGTCGCACTGGTCGAACAGTCACTCGGCGGGCTGCGGACCGCCCTACGCGCCGTACGCGCCGGACTGACCGAGAGCGAGGAGATCGCCCGCCGCTCCGTCGACGTACTGGCCCGAGAGGTACGTGCACAGCGCGAGCAGTTCCGCTTCATCGCGCGGGAGCGCTACGGCGGCATGAACCTGGTCCGGCAGGCGATCCGCGAGCAACTCCGACTCGTCGGCGAAGAACTGGCGGTCGACCTGCTCAGCGGCGACGGTGCCGCCGCCGAGGTACTGGCCAGGTGGGACGACGAGGACGTACGGATCCTGACCAGCCTGATCGTCAATCACATGATCGCGACCGCGGCGGCGATCGTGGACACCCCACCCGGCCAGCCCGAGGTCGAACGCCAGATCCTCCTGGCCGCCAGCAAGCAGCTCCACCTCATCATCATCGGCGCCCGGCACTGGCTCGACCCAGCCTGACGTCTGCCCGGCCCGGCTCCACCGGCCCTTACCCCGCCTGGCCCGACTCCGCTCCCCGCGAATCTCCCTTACCTCGCTGGGCCCGCCGCGATCAGACGATCATCCGCGCTTCTCGCGGATCACCGCGAGGCATCCCTCCACGGCCGGCGCGTCGGGTCCGTCCGGGTACCAGGTCCCTGTCATCAGACCGACAGCGTCCGGGAGAACGCCGGGGCGACCGGGGGTCAGCACCCGAAGCAGGTCGATGACGACCGCGTCGAACGCGGGAGCACGGGACACGAGGAGGTGTCCGCGGGCCCCGGCCGGCCCGACGCCTCGTCGGCCACCCGGCTCGGTCACCCCACCGTTGCCGACCAACCGCAACACCTCGGCCACCCATCCCGGATCCCCTGGACCGTCGTAGATCCACCGGGTTCCCAGCACGCTGTGCTCGGCCGTCGCGATGAGCGGATCGGACGCACCCACAGCATGCTGCGCGAGGGGCGAGCCGCGGTAGGTCATCGGAATCTGATAGACCGTATCCCCGTCTCGAACCAGATGCGTTTCCATCCCCACTTCGCCATCCGGGTCCTCAAGCCGGAAGAAGCCGACGGGAGACAGCGATGGCCTGCCGGTTCCCCGGTACCACGGCTGCCGCGCCACCCACACCGGCAGGAAATCGCGGAAGTGCGGCACGAGAGTCGCTCCCGGATGGATTTTGGCCACGGCCCGCACTCTACCGGCGACCACGGGAACGTGGCTCCGGCCGACACCGACACCGACACCGACACCGACACCGACACCGACACCGACACCGACAGGATAAGGATTTCCCCCTGTGGGAATCATCGTTGATCGATGTCTTGGCCGCCCATAGCGTGACCCCCGGATCGGTACACGCGAAAGGGGCGCCTCGTGTTCGGGACCGCACTGCGCAGGGGCGCCAGGTCGGCGCTCGCCTCGCTGGCCATACTCCTCGCCGTCGGCACCGCGCCGGCGGCGGCCTCCGCACCGGCAGGGGTCGCGCCGGCGGGAATCAAGCCGGCGTGGAACGAGTCGACCCCGGCACAGTCGACCCCAACACAGTCGACCCCGGCACAGTCAACCTCGGCCCACCCGACCGTGGCGGATCCGGTCGGCGGCCGGCGCGTCTTCGACGTCAGAAGCTTCGGCGCCACCGGCGGCGCGACGACCAACGACTCCCCCGCCGTGGACGCGGCGATCGCGGCGGCCAACGCCGCGGGTGGCGGGATCGTACGGTTCCCGCCCGGTACCTATCTCGCCGGCTCGTCGATCCACCTGATGAGCAACGTGACGCTCCTGCTCGACGCGGGCGCGACCCTGCTCGGCGCGCCGACCGGGTACGACCCCCCGGAACCCAACCCCAACGACAGGTACCAGGACTTCGGCCACAGTCACTTCCACAACGCCATGATCTGGGGCGACAACCTCCGCAACGTCGGCTTCCTCGGTTCCGGTGTCATCGATGGCGGCGGGAACTTCATCACCGGCAACCCGAAGCCCGGGCAGGCCGACAAGCTGATCTCGTTGACCCGCTGCGACGGCCTGGTCGTCGGTGGCGGTCTGACGCTGCGTCGGGGTGGGCACTTCGCGATGCTCATCAACGGCTGCGACCACGTCTTCTCCGACCGCCTGACCATCGACACGGCGAGCGACCGGGACGGCTGGAACATCATCAGTACCCGCAACGTGCTCATCACCAACATCACCATCGCCTCGAACGACGACGCGCTGGCGTTCAAGAGCGACTGGGCACTGGGCGCGACCCTGCCCAACGGGAACGTCGTCGTCGCCAACGCGCACCTGTCGGCGCGCTGCTGCAACGCCTTGATGTTCGGCTCCGAGACGTGCGGCGACTTCTCCCACTACCGTTTCAGCCACATCACCATCACCGGCGCCGGGAAGTCCGGCCTGGGCATGGTGTCGATGGACGGCGCCCGCATCTCGGACGTCCACTACGACGACGTGACGATGTCCGGCACCGCGTCGCCGATCACCCAGAAGGTCGAGACCCGGCGGCGTTGCGGCACCGACCCGGGCACCGGAAGTATCAGCGACGTCCACTACACCAACGTCAGGGGTACCGACGCCGGCAGTTTCAGCCCCACGCTCTGGGGCCAGCCCGGCCATGAGATCCGCGACGTGACCTTCCACGACGTGCACCTGACCCTGCCCGGCGGGCACGCCGCCATGGACCCCAACGTGGTGCCGTCCGACAACGGCGACTACAACCCCAGCAGTCTCAGCACCCGCCCCGCGTACGGGTTCTACCTGCACAACGTCGCCGGGGTCCGGTTCGACGACAGCTCGTTCGACCTGGCCGCCGTCGATGCGCGGCCCGCCGTCATCGTCAACGCCGGCCGGGACGTCACGCTCCGCCGGGTCACCGCGCGGCGCGGCGCCGGCAGCCCGTTCGATGTCGGCTTCCAGTCGGTTGCCGGGTACTGCCTGACAAACGGCCGCGACGCGGCGCTCCGGTTGAGCACCCCCGACTCGACGCCGGGCTGCCGCATGACCGTCGACAACTTCTCGCTGCGCGTCGAGCCCGCAACCCGGACCGGGGTCGCCGGCGGCGCGGTGGCGTACACGGTGCGCACCGCCGCCACGTCCGGCCGGCCGGCCCCGGTGACGCTCGCGGCGACCGGGTTGCCGCCGGGCGCGACGGCGCGCTTCGACCCGCCGACGGTCCGGCCCGGCGGGTACTCGACCCTGACGGTCACGACCCTCCCGGACACCCGCAACGGGCCGTACACCGTCACGGTCGTCGGCGCGGACCCGACCGCCACCCAGTACGCGCGCGCCGGCCTGAGCATCACCGGCGGCGTCGACCTCGTCGTCACCGATCTGGTCGTCTCCGACCCCGACAACGCCGCCGACTGGTCGGTCCAGTCCGACCTTCAGCCGGGCGTCAGCCTGTACGGCGACCGGACGACAACGGTGGCCAGCGTGCCGGCGGACCTGCTCGGCGCGCGCTGGATCCGGACCGCCGACGACTCCCGTACGGCTACGGCGGACCCGCTGGCCGCCTTCACCATCACGGCCCCGGCGACCGTGGTCGTCGCGGTCGACACCCGGCTCGGCCGACCGGCGTGGGTGGACGCCACCTGGACCGACAGCGGCACCCAGCTCACCGACTACGAGGGCGACACCACGTACCGGCGGTTCCAACTGTTCAGCAAACCGTTCGCCGCTGGGCGGGTGGCGCTGGGGCCGTTGGCGGTGGGCACCCGGGCCGGCAACATGTACCCGGTCATCATGCTCTGATCTGGGTATTCTGCCGGACCCTACCGTGCGAACGGCCCACTCGAACGGTAGGGCAGACACTCGCCGCGGGTTCCGGTGACGGACCACCCGGGCGGAACCCGGGGCCTCGGATACGCCGAGGTTTCACGCCCCGTCCTCTGGGGAGAGCCAGCGCCATCCCGGGTTCTCCCGGTGCAGGACGTACCACAGCGGAAACAGCGTGCGATAGAACGTGCGTCAGGAACGGTAGCGCCACGGCCGGCCCGCAACCTCGTCCCGGCCCATAGACACTCCGGTCACGTCGTCCCCTTCACCCACCCACCTGCCCGGTAGGTGCCACAACGTGGTCACGAACAGAGCGACGGCCAGGTCAACGCCCACCCGTGCCACCACCTACTACGTAATCGATACCGGTCCTTCCATCCACGCGAGGGCCGCGGCGACCTGCCGCGTTGCCGGCACGACAAGCTGGTCGTCAATCCACCGGCACGACCGCCGATGGATCCGTCGGGCACGAGGGCTGATGTCACATGGGTTGATGTCAACGACGATGGCGTGCCTGGACCGACGATGGCGTGCCTGGACCGTGGACACCATGCCCGGTGGCCGGGCGGGGACCCGACCAGGGCGATGGCTGGGGTCGGACGTTCGTTGCCACCCGGCGTTCGTGGCGACCCGACGTTCGTAGCCACCCGCCGACAAACCGACATGGACCGTGCGCTGCCGCACGCCGTCGAATCCGGAGAGTTCGCACGCTGCCGCCATGGAGAGCCAAGGCATTCATCGCACACGACCTACGACCCCATGGAGCAATGATGAGACTGCCCCTACGGCGGATGAGTCTTGTCCACGGCGCCGCGGTCATCGCGGCTACGGCGATCCTCACCGCTGCGCCACCCGCCGCGGCCGAGGCGTCGTCACCCGCGATCCTCAACGGAGGCGGCCATGCCAGCGCCGCCGGCGGCCCTCCAGGCGGCGCCCGACCGGGCACCGTCCAGCAACACCCCCTCGGCAGGCCGAGGTCGGGTGGCACGGCGCTGCCCGATGCGCCAGCCGGCTACCCCGTCACCGGTATCGACGTCTCAAGCCACGACCACGGTAGCGGTAAGACGGTCGACTGGCCCGGCCTCGCCGCATCCGGCATAAAGTTCGCCTACGTCAAGGCGACCGAGGGAACCTCGTACACCAACCCGTACTTCGCCAGCGACTACAACAGCGCGAAAGGCCAGGGCATCTACGTCGGTGCGTACGCGTTCGGTCGTCCCGACCTGGGCAACCCGGTGGGGCAGGCGGACCACTTCTACGACCGTATGCAGTGGACCCGCGACGGGAGGACGTTGCCGCCGTTCGTGGACATGGAATGGCCCTGGTTCAGCGGCGTCAACAGTTGTTACAACCTCACCCCGGGCCAGATCACCTCGTGGCTGCACGCCTTCCTCGACAGGTTGCAGGCCCGTACCGGCCAGATACCCATGATCTACACCGCCGCGAGTTGGTGGAACCCCTGCACCGCCAGCGACACCTCATTCGGGAAGTACTTTCTCGACGTCGCCGACTGTCGCAGCAGGCCGGCGCTGCCAGCGGGCTGGAGCACCTGGACCATCTGGCAGTACAACATTCCAGACGGCTGCAGCGCGCCACGCTTCGACGAGGACGTCCTCAACGACAAGGTGACCAGCCTGGCCGCCCTCGCGAGTGGGGAGGCCACGCCCCCGGCCGCGGCGACGCAGGGCCGCCGTGATCCAACGCCACGCTGATCGAATGCACTGATCCAGGGCCACGCTGATCGAATGCACCGCGCGACGTGTCGAATCATCCCCACCAAGCCGATGAGCGGACGCCGGTTCCAGCCCTGGCACACCCGAGTGGGTCCCGAACGCCTCACAAGGAGCGGAGGTATTCGGCAACGCTTCCCGTCTCCGTTGGGTGGGCGACCAGCCCGACGTGTCCGTCCGGGCGGACGAGGATCAGGGCGTCGGTGCCATACGCGTGTGCCACGTGTCCGTCGTCGTCCAGGAGGCCGCCTGGCCCGACAAGGTAGGGCTTGACGATGTCGGTTTCGACGTCGCCGAGCACCGGGGCGCAGCGTTCGCCGAGGCCGAGCAGGGTGAAGTGCGGTCCGCGGAAGAGATCGAAGAGACGGGTCGGCGTGCCGGTGGCGGCGTCGCGCAGCGGCGCGTCCGGTGCCCGGTCGCCCGGTCGAGGACCGGTGGGTCGGCTGGTGGTCTGGCGGGAGAGCCGGCTCCACGGGTACCGGAGCATGAGCTGGCTGAGTTCGGACGTGGCCGCCGCGTCCACACCACCGCCCTTCTCCTTGATCGCGTCGAGCACGACGTCGAGCAGTTCCGAGGTGATGTCGAGCAGCCAGCTCGCGATCGGCAGCCGTTCCTCCTCGTACGTGTCGAGCAGGCCTGACGTGGCGTTGCCGGCTAGCACGAGGCCCAGCTTCCAGCCGAGGTTGTAGGCGTCCTGGATCCCGGTGTTCATGCCGAGCCCGCCCGCGATCGGGTGTACGTGCGCGGCGTCCCCGGCGAGGAAGACGCGGCCCACCCGGAGTTGGTCGACCATCCGGACGTTGACCCGGTAGCTTGAGCGCCACGCCAGATTGTGCAGCCGTATGCCCGGAATGCCGGCGATCCGGTCGAAGGTCTGCTGGAATCGTTCCAGGGTCGGTTCCAGTGGCGAACCGTCCCGGTCGAGTTCATGTGTTGCCTGCACCTGGAAGGCGTCGGTGCCGGGGAGCGGACACAGCATGATCCCGCCGTTGCCGGTGAGCCACTGGTGCCAGGCGTCCCGGCCGAGCCCGTCGACCTCGACGTCGCCGACGGCCATGAGCTGGACGTCCGGCGTGTGGCCGTGCAGGCTCAGGCCGAGCACCTTGCGGACGGTGCTGCGGCCGCCGTCGCAGCCGACCAGGTACCGCGCCTGGATCTGGGCCTCGCCGACCGTGGCGATCACGCCGTCGGCGTGCTGGCTGACGTCGCGCAGCTCGGCGCCCAGTTCGACGGCGACGCCGAAGTCGGCCAGCCGTTCGCGCAGGATCTGCTCCACCCGCCACTGGGGGATCAGCACGCCGGTCGGGTACGGGACGTCGGGCGTCGGTACCTTTCCGGCCTCGGGGTCGACCTCGGCGACCACCTCGGCGCCCTGGTACTTGCGATGGGGCAGGTGGGTGATCCCGGCGGCCAGCATCCGGTCGATCACCGCGAGGTCGTCGAACACTTCCAGGCTGCGGGGGCTCAACCCCTTACCGCGGGAACCGCCCGGGAACTCCGGCGCCCGATCGACGATGCGCACTGCGACGCCACGCCGGGCAAGATCACACGCGAGGGTCAGGCCGGTCGGGCCGGCACCAACCACAAGAACATCTGTCTGAGTCACCCTCCCACCAAAGCATTACCGAGTTAAAAAAGCAACCTGGTTATTAATGTTACGCTGACTAGGTGATCGAGCCGACGGGGCTGCGGGCCCGCAAGAAGGCGCGAACTCGCGACCTCATCGCCGACACGGCGATCTCGCTGTTCCTGGCGCACGGCTTCGACCAGGTCTCGGTCAACGACATCGCCGCGGCGGCCGAGGTCTCCAAGCCGACCCTCTTTCGGTACTTCGCGACCAAGGAGGACCTGGTGCTGCACCGGTTCGCGGACCACAACGGTGAGGCCGCGCGCGTGGTCCGTGACCGCCAGCCCGGCGTCTCGCCGGTGACGGCGCTGCACCGGCACTTCCGGGCCGGTCTCGACCGCTACGATCCCGTCACCGGCCTCAACGACCATCCCGGGGTGGTGGCGTTTCATCGGCTGGTCTTCGGCACACCGAGCCTGGCGGGACGGCTCACCCAGTACCTGATGGAGGACGAGGAGGCACTGGCGGAGGCCCTCGGTACCGGCATTGCCGCCCGGCTGCGGGCCGCCCAGGTACTCGCGGTCCAACGGGTACTCGCCCGGACCAACTGGCAAAAGATCGCCGACGGGCGAACCGCCCGCGATGTCCACCCCGAGGCTGTCGCCGACGCCGACCAGGCATTCACCCAACTGCGGTAACGCCCGCTTCTGCCGCCGGTCGGGCGCCTGTCCCAGCTACGACCACACCCCGGGCAGGGACAACGGGAACCACCCGGAGACCCGGAACCACCCGGACACCCGGAGACGACCGGAACACCGCGGGAACCGCTCAGAACTCCGCGATCACGTCGAAGTCCAGCCCGTCCGCACGGGCGAGGTACACCGACTGGTCGGCGTGCCGGTTGCGCAACACGAACTCGCCGCGCCCGCCGGCGACGGTCGTGCCGTCCGCGACGGCGTCGAGGGCCGGCGTACCGAGCGTTCCGGCCCGGTCGGCGAGGGCGGCCAGCAGCCGCACCCCGCCGTAGCAGCCCTCACCGTACCCGTTGAGCACCGGAGCGTGCGGGCCGAACCGGGCGGTGTAGCGCTCCGCGAACGCCACGCTCGGCTCGGTCGCCACGGCCGCGAAGTAGCCCATCGCCGCGTACAGTTCACCGCTGTCGTCCCCGCCGGCCCCGACCAGCCCGTTCTCGTCCAGCGCCCCGCACAGCCGCAGGACCGCGGCGCTCCACCGGCTCGCGGCGAACGCCCGGTTGAACGTCACCAGGTCGCTGCCGACCAGCGTGAGCAGGACGGCGTCCACCCGGGCGGTGCCCACCGCCTGCACCAGCGGGTCCGGATCGGTGACGCCGCGCGGGACGTACCGCTCGCTGACCACCTCTGCGCCGACCCGGCGCAGGTAACCGCGGGCGGCCGCGTGCAGCCGGCGGGGCCAGACGTAGTCGTTGCCCAGGAGGTACCAGCGCCGGGCCCGCCGCCGGTCGACCAGCCAGTCGAGAGCCGGACGCAGTTGCCGGGCCGGCGTCTCGCCGAGCAGGTACAACCCGGGCTTGTGCGCACCGCCCTCGTAGGGCGGGGTGTAGACGTACGGTACCGCGGCGTCGATGGCCCGTACCGTCGCGATCCGCACGTCACTGGCGTGCGTGCCCACCACCGCCGCGACCGCACCGACATGTACCAGGTCGGCCACGTCGGCCGCCACCGCCGCCGGCGACCTGCCGCCGTCGATGACGACGAGCTCCACCGGGCGGCCGAGGATCCCACCGGCGGCGTTGAGCTCCGCCGCGGCCAGCGACGCGCAGTTCAACGCGGCGGGGGCGAGCATGCCGAGGGTGCCGGAGGTGGGTACGACGACACCGACCCGGGTCGCCCGGTGCGGCTCCGGCGCGAGCAGCCGAGCCTCCAACAGGTCGGTGATGAGTGTGACGTCCTCGGCCACGACATCGAGTATCTTCGTTTCCAAGCGCGCGGCAAAGCGGCGGACGCACGGCGGGAAGCGAGTCGCGGCGGATGCACGGCGGAAAGCGGGCCCCGCCGCGGACGCACGGCGGGAAAGCGGGCCCGCGCGGAGGGGGCAGGGTTGGCCGACACGCAGGGACGGACAGTAATGCCGGGCTCCTCCGCGCCGAAGCTGCGCGCGCACCTCGCGTACCTGCTCACCGAGGCGGAGCAGCAGGTCAACCGGGGACTGGCCGTGGCTCTCGCCGCGGAGGGGGTCAGCGTGGAACAGGCCCGCATCCTACGGGCGCTCAGCGACGGCCACGGGCACTCGATGACCGATCTGGCGGAAGCGGTACTGATGCCGCATCCGACCGTCACGAAGGCGGTCGACCGGTTGGTGGACAACGCGCTGGTCTACCGCCGACAGGACGTCGTCGACCGGCGGCGAGTGGCCGTGTACCTGTCCGATCTCGGCCGGGACCTGGTGGCCCGGCTGGATCGGCGCGCGGGCGCGCACCACGCCGCCGTCGAGGCGGCATTCGGCGCGGAGCGTACCGGGCGCCTCATGCGCGAACTCGACGACCTGGTACGCAGCCTGTCCGGATAGCGCCCGCGCCAGCACCCGCCTCAGTGCCGCGCGCCGTCCCGACCGCCGGCGGACCACCGACCGCCGGCCGACGACCGGTCCGCCACCCGGCGGCCGGGTCCGTGCCGTCAGTGCCCGCGCGCGATCCACTCGTCGAGGTGCGGAGCCTCCGCCCCGATCGTCGTGCTGTCGCCGTGTCCGGTGTGCACGACCGTCTCGGGAGGCAGGGTCAGCAGCCGCTTGCGGATCGACTCGATGATGGTGCCGAAGTCGCTGTACGACCGGCCGGTCGCGCCGGGTCCGCCCTTGAAGAGGGTGTCTCCGCTGAAGACCACGCCGAGCTCCGGTGCGTGGAAGCAGCTGGCGCCCGGACTGTGCCCGGGTGTGTGCAGGACGGTCAGGGCCGTACCGGCCACCTCGATGCGCTGCCCGTCGTGCAGGTCACCGTCGGGAGCGCTACCGGGGTGCACGAGGTCCCACAGCACCCGGTCGTCGGGGTGCAGCAGCACCGGCGCGCCGGTCGCCGCGGCCAGTGCCGGCGCCACCCGGACGTGGTCGTCGTGCGCGTGGGTGGCCAGGATGGCGGTCACCCGCCGGCCACCGACCGTACGCAGGATCGTGTCGACGTCGTGCGGGGCGTCGATGACGACGCACTCGGCGTCGTCGCCGAGCACCCACACGTTGTTGTCGACGTCGAAGGTCTGCCCGTCGAGTGAGAAGGTCCCCGAGGTGACCGTGTGGTCGATACGCGCCGCCATCAGAAGACCACCACCGAGCGCAGCACGTCGCCGTGGTGCATCTTGGCGAACGCCTCCTCGACCTGGTCGAGCCTGATCTCCTCGCTGACGAAGGCGTCCAGGTCCAGCCGCCCCTGCAGGTACAGCTCGGTCAGCGCCGGGAAGTCGCGGCTGGGCAGGCAGTCGCCGTACCAGCTGGACTTGAGCGCGCCACCGCGACCGAACACGTCGAGCAGCGGCAGTTCGATGTTCATGTCGGGGGTGGGTACGCCGACCAGGACGACCCGGCCGGCCAGGTCCCGGGCGTAGAACGCCTGCTTGTACGTCTCCGGGCGGCCCACCGCCTCGATCACGACGTCGGCGCCGTTGCCGCCGGTCAGCTCCCGGATCGCCTCGACCGGGTCGGTCTCGCGGGAGTTCACGGTGTGGGTGGCGCCGAAGCCCTTGGCCCACTCGAGTTTGCGGGGATCCACGTCCACCGCGATGATCGTCGTCGCGCCGGCGAGAGCGGCGCCGGCGATCGCCGCGTCACCGACCCCGCCGCAGCCGATGACCGCGACCGACTCGCCGCGACCCACCTGCGCGGTGTTGGTCGCCGCGCCGAGGCCCGCCATCACGCCACAGCCCAGCAGGCCCACCGCCGCCGGCCGGGCGGCCGGATTGACCTTGGTGCACTGGCCGGCGTGAACCAGGGTCTTCTCGGCGAACGCCCCGATGCCCAGGGCCGGCGTCAACGGCGTGCCGTCGGTCAGGGTCATCTTCTGGGCGGCGTTGTGGGTGTTGAAGCAGTACCAGGGCTGGCCGCGGCGGCAGGCACGGCACTGCCCGCAGACCGCGCGCCAGTTGAGTACGACGAAATCGCCGGGTGCGACCTCGGTGACCCCCTCACCGACCTGCTCCACGATGCCCGCGGCCTCGTGACCGAGCAGGAACGGGTACTCGTCGGTGATGCCGCCCTCACGGTAGTGCAGGTCGGTGTGGCACACCCCGCACGCCTGTACCCGGACGACGGCCTCCCCCGGCCCCGGATCCGGCACGACGATCGTGGCGACTTCGACCGGCGCACCCTTGGCCTTCGAGACGATTCCCTGTACCTGCTGACTCATGCTGTCTCCATCCTGTCGCCACGACTCCGACTGACCGCCGGACCGGGGCCTGATCCTCTACCGGCTGACCACGGGCCGGGGCCTGACCGTTGGCCGGGACCCGACCGCCGAAAGTCCACCTTCACCGCATTAGACCACCTCCGGCGGTGGTCACCGTGCCGGACCGGCGTGGGCCCGGCAGGCGACCGGAGGTCGCCGGCTACCCGCGCTCGGCCGGCCCGCGCTTCGTCCCCAACCCGACGGACTTACCCGTTCGGTCTTCACCGCATCCCCGTTCGGCCTTCACCGCATCCGAAAACCTCCGGTGACCATCACCCCGGCCCGGGAGTTCGCTCAGGTCGCCTGGCGACCGGCCGACATGGAGATCAACCGGACCTGGAGGATGTACGTGAGTGGCACTCGGCACCTCGGCCGCCGCGCGGCGCGACGACACCCGTTGGTCGGTTCCGCCGACTCGCTGCTGGACCTGCTGACCGCCGCGCCCGCGGTGCTGATGGTCGTCGACCACGCGGGCGAGATCGTGCTCCGCAACGACGCGGCCACCGCCATGGCGCAATCGGTGGCGGGCAGGCAGGGAGCCCAGGCGCTGGAACTGCTGCGCAAGACCCTCAAGGAGATCATCGGAAGCGCCCGGAGCTTCCCGGTCACCGGTACGTTCGAGGCCGGTACCGGCTCCGACCGGGTGATGGCGGAAGTGGTCATCAACGCCGTACCCGGCGGGTACGTGGTCACGTGGCGCGACGTCCTGCAGGAGCGGACCAGGTCCGACGTGACCCGGGAGCTCTCAGCGGAACTGTCGGCGGAGGCCGCCTCCCTCACCGCCCTCGGCGACCGGCTGACGCAGGCCGCCGGCCAGACCGCCGGCCAGGCCGACATGCTCTCGCGGGGTTCGGCGGAGATGACCGGGAGCATTCAGGAGATCGCCGGCCGGGTGAACGCCGCCTCGACGAGCACGTCGAGCGCGGTCACTTCCGCCGAGGCCACCACCCGCAGCATGAACAGGCTCCAGGAGTCCAGCGAGAACATCGGCGCCATCACCAAGCTGATCACGGGTATCGCCGAGCAGACCAAGCTGCTCGCCCTCAACGCCACGATCGAGGCGGCCCGGGCCGGTGAGGCAGGCAAGGGCTTCGCCGTCGTCGCCGGTGAGGTCAAGGACCTGGCGGCCCGTACGTCCGAGGCGACCGACCAGATCACCACGATGATCGAGGCGATCCAGACCGAGAGCGCACAGGCGGCCGCGGCGATCGGCGGCATCGTCGAACTGATCAGCTCGATCGCCGAGCAGCAGACGCTGATCGCCAGCGCGGTCGAGGAGCAGACGGCGACCACGGCGGAGATGTCCGGCGGTATCCGCTCGATGGCGACGTCCGTACAGTCCTCGGCCGAGGCGGCGGAGACCGTACAGCGGGCGGCGACCGAGATCAGCTCCCGCGCGGCACGCCTGCGGGGCCTGGTCGGCGAAGCCGACTGACCCGTACCGGAGGCGCGGGTACCGGAGGCGCCGGTACCGACGGAACGGGCCGACAGCATGGCCCGACACCACGCGACCGGCAACACCGGCCCGGCGAACACCGACCCTGACGGACGGCACCGATCGTGCCCGGCCCTTGACGGAACGGCCGCCGGGGTGAATTAATATATCACATGCAATTGCCCTCCGTGCCTCGCCGACTGCTCCGCGACGAGGCGTACGACGTGCTGCTCGCCGCGATCGTCAACGGCGACCTCCAGCCCGGTCAGGTGGTGCGTGACGGGGAACTCGCCGCCGCTGTCGGGCTGTCCCGCACGCCGGTACGGGAGGCGCTCGCCCGGCTCGCCGACGAGGGGCTCGTGGAGTCCAAGCCGAACGCCTACACCCGGGTCACGCCGCTGAACCAGCGCGACTGCGAGGAGGCGTTCGTCATGCTCCGCGCGCTGCACGTCCTCGCGGTCACGACGGCCGTCGCCCGGATGACCCCGGCGGACGTGGCGCGGATGCGTACCTCGAACGCGGCCTTCGCCGCCGCGCTCGACGCCGGTGACGTCGAGGCCGCCCTCGCCGCCGACGACGACGTACACGGCGTCTACCTCGACGCCGCCGACAACCGCACGCTCACCGCGACCCTGGACCGGCTCACGCCCCGGATCCGCCGCCTCGAACGCCTCCGCTTCGCCTCACTGCCCGGGCGGGAGTCGGTCGACGTACACGAACAGCTCGCGCAGGCCTGCGCGGACGGCGATCAGGACCGGGCGGCCCGGCTGGTGCACGCCAACTGGGCCTCGCTGGAACGGCTCATCGAGGCCGCATTCACGGCCCAGCCGTAGGTCTCTCCCCCCTCGCCGCGGTCGCACGACTGAACGGAGCACACCATGACCCTGTCCGACCACGCCCGCCAACCACTGCTGTTCGGGCCGTCGCCGGTCCACCCGCTGGACCGCCTCACCGCGCACCTCGGCGGGGCGCGGCTGTGGGCCAAGCGCGAGGACTGCAACTCCGGACTCGCCTTCGGCGGCAACAAGGTCCGCAAGTTGGAGTACCTGGCCGCCGACGCCCTGGCCAAAGGGTGCGACACGCTGGTGTCGATCGGCGGTGTGCAGTCCAACCACACCCGCGCCGTCGCGGCGGTGGCGGCCCGGCTCGGCCTGAGCTGCGTACTGGTCCAGGAGTCATGGGTGGACTGGCCGGACGCGGTCTACGACCGGGTCGGCAACATCCTGCTCAGCAGGCTCATGGGGGCTGACGTACGGCTGGTGCAGGCCGAGTTCGGTATCGGGTTCAAGGAGAGCTGGGAGGCCACCCTCGCCGAGATCGAGGAGCGCGGCGGGAAGCCGTACCCGATCCCGGCCGGCGCGTCCGACCACCCGCTCGGCGGCCTCGGTTTCGCCAACTGGGCCCGCGAGGTCGCCCAGCAGGAGCGCGAACTGGGCGTCTTCTTCGACACCGTCGTGGTCTGCTCGGTCACCGGCAGCACCCAGGCCGGGATGGTCGCGGGCTTCGCGGCGGAACTCGAGGCCGGCTGGGGTCCGCAGGCGCGACCGGGTGGCCGCCCCCGGCGGGTGATCGGCATCGACGCCTCGGCGAAACCGGCCGAGACCCACGCCCAGATCACCCGGATCGCGAGAGCGACCGCGGGGCTGCTCGGCCTCGACCGGGACCTGCGCCCCGACGAGGTGGAATTGGACGAGCGCTACCACGCCGGGGTGTACGGCATCCCCGACGAGCAGACCCTGGAGGCGATGCGGCTGGCCGCGCGGCTGGAGGGCATGATCACCGACCCGGTGTACGAGGGAAAGTCGATGGCCGGGCTGGTGGACCTCGTCGCCCGCGGCGAGATCGAGCGGTCGTCGAACGTGCTGTACGCCCACCTCGGTGGCCAGCCCGCCCTCAACGGTTACAGTGCGCTGTTCCGCTGATCAGACCGGTCAGCGGAGGCACTGACCAGACCGGTCAGCCGGCCAGACCGGTCGGCTGACCCACTGACCAGCCCCGGAAGGACCGCCGTGACCGACGACGCTCACGCCCCCGACCTCGCCGTCACCGACCTCGCCGTCACCGACCTTGACGTGCTCGACCAGATCCAGCGGCGGGTGCTGTGGCTCTCCACCCGGATCGTGGACGCCGCCAACCACGACCGCGCCACCGGCGACGGCGTGAAGGTCGGTGGCCACCAGGCCTCCAGCGCCTCGCTGGTGACCGCGATGACCGCGCTGTGGTTCGCGCACCTGGACGCCGACGACCGGGTGTCGGTCAAGCCGCACGCGTCACCGGTGTTCCACGCCATCCAGTACCTGCTGGGCAACCTGGACCGGTCGTACCTGCCGCGGCTGCGGGCCCGCGGTGGGCTGCAGTCGTACCCGTCGCGGACCAAGGACCCCGACGAGGTGGACTTCTCGACCGGATCGGTGGGGCTGGGCGCGGCGGCGCCGCTGTTCGCCGCGGTGACCCGCCGCTACGTCGACGCGCACTTCGGTGAGCGGCCGCGGTCGCGGTTCATCGCCCTGCTCGGCGACGCCGAACTCGACGAGGGCAACATCTGGGAGGCGGTCGCCGACCCGGCAACGACCGGGCTGGGCAACGTGATGTGGCTGGTCGACTTCAACCGACAGTCGCTGGACCGGGTCGTGCCGGGGGTACGCATCGCCCAGTGGCGCGGGCAGTTCGAGGCTGCCGGCTGGCACGTGGTCGAGGTCAAGTACGGCCGGCTGCTGCAGGCGGCGTACGCCCGGCCCGGGGGCGACCACCTGCGCGCCTGGATCGACGCGATGCCCAACGAGCAGTACCAGTCACTGTTCGGGCTGACCGGCGAGGCGCTGCGCAAGCGGTTCCTGGACGGCGCCCCGGCCGAGGTCGAGGCGTTCGTGGCGGACGTCCCCGACGCCGAACTGGGCCCGCTGGTGACCGACCTGGGCGGGCACGACCTGGCCGCGATGCTCGACGCGTACGCGCGGTGCGACGCGGTCACCGACCGGCCGAGCGTGGTGTTCGCGTACACCGTCAAGGGGTGGGGCCTGCCCATCGCCGGTAACCCGCGCAACCACTCGGCGCTGCTGACGCCCGCGCAGATCGACGCGCTGCGCACGGAGTCCGGCCTCGACCGCGACACCGAGTGGGACCGGCTCGACCCGGCGGCGCCGGCCGGCATCTGGGCCAACACGCGCCGGGAGGCGCTGGCCCGGCCCCCGCGCGGGCAGGCGCTGGCGATCTCGGTACCGGAGAGCACGAACGTCCGCGCCGCCAAGCCGGTGTCCACCCAGGAGGTGTTCGGCCGGGTCCTGGTCGACCTGGCCCGCGACGAGCAGGTCGCGCCGTACCTGGTGACCACCGCGCCGGACGTCGCCACCTCGACCAACCTCGCCGGCTTCATCAACAAGACCGGCGTGTTCGCACCGACCGAGCGCCGGTCGTGGCACGCCGACCGGATGCTGCGCTGGGCCGAGGGACCGACCGGCCAGCACATCGAGCTGGGCATCTCGGAGATGAACCTGTTCGGACTGCTGGGCCAGCTGGGACTGTCCTGGGACCTGTCCGGCCAGCCGCTGCTGCCGGTGGGCACCGTGTACGACCCGTTCGTGCTGCGCGGCCTCGACGCGTTCCTGTACGGCACGTACTCGGCGTCGCGGTTCGTCGTCGCCGGCACCCCGTCGGGCGTCACCCTTGCCCCGGAGGGCGGCGCCCACCAGTCGACGATCACCGCGTCGGTCGGCCTGGAACTGCCCGGCGTGACGTTCGTCGAACCGGCTTACGCCACCGCCCTGGACTGGCTGCTCTGCGACGCGCTGGGCCGCATCGCCGCCGGCCCGGCGGCCACCGCGACCGCGGTACCGGCCGAGGACGGCGCGTACTACTTCCGGCTGACCACCCGCCCGCTCGACCAGGCGCCGTTCGAGGCGGCCCGGGCCCGCGTCGGCGACGCCGTCCTGCGCCGCCAGGTGCTCGCCGGAGCGTACCGGCTGGTCGACGCCCACCACGCGCGGCCGGAACTGAAGCAGGCCGGCGCGCCCGTGGTGTACCTGGCGGCGTCCGGCGCGGTACTTCCGGAGGTCATCACCGCGGCGGGCGAACTGGCCGAGGAGGGGATCGCCGCGCACGTCGTCGACGTGACGTCCCTCGACCGGCTCTACAGCGCCTGGCAGCGCACCCTGCGCCAGGGTATCCGGACGGCCACCGCGCCGAGCATCCCCGGCGCGCTGCGTACCGCGTTCGCCGACCGGGCGCCCATCGTCACCGTCCACGACGCCGCCTCGCACGCCATGGCGTGGCTGGGCTCGGCACTCGGGGTGCCGTGCGTACCGCTCGGCGTCGACCAGTTCGGCCAGTCCGGCAGCGTGCACGAACTGTACGAACTACACGACCTGGTGCCGGGAAGCATCGTCAACGCGGCGCTCGCCGCACTGTCACTGTCCTGATCGGTCGGCTGTCCTGATCGGTCGGCTGTCCTGAACGGACCGCCGTCCTGACCGGACCGCTGGCGTGATCGATCCGCTGACCTGATCGACCCGGCTCGTCCCGGCCCCGGCGCCGGGGCCGGGACGAGCCGGAAAACGCCATCCTTCCCCGCAATTTCCGCTTGTGTCTAGAGTGGACGAACGGAAGTTTCCGCCATTTCGCTTTGTCGCTGGCCAATGCGCTTCAATCCACATCGCATGCGCATTTGTGCGACCCGGCCGCCCGATTACGGCGACTGGCCGTTTATGTCGCACCTCAAGGGGCTGGGGCATTGTTAATTTTTGAGTTCTACGCACGAAGGGGTCCCTCGTGCGTCGCCAGGCCGCTACGGTGCGATGGGAATTGATGCAGGCGGTGCCACACGACGGCGCACGCCACACGTCACGCACATGCTCCGCCTGGCCCACCGGGCGCCATGGCAGCTGGCGACAGTCACGAACGGCCGGCTCTCCAGCCAGGGACGGGAACGCGACCCGCCCCGGTGCCCCACCACCGAGGGAAGGAACGGTACAGACATGAACGCGGCTACGGACGTGGTGGTCACGGCCCGGTCGATGTACGAACGCATCGGTGGCGCCGACACGGTACGGTCCGTCGTCGACCGGCTCTACGTCCTGATCACCGAGGACGAGCGGCTCCGGCCGTACTTTGACGGCGTCGATCTCACAGGGCAGAAGCGACACATGGCCGCCCTGCTGTCGCAGGTGCTGGGCGGCCCCAAGGCGTACACGGGGCGCGACCTCCGCCAGGCGCACGCATCGCTGCACATCACCACGGAGCACTACGCACTCGTCGGCGACTACCTGACGGCCGCGCTGCTGATCGCCCACGCCCCGCACGACGTCGTGGACGCGGTCGGGGAGGTGCTGTCCGCGTCCAGGAGCCAGGTCGTCGCCACCTCCGGTGCGATCCGCGAACCGGCGGGCCGGGTCGGCTGATGGACTCCGCCGCACTCCAGCGCAGCTGGGCGCTCGTGGCACGCCACGGCGACGCGGTACCCAGCTACTTCTACGCCATACTGTTCACCGCGCACCCCGAGCTGCGGTCAATGTTCCCGATGTCGATGTCCGCCCAGCGCGACCGTCTCGTGAACGCACTCGGCGTCATTGTATCCAATGTGGACAACGTTGAGGCTGCCGTGCCGTTCGTGGAGGGGCTGGGGCGCGACCACCGGCGGTTCGACGTGGCGCCCGAGCACTACCCGCACGTCGGGGAGGCGCTGCTGGCCACCCTCGCGTACTTCCTGCGCGAGGAATGGACGCCCGAACTGGCCGCCGACTGGACCGCCGCCTACGAACTGGTCTCCGGGGTGATGGTGAAGGCGGCCGAACAGGCGGCCGCGTCACTGCCGCCGTACTGGACCGCGTCGGTGGTCGAGCACGAACAGCGCGGGTTCGACGTCGCGGTGCTGCGACTGCAGCCCGAACTCGCCTACCCGTACGTGGCCGGGCAGTCCTGCGCGATCGAGATCCCCGACCGGCCCCGACTGTGGCGCTACTACTCCCCCGCCAACGTGCCCCGCCCGGACGGCCTGATCGAGTTCCACGTCAAGGCCGTGCCGGGTGGGCAGGTCTCCACCGCGATGGTGTACGGCCTGCAGCCCGGCGACAAGGTGAAGCTGGGCGCGCCGGTGGGCCAGCGGCTCACCCTCCAGCCCGGCTCCAACCGCGATCTGCTGCTCATCGCCGGAGGCACCGGCCTGGCCCCGATGAAGGCGCTGGTCGACCAGATCGCGGCGGGCGGCGGGCGGCGGCACGTGGCGCTGTTCGTGGGCGCCCGCACCCAGCCCGACCTGTACGATCTCCCGGCCCTGGAGGCCATGTCCGCGAGCGCGGCGTGGCTGACGGTGGTACCGGCGCTGTCCAACGACCCCTGGCACGGCGGTGAGCAGGGCCTCGTCGTGGACGTGGCATTGCGCCGGGGTCGTTGGAACGACCGCGACGTGTACGTGTGCGGGTCGGCGGAGATGGTGGGCGCGACCTGCGAACGGCTGCTCGCCGCCGGCATTCCCGCCGAGCGGATCAGACGCGAGGACTACACCGACGATCCCTACCGGCCCACGACCGCCACGGCGGTCACCGCGCTTGAGGAGGTATCAGCCCGATGACCGGGTATACCGGCAACGGCGACAACACGCACGGCGAGAGCCGTGCTTGGATCCCGCTGTCCGCCGAGCAGATCCGTCGGCGGTCGTTCCGGGAGACCCCGTTGGGCCGCCGGGGTTACCGACCGGACGAGGTCGATCTGTTCCTCGGCCGGGTGGCCGGTGAGGTCGAACGGTGGACCGCCGCCTACGCCGAGGCCCAGAACGAGATCTATCGACTGAAGAACTACTACCGCAACGAGGGCCTGGACCCGGACACCGCCCGGGCGAGGGAGTTGTCCAGTGACGCGGTCACCGTCCTGGCCCGGGCGCAGGCCCACGCCGACCGGCTGATCGCGGATGCCCAGGCACACGCCCGCGCGATGCAGTACGACGCCCGCGCCCAGGCCGAGGCGATCGTGGGCCGGGCCCGGCAGGAAGCCGACCGGGCCGCCCACGCGTACCGGGCCCGTGCCGGTACCGACTACAACGCCGACCGCGAGCAGGCCGAGCGGCTGGTGGCACTGGGCCGCAGCATCCTCGCCGCGCTCTCCGGCGCCACCACCCAGATGGACGGCGCGAGCGCCCAGATGCGGGCGATCGCCGAGGCCTTCGCCAACGAACTGGGCAAGCTGGTCATGGTTCCGGAGGAGGCCGGCGTCGGCCGCGGCGGGTCGCACCTGGCATAACGGCAGGCCGCCAGGTCGAAACGGCGAGCCGCCCAGATCGAAGCGGTAGGAGTACCGCCGGCCGGTTGTACGCCGGCCGGCGATACTCCTACCAGTGCAGCGTCCGGCGCGTCGGGCGAGCGGCGGAGCGGGCAGGGGCGAAACGGGCGGAGCGGGCGGGCTACCGCGCGTGGCGGGTACGCTTTCTCGCCGGCCCCGTCACCTGGAGGATCCCGTGTTCCGTACGCCCGCCCGCGCTTTCCGTACCGTCGCCGTCGCGGAGGCGTTCTCCTGGCTGGGGCTTCTGATCGGCATGTTCTTCAAGTACGTGGTGGTGCACAACCCGGTCGGCGTGAAGCTGTTCGGCCCGATCCACGGCATGCTGTTCCTCGCGTACCTCGGCACGCTGCTCATGCTGGCCCGGCAGGAACGGTGGCGTCCGCTCCGGCTCGCCACGGGCGCGGCAGCCGCGGTGCCGCCGTTCGCCAGCGTCATCTTCGAACGCTGGGCGGCCCGGCGGCGGACCGCTCCGGAGCCCGCCGCCGCGGCGCCCGCGCCGGTGGGCTCGTCCGCCCGCTGACCGAGCGCCCGCTGACCGAGCGCCCGTTGACCGAGCGCCCGTTGACCGGCTGCCCGTTGACCGGCCACCCGCTCGGATCTCAGGTTCCCGGCTCGGTGAACACACCCTCCCGGCGCTGCGGGTCGTACCGGTAGATCTCGGCGCCGGCGATGTAGGCCCGCTCGACGCGGCTCATCACGTCCAGCGGGTCCCCCGACCAGATGCACAGGTCGGCGTCCTTACCCGGCTCGATCGAGCCCAGCCGGTCAGCCACGCCGGCGATGCGCGCCGGGTTGATCGTCACCGCCCGCAGCGCGGTCTGCGGGTCGAGGCCCTCCTTGACCGCCAGCGTCGCCTGGTGGATCAGGAAGTGGATCGGAACCACAGGGTGATCTGTGGTGATCGCGATGGTGATGCCGGCGGCGGCGAGCCGGCCCGGGTTGGCCAGCGACCGGTTGCGCAGTTCGACCTTGGACCGGGTGGTGAACAGCGGGCCGATGATCACCGGGATACCGGCCGCGGCGATGAGATCCGCGATCAGGTGTGCCTCCGTACCGTGGTCGATGACGAGTTCGTAGCCGAACTCCTCGGCGATGCGCATGGCGGTGGCGATGTCGTCGGCACGGTGGGAGTGCTGCCGCCACGGGATCTCGCGGCGCAGCACCATCGCGAGCGCCTCCATCTTGAGATCCCGGTCGGGCTGCTTGCCCGGCTCCTGGTTCTCCCAGCGGGTCATGTAGTTGCGCGCCTGGGTGAACGCTTCCCGGATCACGGCCGCGGTGCCCAGCCGGGTGGACGGCATCTGCTTGCGGTCGCCGTACACCCGCTTGGGGTTCTCCCCCAGCGCCGACTTCAGGCCACTCGGGTGGCGCAGCACCATCTCATCGACGGTGCGCCCCCAGCACTTGAGCGCGACGGTCTGGCCGCCGATCGGGTTGCCCGAGCCCGGGTTGACGTTGACGGCCAGCACGCCCCCGCTGATCGCGTCCCGGAATCCGAGGTCGGCCGGGTTGATCGCGTCGATTGCACGCACGTGCGCCGTGTTGGGGTCGGTCATCTCGTTGGTGTCCTGACCGGCCCACCCCTCGGCCTCCTCCGCGACGCCGACGTGGGCGTGCGCGTCGAGGAAGCCGGGCAGCACCCAGGCGCCCTCGGCGGACACGGTGGTCGCGCCTTCCGGGACGGTCAGGTCGGGACCACCGACCGCCGAGATCCGGCCGTCCTCGATCACAACGACACCCCGCTCGATCGGGTCGCCCTCGATCGGGACCACCCGTCCCCCGACGATCGCGACGGGACCTGTCGAACCCATGTGCGCACCCCTCTTCCGCGTCGTGGGGCGGCCTTCTGTTGTGACCATTCCGGATTGACCAGCCTACCCGGCCGCCCTGGCACCTGAAGCGATCATGCCTCGGACGGTTCGATGCCCCGCAGTGGGTCCCCCGCTCCGCGGAGCCCCGGCGATCCGCCGGGAGCCTGACCCCGGCGATCCACCGGGAGCTTCAGTCCTCCCCGATGAAGCGCCGGATCGCGACGCCGGCCTTGACGAGCCGTTCCCGGACCCGCCGCGCGATGGCCACCGCACCGGGCGTGTCACCGTGCACGCAGATGGACCGGGCCGCGACCGATACCGACGTACCGTCCACCGCCGGGACCGTACCGGTGGTGACCATCTGGACGCACCGTTCGGCGATGACGTCGGCGTCGTGCAGGACGGAGCCGGGGGCCCGCCGGGGCACCAGCAGGCCGGTCGGTGTGTACGCCCGGTCGGCGAACGCCTCGCCGATCGTGGTCAACCCCGCCTCGGCGGCCAGCCGCAGGAACACCGAGCCCGGCAGACCGAGGACGGGCATCGTGGGGTCGTACCGGCGTACCGCGTCCACCACCGCCGCGGCCTGCTCGTGGTCGGTGGCGATCGTGTTGTACAGCGCGCCGTGCGGCTTGAGGTACGACACCCGGCCGCCCTCGGCGCCCGCGATACCGTCGAGCGCGCCGAGCTGATAGAGCACCTCGTCGGTGAGTTCGGCCGGGTCGACGGCGATCGCCCGGCGACCGAACCCGGCCAGGTCCCGGTACCCGACCTGGGCACCGATGGCCACGCCCCGCTCGACCGCCCGGGAGCAGACCCGGCGCATGATCGACGGGTCTCCGGCGTGGAATCCGCAGGCCACGTTGGCGCTGGTGACGATCTCCAGCAGGACGTCGTCGTCGCCGAGCGTCCAGGCGCCGAAGCCCTCGCCCAGGTCGCTGTTGAGGTCGACGACGGGCGGGTTGACGGCTGCTGCGCTGTTCATGACTGAAGTATTCCTGGCCGAGGTACCGGTAACCGCATTGCCCGTGACGGATTCGTCGAGAGACCAGCCGCGGTACGCCGCGACGTCGAAGGCGACGCCGTTGAAGGCCGAGCCGTTGAAGGCCGAGCCGTTGAAAGCCGAGCCGTTGAAGGCTGAGCCGTTGAAAGCCGGGTTGGTCATGACCGGACCACCGTTTCGCGCAGTTGGTCGACGGAGTGCAGGTCCGCGCCACGGGTCTCGGGCGCGAACGCGAGGGCCACGACGGTGACGAGCAGTGCCGCGACCACGTACAGGGATACCGCGAGCGGTGTGTGGTACCCGCGCAGGAGCGCGAGCGAGATGATCGGCGCGAGCGCCCCACCGAGGACCCCGGCGATCTGGTACCCGAGCGACGCCCCGCTGTAGCGCAGCCGGGTACTGAACAACTCGGCGACGAACGCGGCCTGCGGCCCGTACATGGCGGCGTGGCAGGCCAGTGCCACCACGGCGGCGAGCAGGATCGCCGGGAACGAGCGGGCGTCGAGCAGCGCGAAGAACGCGAAGACCCACAGCGCCGCGCCGATCGCGCCGGCGAGATACACCGGCCGCCGGCCGAGCCGGTCCGACAACGCACCGAACAGCGGGATCAGGACGAGCTGGCAGGCGGAGCCGACGAGCACCGCGGTGAGCGCCGTGCTCCGCGGCAGGCCCAGCGTCCCGGTCACGTACGCCAGGATGAACAGCGAGAACGTGTAGAAGGCGACGTCGGTGCCGATCCGGGCACCGACGGCCACCAGCAGTTCCCGGGGATGCTGGCGGAAGACGTCGACGATCGGCAGCCGGGCCTTCACGCCGGCCCGGTCGATCTCGGTGAACAGGGGTGACTCGGCGATACCCAGCCGGATCCACAGGCCCACCGCGATCAGGGCGCCCGACAGCAGGAACGGCACCCGCCAACCCCACGACAGGAAGGCGCCGTCGGAGAGCAGCCAGCTCATCAGCCACAGCACGGCCGACGCCAGCAGGTTCCCCATCGGAACGCCGACCTGCGGCCAACTGGCGGCGAGACCCCGGCGATCGGCGGGCCCGTGCTCCAGCGACATGAGCACCGCCCCGCCCCACTCACCGCCGAGTCCAAGCCCCTGCAGGAACCGCAGCGTGACCAGGGCGATCGGGGCGGTCACCCCGACCGAATCGTACGTCGGGAGCACGCCGACTCCGAATGTCGCGGCGCCCATCAGCAACAGCGTCGCGACCAGCACGTTCTTGCGGCCGAGCCGGTCTCCGTAGTGGCCGGCGACCGCGCCGCCGATCGGGCGCGCCACGAAGCCGACCGCGTACGTGGTGAAGGCGAGCAGGGTGCCGACCAGGGGCTCGAAGGTGGGAAAGAACAGCTTGTTGAAGACCAGCGCCGCGGCCGATCCGTACAGGAAGAAGTCGTACCACTCCAGGGAGGTGCCGACGAGGCTGGCGACGACGACCCGCTTCAGCGAGCCGGCGTGGGCGGAGATGCGGTTCATCGCGTTGGTCCTTCCGGCCGCAGGGACAAACTCGTACCGGCTGGTCGCCACGACATCGATGTGGTGGCGGGCCGAGGCGGGGCGAGGGGCCAATGTGGTGCGTGGGACCGAGGTGGTGCATGGGACCGAGGTGGTGCGGTATCGAGATGGCGCGAATCGAGGTGCTGCAGGACCCCGAGGTGCTGCAGGACCCCGAGGTGCTGCGGGCGCCGGGGGCTGACGGGTGGATGCCCACCGGAGGCTGGAGGCGGCGGGAGCCGTCGCGTACTCCCGAGAGTAGGAATTGTTCAACAATCCGGCAAGGGGTCGATCCCTACATCCGGTACGCTATGCATCATCAGAAAATCCGGCACCATCAACGGACCCGGCATCGCCAACGGGATCCGGCCCGTCGACTGACCCGCATCAGCTCCGTCTCGTCGGCAACCCCCGCCTCGTCAGCGGACCAGCCCGGAGGGCTCGCACCAGCGGCGACGAGAGGTGGCACCGTGAGATCAGCAGCCGCGCACTCCTCGGCAGACGCGCTGGCCGGCCTCGAGGCGCTGCACGCGCGGTCCAGCACGTCGGAGCAGGCCGCCGACGCCATCCGCCGGCACATCACCGAGGGTCGGATCCACCCGGGTGCACAACTGCGCGAGGAAGCCGTCGCCGCCGCGCTCGGCGTGTCCCGCAACACCGTCCGGGAGGCGTTCCGCGCGCTCTCCCGAGAGGGGCTGGTGGAGCACGCCCTGCACCGCGGCGTATTCGTGCGCGAGGTGACCGCCGACGACGTCTCGGACATCTACCGGACCCGGCGGCTGCTCGAGCCGCTCGGGCTGCGGGCCAGCGCCGGCCGAGGTGACGCGATCCGGGCACTCGACGGCATCGTGCGTGAGGCGGAGGCGGCCGCGGCCGCCGAGGACTGGGCGTCGGTGGGTACGGCCGACATCGCCTTCCACCGGGCGCTGGTCGACGCCTGCGGCAGCAGCCGGGTGACCCGCCTGTTCGACCAACTCTTCGCCGAACTGCGGTTGGCGTTCGCGGTCATCGACTCTGCCCGGACGCTGCACGAGCCGTACGTCGCGCGCAACCGGCGGATGACCGAACTGATCACCACCGGTGCGGTCGATGAGGCCTGCCGCGAACTCGACAACTACCTGCGCGATGCCGAACACCAGATCCTGGCGGCCCTGACCGGGTCATGAACCCGCCGCGCCGCACCGGGAGCGGGGCTGACCGGGCCGGCCGTGATCAGCCCCGCTCAGCCGGAGAGCAGCTCACCCAGAGCAGCTCAGCCAGAGTACGGTTCAGCCAGAGAAAAGCTTGGCTGCGGTTACGGCGGTCTGCGCCACTCCGTACCCGAGCAGCACCACGACCAACAGCCAGGACAGCCAGAGCCGGGCCGACCGGTCACCCGATGGGTCACTCATCGCGACGTACCTTTCTCGGAAGCGACGGGGATGTCCGTGCCGGGGGTATCCGTGCCGGCGGTGTCCGCGCCGGGGGTGCCGACGGTTGCCGGCGCCGGTTGGTGGTGCAGGTGCTCGGGCACCGGCCGGACCAGCAGGTTGGCTACGAATCCGACAGCCAGGACGCCGACCATGGTGAACAGCGCCGGCCGGTACGCCGTCCAGGTGAGCGTGCCGGGCTTGCCCTGCGCGTCCAGGAAGCCATTGATGATCAATGGACCCGCGACACCGGCCGCCGACCACGCGGTGAGCAGGCGGCCGTGGATCGCGCCGACCTGGTAGGTACCGAACAGGTCGCGCAGGTACGCCGGGATGGTCGCGAAGCCGCCGCCGTAGAACGACAGGATCAGCCCGGCGAGCGCGACGAACAGCGCCGTCGCGACGTGCCCCACGGACGCGAGCAGCGTGTACAGCACCATTCCACCACCGAGGTAGAGCAGGTAGACGGGCTTGCGGCCGGTGAGGTCCGACGTGGTCGACCAGGCGAACCGGCCGGCCATGTTGAACAGTGACAGCAGCCCGACGAAGCCGCCCGCGGCCGCCACCGACACGGTCGAGACCCCCTCGGTACGGAAGAAGTCCTGGATCATCGGGCTGGCCTGCTCGAGGATGCCGATCCCGGCGGTGACGTTGCAGAACAGCACGATCCACAGCAGCCAGAACGAGCGGCTGCGCAGGGCGTTCGCGGCGGAGACGTCGGCCGTGGTGACCAGGGGTTGGGCCGCGACCGCTGTCGGGTCGTACCCGGCGGGGCGCCAGCCCGGTGCCGGGACCCGGACGTTGAACACGCCGAACATCATGATGATGAAGTAGCCGACGCCCAGCGTCACGAACAGCCAGACCAGTGCGCTGCCGGACGCGACCGATCCAGCGTCGGCCGGGTCGTACGCGGGATCGTAGAAGGTGAGCAACTGCCGCGACAGCGGACTTGCGACGAGCGCGCCACCGCCGAAGCCCATGATGGCCAGCCCGGTCGCCAGGCCGGGACGGTCCGGGAACCATTTCATCAACGTCGACACCGGCGAGATGTACCCGATGCCCAACCCGATTCCGCCGAGGAAGCCGTACCCGAAGTAGAGCAACCACAGCTGCCTGGTGGCGATGCCGATGGCGCCGACCCCGAAACCCGCCGCCCAGAAGCAGGCCGACACGAACATGGCCTTGCGCGGGCCGTTGGCCTCGACCCAGGTTCCCCCGAAGGCCGCCGACAGGCCGAGCATCACGATCGCGATACTGAAGATGATCCCGATCGCGGTCTGGCTGGCGTGGAAGTGCGCCAGCAGCGAGTTCTTGTAGACGCTCGTCGCGTACGCCTGGCCGATGCACAGGTGCACCGACAGCGCCGCGGGCGGGATCAGCCAGCGGCTGTAGCCCGGTGGGGCGATCGTGTGTCGATGGTCCAGCGCTGATGGCAGCCGCACGGTGCACCTCGTTTCGTCCCGGGCACCGTGGGCGGCGGGCACGACGTGGTGGTTCCCGTCCGTGGCGCTCCCTAATGCCCTGTTTGCGCCTTCTTTCGCCCGACCGTAGTGCCCACCGGCGGCAGTCACAGCCGCCGATGGGTCGCCGGAGCGCCGGACGGTCACTGAGCTGAGCCGAGCGGCTCGGCCGGGCCGTCACCACACCGAGCGGACCGGCTCGACTCTGCCGTTCGCCGGGCGGGGTGGCACCCTGGTCGTCATCGCCCGCTGAACGGGTTCGGCGCCGCACGCCCACCGCACCCCCGTCCGGGACGGCGTCGGTGCCGCCACCGGTGACCACTACGCCCCGCTGGTCGGCTCACCAACGCGCCCCGCTGGTCGGCTCACCAACGCGCCCCGCTGGTCGGCTCACCAACGCGCCCCGCTGGTCGGCTCACCAACACACCGGGAACCGTTCGGGCGCTGGGCCGGCCGGCGCTGGTGACCTCCAGTGATCAGGTCCACCCCCGCTCCTGCGCGATCCGGATCGCCTCGATCCTGGTACGCGCGCCGGTCTTCGCGATGACCCGGGAGAGGTAGTTGCGGACGGTGCCGGTGGTCAGGAAGAGCTCGGTCGCGATCTCTTTCGCCGGCGCACCGTCGGCGGCCAGCCGGAGCACCTCCCGTTCGCGCTCGGTCAGCGGGTTCTCGCGGGCCTTCAGCGCTGCCACCGCCGCCTTGGCGTCGAGGACCGGCTCACCCCGTATCAGCTGACGGACACTGTCGACAAGCTGCCGCGGGGTCGCGTCGGTGGTGAGGATGCCGACCCGCGGCGCCCACCGGGCGAGGATGCCGCTCAGCGCGCCGCCGCGCCGGTCCAACAGGACCAGGACGGAACAGCTCGGCGCGGAGGCGCCGAGCTTCTCGCACACGTCAGGAACGGTGAGCGATCCGGGCAGCGCATGATCGAGCACCACCGCGTCCGGCCGTCTTCGCGCCGCCATGACCGGCACGTCGTCGGTCTGGTCCAGCTCCCCTACCACCTCCAGGTCGTTCTCCCTGGTCAACACGGCGGCGAGCGCCTGGCGCCACACCCGTGCTTCCTGTCCGAGCAGGATTTGGATCAACCCTCCCCCTGTCTTCAGTCGGTGTCAGGCTCCGGACCCCCGTCCACGCAGCCATACCTGGTGGCGACGGCCGCCCGACGTCAGGTAGCGCAACGGCGGTGATGCTGATCCTCCCCAATATCTGCCATGTGCCCGGAGGGCGCCATAGCGACACACGGATTACCAACAGATACGCGATATGAATGGCCAGGCATTTACATGCTTTGGCGTGAACTAGACAATTTTCAGGAATCAATGCGGAACCCGGCGGCAGGTCCGGGGTCGCGCTAGCTCATTACTTCGCAGTACGCAAGGGTATTCCGGAATTTCATTTCTCCGATGACGGCCGTTCCGCCACCTGAACGGCGCGGAACGTCGTCACAGTGACCGGGCGGGACCGAAGGCAGCGCCAGAGTCGCCCGAACTCGGGCATACCGGCACAGCCAGCACCCGGAGCGACAGCACATTTCGGACGCGGACAGGATGGCAGGGCACGGAGACGACGGCACGGCGACGACGGCACGGCGACGCGCACCGGCGCGGGCGGCGGATCAACCGCGGTGCAGTACACCCTCGCGGACGGCACGGAACCGGCCCTCCGCGTCCTCGATCGTACGGTTGAAGAAGAACACCAGACCCAGACTGCCGTGGTCAGCCCACGCGCAGACGGCCACCGGCACCGCCGTACCGGCCGCGGCCAAGGTGACGGAGCCACACCTCGTCGTCCCGCCGAGCGGACCGGCCGGCACGGCACGGACGTCCGACAACGGCGTACCGGAGCCCTTGGACACCCCCCGCAACGCCGCATCGAGCTCCTTGGCCGGGGCGAGAGCGAGCTTCGTACCGGCGACCAGCATGACCAGTTGCTGACGGTCACCGGCCGGCGCGTAGAACCCCGCGACGGTACTGTCGGCTTTGACGCTCGACTTCACCTCCTCGGTCATCTGGTCGACGATCTGCTGCAGTTCCGGGTCGTGGAGCCTGGTCAGGCCCGCGACCTCGGCGGGATCGTCGACGCTCGACGGATACTCACGGATGATCGGCCCCAGGGCCACCAGTCCGGCGGCACCACCAAGCAGTACGAGAACGCCGAGCACGGCAAGCGTGATCGTGAGCGCGGTGCGCTTCTTCGCTGTCGGCGCCGGCACCGGTGACGGAACCGGCGGAACCGGGCCACCCAGGGCATGCGGCCCGGCGGGCGGCCTCGGGGACACTGCCGACGGAGCGGGCGGCCTCGGAGACACTGCCGACGGAGCGGGCGGCCTCGGAGACACTGCCGACGGAGCGGGCGGCCTCGGAGACACTGCCGACGGAGCGGGCGGCCTCGGAGACACTGCCGACGGAGCGGGCGGCGTCGGATTCCGCACCGACGGCAACGGATTTCCGGCGGTTTCCGGTTGCGGGTTTTCGCCGGACTCCGGCGACTGCGACGGATACGACTCGGTCACGTTCGATCCTTCCCCGCAAATAGACGCAAGCAGGTTAACCCTCCGGCCGCTCCGATAAGAAATCAATGCTGATACACATCAGGCGCCGCCAACCGGAAAGAATTTCGCGACCGGCGCGTCCCGCAATTCGCACGCCGGTTCATCGTGTACCAGACCGCTCCGGTTCATCGTGTACCAGACCGCACCGGCCCGCCGCATACCGAACGGCACCGGCCGGCCGCGCGTCCCCGGTACCCGCACGGTGCCCTCAGGGTTCTTCCCTGAGTCTGCCCTGACCGACCCCGTGATCACTTACCGGGTACGGGCCGGGCTTCTCCCGGATGCCGGATGACGACGGTGTCCCATACCGTCCTTGAGGTCTTAGCGAATTCCCCGGAAGGAATCCCGCCGTGTCCAAGAAGCCCACGACGGTACGGGTCGCGCGTTGGAGCGCCACCCATCCCTGGCGCGCAATGACGTTATGGATCTTATTTGTCGCCGCGTGTTACGCCCTGGGCAGCGTCGCCGGTTTCAAGGAGAGCACCACCGACGGAGTGGTCGGCGAGTCCGGCCGCGCCAGCACGATCGTCGACGAGGCGCACTTCCCCAACCCGGCGACGGAGAACGTGTTGATCACGGCACGCTCCGGTTCGCTCGACATGGCGGCGGCGAAGGCGGCCGCTGACGACACGATCGGGCGGATGCGGAGCCGGTCGGATGTGACCAAGGTGGACGACCCGGTGCCGGCACACAACGGCCAGGCGCTGCTCGTGGTCGTCACGATGGCCGGCGACCCGAAGACGGCGTCCGACCGGGTCGAGCCGCTGCGCCAGGTCACGGCCGAGGTGCAGCGGGCCCACCAGGGCGTACGGGTGGAGCAGACCGGCGGCCCGTCCATCAACAAGGCGCTCAACGACACCATCGGCGAGGACTTCCAGAAGGCCGAGCTGCTCAGCCTGCCGGCCACCCTGGTCATCCTGCTGGTCGCGTTCGGGGCGCTGATCGCCGCCGGCGTGCCGGTGATCCTCGGGCTGACCTCGGTCGTCGGCGCGCTGGGCCTGTCCAACCTGGCCTCGCATCTCATCCCCGGCAACGACAGCACCAGCAGCGTCATCCTGCTCATCGGCATGGCGGTCGGCGTCGACTACTCCCTGTTCTACCTGCGCCGCGAGCGCGAGGAACGAGCCAGGGGCCGCTCGCACCTCGACGCGGTCGAACTGGCCGCTGAGACGTCCGGGCACGCCGTCGTCGTCTCCGGTGTCGCCGTCGTCATCTCGATGGCCGGCCTGTTCCTGGCCCGTGACTCGATCTTCTCGTCGCTGGGCATCGGCTCGATCCTGGTCGTCCTGGTCGCGGTGGTCGGTTCGCTGACCGTACTCCCGGCGATCCTCGCCAAGCTGGGCCGCTGGGTCGACAAGCTGCGGGTACCGGTGCTGTGGCGGCTGACCGCGCGGCGGAGCGAGCCGAAGCTGTGGCCGGCGATCCTGCGCCCGGCGCTGCGCGCTCCCCTGGCCACACTCGTTGTCTCGGTCGTCGCGCTGCTCGCCCTGGCCGCGCCTGCGCTGACCATGAAGCTCAACCTTCCCGGTATCGAGGACCTGCCCCGCACCACGGCGGCCATGCAGGCGTACGACCGGCTCACCGCGGCGTTCCCGAGCACCGGTACCGCCCACGTGATCGCGGTCAAGGCGCCGGCCGACAAGGCAGCGCAGGTCAAGGCGGCACTGACCGACCTGGCTGGTCGGGCGTCGAAGGACACACTGTTCGCTGTCGAGGACGAACCCGCCATCCGTACCAGTGCCGACGGCCGGATCACCACCCTGGAGCTGCCCACCCCGTACGGCGGCCGCAGCACCGAGGCCAGCCGGTCGCTGGACGTACTGCGCGGCAACCTGGTCCCGGCGACGATCGGCAAGGTGGCCGGAGCCGAGTACGCGGTCGGCGGCATGGTCGCCGGCAGTGCCGACTACGCCGAGCACATCAAGCAGAAGCTGCCGATCGTCATCGGGTTCGTGCTGCTGCTGACGTTCCTGGTGATGGCGTACACGTTCCGCTCGATCGTCGTCGCGCTGACCGCCATCGGCCTGAACCTGTTGTCGGCCGGAGCCGCGTACGGCCTCCTGACGCTGGTCTTCCAGGGCACCTGGGCCGAGGACGTGCTGGGCTTCCACAGCATCGGCGGGATCGTGTCCTGGCTGCCGCTGTTCCTGTTCGTGGTGCTGTTCGGCCTGTCGATGGACTACCACGTGTTCGTCGTCAGCCGGATCCGCGAGGGGGCCCGGCACGGCATGCCGACCCGGTTCGCGGTGGCGCACGGCATCACCACCTCCGCCGGTACGGTCACCAGCGCCGCGCTGGTCATGGTCGCCGTGTTCAGCATCTTCGGCACGCTCAGCGCGATCGAGATGAAGCAGCTCGGCGTGGGTCTCGCGGCGGCGATCCTGCTCGACGCGACGATCATCCGCGCCGTGGTGCTGCCGTCGCTGATGACGCTGCTGGGCAAGGCCAACTGGTGGGCGCCCCGGTTCCTGCGCCGCCCCGGTGACGACGTCGAGGTACCCGAGCCGGTTGCCGGACACCGGGAGTTGACCCCGGTCGGCTGATCCCCTCCGTCGGGCGTCTCCGTCCGGCACCCCTTTCGCGATCGTGGGCATCTGGCAGGCCGTAAGTCCGCCAGGTGCCCACGGTCCGTTGCACCCGCCCACTGCACCGGCCCGCCGCACCCGCCCGCCGCACCCGCCCGCTGCACCCGCACGATCCTCGATCGGTAGGCGTTACTTGACCGGTATAGAGAAGCGGCGTACTGTACCGGTACAGAGTCCGCAGGACCCGATTCGGCGAGACCCAGACTCAGCGAGACCGGGAGATGGTTCCAGTGGAAATGCCTGCCGCATTCGTCATCGCGCTGAACGAAGCGCACCACGACCTCAACAGCGCGCGACCGGACGCCCCGGTGGTGTCCGACAGCGAACCCGTCGGATGGACCCGGACGATCCGGGCGGCCCTGTCGGAGGGTCTGCACCGGGCGGCTCGGGCCATCGCCCCAGCGGAGCCCGGCCCGGCGCCGGTCGAGCACTGCCCTGCCCACTAGCGCTACCGTGATGGCCGAGCGGAAGGGTCGGTGGTGACGTCGTGCCGCGGGTGACCTTGCAGACGATCGCCGACCGGGTCGGCGTCAGCCGGATGACGGTGTCGAACGCGTTCTCCCGGCCCGACCAGCTGTCCGCCGCGCTTCGCGAACGCATCCTCGCCGCCGCACAGGAGCTCGGCTACGTCGGGCCCGATCCCGCGGCCCGCGCCCTCGCCCGGGGTACGACCGGGGCGGTGGGGATCGTCCTGACCGAGTCCCTGCGGTTCGCCTTCACCGACCTGGTGGCCACCAGCTTCCTCGGCGCGATCGCCGAGGAGCTGACGCCCACCGGGCTGGCGCTCACCCTGCTCAGCTCCTCCGGCGACGGCGATGTCATACCCGCCCGGGACGTCGCGATCGACGGGGCGCTGGTCTACTCGTGCGACCCGACATCGCCGGCGGTCGACTGGCTGTCGCGGCGCGGACTCCCGCTCGTCTTCGTCGACCAGGATCCGGTCGACGGCGTGTCGAGCGTCAACGTCGCGGATCGGCACGGCGCCCGGGCAGCCGCCCGGCACGTCGTCGACCTCGGGCACCGCCGGGTGGGGCTGATGATGTCGGGTCTCCACGGTCCACATGGGGTCATCGAGGACCCGGACCGGCTCGTCGACGGCCATCCGTCGAGGCAGCGCATGCTCGGCTGGTTCGACGCCCTGCACGCCGCGGGCATCCGGCCGATGATCAGCCGGCAGCGGGACGCGCGCGTCGAGGAGGTGCGGAGCGGGGCACGGCTGCTGCTCGACCGCACCGACCGCCCGACGGCGATCCTCTGCTTCTCCGACGCCATCGCGTACGGCGTCGTCCAGGCCGCCACCGACCTGGGGTTGCGGGTACCCGAGGACCTGTCGGTCGTCGGGTTCGACGACAACCCGCTCGCCGGTCAGGTCCGGCCGGCCCTGACCACCGTGCGGCAGGACGTCGAGGAGAAGGGCCGGGCCGCGGCGGCCGCCCTCACCGCGGCCATCGTGCGCGCCCGTACCGGCAGGCCGGCCGAGGTGCGACGGATCCTCCTGCCCACCGAGCTGATCGTCCGCGACAGCACCGCACCTCCACCCACCGGCCGGCTCAGGATGACGGAACCACCTCGCTGACCCCTGGCAGGCGGCGCACCGCCGCCTCAACACGCGGATAGTCCTCGGGCGAGAACAGCGTGACGTCGAACGCCTCGGGCAGGCTCTCCGGCCTGGTCGCCGCGACGAGGTCGGGCGCGAAGCAGAACTGGGCCGCGAAGCGGCGCCACTGCTCGTCGTGGCTGAGGAAGCCGATCGCGGTGACCTCGGGCAGGCCGCGCAGCGTGGCTTCGACGGCCGACTTCTCCGCCGGGCTGACCGCGTGCGCGAGAAAGATCCGCACCGCCCGGCTCCGACCGGCCGTGCCGCTGCTCGGCGTGGCCGACGGGCCGAGCCGCCCCGGCGAAGACGCCGGCGAGGTACCCGAGGGCCCCGGTGACACGCAGCCGGAGGGTACGGCGGTGCCGGTCGGAAGTCCGGCCCGGTCGCCGGGGCCGGAGCCGGCGGTGACCTGTGGCAACCGTCCGCCGGGTCCCCCCTCGGCCGCGAACAACGGCGGCAGTACGGCCGCTCCGGCGAGCGACACGCCCACCGCCACGGCGGCCGTCACGCCCACCGTCCTCCGCCGGCGCCGCGCCCGGCCGCGGGCCCGGATGGCCTCCGGCGGGGCCAACTGGAGGCCGGCCACGTCCTGCTCCAGTTCGGTCAGCGCCCTACGAATGCGCGACGACATCAGCGTCCTCCCTTTCGTCAGTGCCCAGCAGCGCCGCGAGGGCGGTACGCGCCCGGGACAGGTAGACCTTCACCGTGCCGACCGGCATCCCGGTGCTGGTCGCGACCTCGGCCACCGGCATGTCGTACAGGTGGTGCAGAACGACGACCCGCCGCTGCGCCTCGGGGAGCCGACGCAGCGCCGTTACCAGGGCCACCCGGTCGGGCGTGGGACCGGGTACGGGCTGCGGCTGACCCAACCGGGCCCGAACCGCGAACCAGCGGCGTACGCTGCGCCACCGGTTCGCGGTCAGCCGCCAGGCGACGGTACGCACCCACCCCTCGGGGTCGTCGTAGTCGGCCAGCGTCGACCACTTCTGCCAGGCCCGGGCGTACGCCTCCTGCACCGCGTCCTGCGCCTCGGCCAGATCACCGCACGCCGCGTAGACGTGGTGGATCACCCGCCGAGCGCTCGCCAGGTAAAAGGCGTCGAAATCATCGGTCTCGTCCATCCGCACCATCCCTCGCCAGGCCGTCACATCTATACACAGCGCGACGGCAGCGACGGTTACACCGACGGCAGAAGCGGGCGTGCCGGACGGAGCGGTGCCGGACGGAGTGGGCGGAGCGGCGCCGGAAAGAGCGGCCGGGTGCTCCTCCCGGCCGCGGCGCTCCTGCCGGTTATGCGGCGGCGGCGAACAGCCGGTCGACCCGGGCCAGCAGCTCGTGCACGCTCGGCTCGGCGGTCAGTGCGTACGCCTCCGCTACGGTGAGCCACCGCAACTGGGCGGCCGGATCCTCCGGCACCACGGCGTCGGGGCGATCGGTGGCGAGCAGGTACCGCACGTCGGCGTGCTCGTGGGCGGGTTCGCGTGCCGAGGCGGTGACCGGGACGACCACGACGTGCACGATGGTGGCGTCGGGCCACGGTACGAGATCGTCGAGGCCGGTCTCCTCACGCCCCTCGCGGAGCGCGACGGCGAGGGGGTCGACCTCGCCCGGGTCGGCGTGCCCGCCGACCTGCAACCACGCCTGCTGGCGCGCGTGCCAGCGCAGCAGCACCCGGCGGGTGGGCGGGTGCACGATCGGCGCCGACGCGGTGACGTGCAGCGGGGTCGACCGTGGCCACGGGTCGGCGGTGGCCAGCAGCGCGCAGACGCGGGCGAGATCGGCCGCCTCGGTGGCGCCGCGGGGTACGTAGTCGGCGAGGGCCTCGGCGAGCGGCCCGGAGGCGTGGGGTGCGACGGGTGTTGTCATCAGCCGACGAGCGTACCGAGGAATCTGCGGCTTAGCCGGCCCGAACCGGGGTAACCCGGCCACAGGCCACCGGCGGTGGACCGACGACGAGGAGGCGGGAAAGCCGATGCCCATCGTGAGCGAGCCGGCGCCGGCCCACCCGCAGATCGAGGAGAACTCCCAGCACGGGCGGCTGGCCGCCCGCCCGTACCCGCCGGTGTCGGCCGCCGCCGGGACCGGCCTGCTGTCGTTCGAGGGGCCGGCCGGCGACCTGCTCGGGCTGGCGTACGTGCCAGCCGCGGTCGACGCCGGACCGTACCGCCTGGCGCTGCTCCTGCACGGGGCCGGCGGCACGCCGCGGCACGGCCTGGACCTGCTCCTGCCGGTGGCCGACGAGCACCGGCTCCTGCTGCTGGCCCCGAAGTCGACGCTGGCCACCTGGGACGTCATCGTGGACGGCTTCGGCAAGGACGTGCGCCGCATCGACCGGCTGCTGGAGGAGATCTTCGACGCGTACCCGGTGGACCATGTCGTGGTCGGCGGCTTCTCCGACGGCGCGTCGTACGCCCTGTCGCTCGGGCTGACCAACGGCGACCTGTTCGGCGCGGTCCTCGCGTTCTCCCCCGGCTTCGCCGCGCCGCTGGTGGTGCACGGGCGGCCGCGAGTGTTCGTCTCGCACGGCGTCGCGGACGCGGTGCTGCCGATCGACGTGTGCAGCCGGCGGCTCGTGCCGCGGCTGGAGGTCATGGGCTACCCGGTCGCCTACGAGGAGTTCGACGGCGGGCACGAGGTACCCGGGCCGGTGGTCGACGTGGCGGTGTCCTGGCTGATCGCCGGGCCCGAGGAAGCGGTCACCGTGCTCGCCACCGAGTGACCGTCTCCCTGCTCCATGGACAACGTCACCACCTGGTCCCGTGATGCGGGCACGTCGCGCACGACGGGTACGACCACGCCTCGGTCCGGAAGACGATCCAGTCGCGGTGGGGGGCAGCCCGCGCTGACCGCGCGTGATGCCGCCCGCCCGCGACCCGGCCGAGGTGCTCGACGTCGATCGGCCGGCGGACTGGCGGATCGGCGGGGTAGCCACGCGGACAGCGAGGCAAGGTCAGGCGGGCCGGGAATCCGTCGCCACGCCTGGCGGTGTGGCAGCAAGACCACCGCCGCCAACCCGACCGCGGCGATGCGGTCGCGGTTTCTGGCCATCCGGGCGCACCCGGCCAACCGCCACATCCCCGCGCCGACGGCGCTCTGCCCGATGCGTGGCTGCTCGACGAATGGCCGCCTGGCGAACCCGAACCGGCCAAATAGCGGCCATCCAACGTGGACACTGACACACGGCAAGGCTCTGGCCTGGCTGGCGAAAATCCGCCGGCGGGTCGAGCACGACGACCGCGAAACTCCAGACCGGCCTGGGCATCGACCACTCCGAAGGCCGCAGTTTCATCGGCTGGCGCCGCTACATCAGCCTCGCCGTGCTCGCCCAGGCGTGCTGCGCATCCCTACGTGTGGGCCCAAAAGCGGATTCGCCGACCTGACCCGCTATGCCGTCCGGTGGGAACGGCAACGGCTGCTCGCGGTCATGACCGGCACACGCCACACCGGCAAACACCCATCCACGGATACAAGATGACAAAGCACGACCAACCCCGGAAAGGACAACGCCCTTCCCACCAGCGGCGCCCACACCGCTGGCCCGCCGCCATCAATTCAGGAGCGGAAAAGGGCGCACAAGCGGCACCTAACCTGTCGACTTCGGAGCCACCCTGCATGACGTGATCCAGATCGATCACACACGTGCGGCCGCTATCCGCTGGATCCACACGCCTGGCCGAAATACCACGAAATGCTCCTCGGCACCCGTGGCAAGCCGAACAACCAGGCCATTTCGCAGCAATCCTGTCGCGCGGAGTTCAAGAATGGCCGACAAGGGATGCGCGTGGACAGCTTGTTGGATATTGAGGCCGTGCGGGACGAAAATGAGTCGCTGATTCGTCAAGAACAGCCGACCACCCACCGCTTCCCGACCCCGACGATGATTTGCGGCTCCCCTCTTGAGAACCGCCTCCCCCTTCTGCAGAGCAGGAGTACCCAACTGAATCTCCAAACCTTCGTCTACTGTGACAGCACCGATTTCAGCACCCTGCCATCCGACCCGGTTCCCGCCCACGAGCCATCATAGGTCGGAGATCGTCGATGGAAACCCGAACGGACGGTACGAACCGAAAGACCCGCGACCGCAGTGCCTGGTTACGACAGTGCCTGGTTACGACAGGGCGCGACCGGTTGGGATGCGACGGCCATAGCCGGACATGAACGTCGTCGACGCTCCGTCCGGCCACCGTCCACGCGTTATCGACCCACCCTGAGCCTTTCCCACCAGACAGTCACGGCCCCCTCTCCCGACGCAGGTACTGGGGCATCAGGAACTTCGACCGGTTGAACCAGACAATCGGCACCTGCGGCGACCAGCACCCAATCGACACCTGGAACCCACTTCAGCGTTGCGACAGTCTCGACCACGGTCCGATCGCCCTGACCACAGCCGAGATCCGCCACCGATTCGACACCTTGATGGACCCGGTCAGGCAGACCTCACCAGGCCGAAGCCAACCTCTGCGCGACCATGGGAGCCACCTGACGCATCAGCTGCTCAGCCTGCTCACGCGAGGTCGCAACGGCCTCGACCCGGGTCACCGCGTCATCACGGGAGAAGATCGCGACACAGCGAGACTTCGACGACACCTCGCAGAAGAACAGCGATCCCTCGGTCGGCACATCGGCCGGCGGGGAAACGTCCCGGACCACGGTGATGTTCGCACCGACCGCCTGGCCACGGTCCTGTACCCGGTAACTGCCGCAGCGCATCAACGAGTTGACCTCGGCCACCACGTCGGCCGCCTGGATGTCGTAGGGCTGCGCGAACTGGTCGACGAGCCGGCCGTCGTCGAACTTCCACACCTGCCGGTAACCACCCCGCGTATGCCCGTCCGAGGGGAGCCTTCCCAGGTTGCAGGCCTCGACCAGGAATTCCTTGACTGTCTCCGGTGTCGACTGGGAAGGATGGCTGGCCGTGCCGAGCGCATCCGCGGGCAGGACGGTCTTCTTCGCCCGCTCGTACTTCTCCGTGAAATCCCCGGGAGGCGCGTGCAGGGGCCACGAGGTGGTCGGTGCAGGAGAAGTGGACCGGGTGGGTGCGGGGTCGCACCCCGCCCCCACCACTGCGGTCACCGTCAGGGCAAGGCACACCGCCAGCCCCTTGGTCGTCACACGTGCCTGCACACCCACCTGCCCTATCGCGACGACGCTCGCGGGAAGACCACCCGGGATTGGGTCGTTGTAGACGCCGCGTTCCCCAGCGTCCACGTCACCGTACGGGTCATGGTGCCGTGAGAGGTGAATGCGTGTGCCCACCCCAGTTCCTGGAACCGCCCGTTCGCGGCGTCCGGCAGTACGGAAGCGATGTCCTTCGCACCGCCCGCATTGAAGTGGTACCGATCCTCCGCGTGTGCGGTGAACGGAGCGACGCGCCGTCGGGCTGACGCCCTGCGACGGCTACGCGGGCGACGGCGCCACCGGCAACGGCAGTACCGGTAACAGCGTCAACGACCCCTGCACCGCCGCCGTCGACGCCAACCGCGCCGCCGTCAACGACTGGCTGTCGGGCAGCTACCCGCTGGGCATGGGTCCCTGGTCGACGCCGGCGCTGTGCTACCTCAACTCCGATGCCGCCATCGGCGTCTCCGGCGCCAACGGTCACGTCCAACTCCACCCGAGCGCGGCCACCAGCGACCACGTCAACCTCACCAACGCCGGATACGGCGCGCTGGCGTCGGCGTACCTCGGTCCGCAGAACACCTGGCGACTCAACGACGGGGCCGACGACCCCGCTGCCACCATCGCCGGCGCCTCGGCCTCCAATGCCAAGAACCCCTACCTGCGCGGCAACGAGGCGGTCGGCAACCGGCCGGCCGACATCACCGGCGGCGCCACCTGGACCAGCGACGCCAGTCGGGGTCAGGTGATCACCCTGGACGGGACCACCGGCTGTCTGACCACGACCGACCCGGTGTTCAACACGACGGGCAGCTTCAGCGTCTCGGCCTGGGTCAACCTGTCCACGCTACCGACCAGGAACGCGACGGTGGCGGGTCAGGACGGCACCGTCAACAGCGCCTTCTACCTGCAGTACACCTACGGGCGCAGCAACGCGCCCGGCTGGGCCTTCACCCTGCCCGGCAGCGACACGGCGAACCCCGCCTTCACCGGTGCGTACGCCACCGGTGCGACCACCGGTTGGACCCATCTCGTCGGCACGTACAACGCCGCCACGAAGACGGCCCAGCTCTATGTGAACGGCACCCTGGCCGCCAGTGCCACGGGCGCCACACCCTGGGCAGCGAGCGGGCCGTACCTTCGGCACCCCACTCCGGCGGCCGCCGGGCGACAGGCAAGGACACCCCGCAGACGCTAACGTGCTGCGGGGTGCCTTTGCCGCCTCCCAATGGCCGCCGGCCCACCTGTCGTACGGTGAGACGCCACGGTCAATGGTTCGTCGCTACGAGAGGGGTCCGGTGGTACGTCCGCGTGGGGTGGTATGGCCGAGTGCGGCGGCACGTTCCCGTTCGGCGACCCGGCGCGCGACCGCGCTGGGCGTCACGCTGGCCCTGACCGCGACGGCCGGGTGTACGTCCCGGCCGGCTCCGCCCACGGCGGCCTCCCCGGCGCCCGGCGACTGCCGGGTCCGGTACGTGGCCCGTACCCAGCCTTTTGGTCTTACCGTCGACCTGGCCGTCACCCACACCGGAGCCGGCCTGCGGACCTGGACCGTGACCTATGACCTGCCGGCGGGGCAGCAACTGTCCCGCGGCTGGAACGCCACCTGGTCGCAGTCCGGCACCCTGGTGACGGCGGTCGGCGACGGGTCGCTGGCCAAGGGCGGGTCCGTGACGATCGGGCTCAACGCCACCGGCACCGGGGCCGGCACCGGAGCCGGCGCGGGGAGCACCGGTCCGGAGGCACCCGACCGCGTCGCGCTCAACGGCGTTCCGTGCACGGTCACCGTCGACCGGCAGGCCGGACCGGTGGCCGCCCCGGGTCCGGGCACCGCGCCCCGGCTGCGGGTCACGGGCAACCGGCTCGTCGACGACGCCGGCAACGAGGTCACCCTGGTCGGTGTCAACCGCTCCGGGGGCGAGTACATGTGTGTGCACGGCGGCGGTTTCTGGGACGGGCCGGTCGACGACGCCGCCATCGCCGCGATTGCGTCGTGGCGGGTGCGGGCGGTCCGGATCCCGCTCAACGAGGACTGCTGGCTCGCGACCAACCAGGTTCCGGAGCGGTACTCCGGAGCCCGCTACCGGCAGGCGGTCACGTCGTTCGTCGCCACCCTGAAGGCGCACGGCATCGTCCCGGTGCTGGATCTGCAGTGGACCTCCGGCCGGTGGACCGGCACGGCGAGCCAGTGCCGCGACTCCCATGCGCTCTGCCAGAAGCCGATGCCCGACGCGGCGCACGCGCCCGCGTTCTGGGGTTCCGTGGCCGACACCTTCCGCGCCGACCCGGTCCCGGTGTTCGACCTGTTCAACGAGCCGTACCCGAGTGACCTGGGGGTGATGTCACGCGCCCGGTCCTGGGAGTGCTGGCTGCACGGCGGCGCCGCCTGTCCGGGGCTGAGCTACCCGGCGGCCGGGATGCAGAGCCTCGTCGACGCGGTACGTGGGGCCGGCGCCACCAACCTGATCCTGGTCGCCGGCAACAGCTACGCCGCCGACCTGACCGGGTGGCTGGACCACCGGCCCACCGACCCGACCGGCAACCTCGGGGCGTCCTGGCACTCCTACGACCGGAACTCCTGCAACGATGCCGGGTGCTGGGACCGCCAGGTCGGTCCCGTCGCGGCCCGCGTGCCGGTGGTCGCCCTGGAGATCGGCGAGCACGACTGCGCGGGCGGCTACGTCACCAGCCTGATGCCGTGGCTGGACACGCACACCGCCGGGTATCTGGCCTGGACCTGGAACACCTGGGACTGCGCGGACGGGCCGGCGCTGATCACCGACTACGCGGGTACCCCGACCCCGTTCGGCGCCGCCGTCCGGCAGTACCTGCTCACCCGCTGACGCCGACCAGGCCGGGGGCGGCGTCGGGGCCCGTGCCGGCCAGCCGGATCGCCCGGTCGCAGGCGGCCAGGTGCGAGCCGAGCGCGTCCTCGAAGCTCGTCGCGGACGCATCGAACAGCAGTTGGCGCCGGATCGACAGTTCCTTGCCGCTGGTACCGGCGAACCGGTCGATCACGTCACGGCACCTGGCCGTGAGGTCGCCGGCGACCTCGTCGAGCAGGCCCCACTCGACGGCGTGCGCCGCGTCGAGCGCGGTGCCGAACAGCGCCAGCCGCCGCGCCCTGGCCACCCCGACCTGGTTGGCCAGGCGGTGGATGGCCATCCCCGGCCAGGTGCCACGCCCGGACGTCGGCACGCCCAGCCGGGTGTCGGCGGTCGCGACGCGGTAATCCGTGGTGAGCAGGGCGTCGAGCGCGGGGCCCCGGCAGGTGCCGTCAACGGCGGCCACCGTCACGGCGGGTAGGCGTTCGAGCCGGCGGAGCGCGCGCTCCCACTGGTTGACGGTGTGGACGTCGACGTCGTAGGGCCACGCCGCCTCGACGCCTGTACGCTCCGGCGCCTCGGCACCGTCGCGCCCGCCGGCCACCCGTACCAGCAGGACCGCGTCCTTCCGGCCCTCGCCGACCTGCCGGCACACCGCGTTGACCCGCTCCACCAGCGACGCCGACAGCACCGCCGATCCGTCCAGTTCAAGATAGAAGTCCGTCAGCCGCGACAGCTCGGCCACGTCACCACTCCCCCACATCATGCCGTCCGTTACCACTGGACGAGTGCCATCTCGATCGTCGACCCGGGACCCATCGTCATGAGGACGCCGTAGTCACCCCGTGCCACCCGCCCCTCCTCCATCAACTGTTCGTAGGAGAACAGGAAGGATCCGCTGGAGAGGTTGCCGTAGTTGCGCAGCACCGAGATGGTGTGGCGGAGGTCGTACGCGGTCAGGCCAAGGTTGATCTTCACCGAGTCGATGACCTTCTTGCCGCCGGAGTGGGCGATCCAGTGCGAGATCTCGTCCCGCCGCACGCCCGTGCCGGCCAGCAACGACTCCAGGGTCTCCTCGGCGTGGGCGCCGACCACGTACGGAATGTCGCGGTCCAGGAAGAAGCTGTTCTTGTGCTGGGTGTCGTCCCAGTCGAACCGCATGGCGCCGATCGCCTCCGGGATCAGCCGGCTGGCGAACTTGAGGATCACCGCGCTGCCGTCCCCGATGGCCGGGCCGGACGCGGCGCCCGGGCCGGTCGCACCGCCGGCCCGTACGGCGACCGCCGCGGCGCCGTCACCGAAGAGGCTGTTGACGACCGCGGTGCGCATGGTGCCGTCGAAGACGTACGCGGCCGAGCAGACCTCGATGCAGATCATCACCGCCAGGTCGCCCGGGTTGGCCGCGGCCCACGCGGCGACCGGGTTCAGCCCGTTCAGGCCGGCGTTGCAGCCCATGCCGACCACGTCCATCCGGCCGCAGTCGCGGCGCAGCCCCAGCTCGCGGATGAGTAGCGCGCTGAAGCCGGGGGTCAGGAAGCCGGTCGAGGACACGCAGCACAGGTACCGGATGTCGTCGACGTCGGCCTCCGCGCGCGCCAGGCAGGCCCGCAGCGCCCGGCCGGCCATCTCGATCCCCTGTGACCGGTGCCGCTCCAGCAGTTGGCCCTGCGTCTCGGCGACCGGACCACCGGCCGGGTCGACATCCGGCAGGTGCAGGAAACGCTGGTCGATGTGACTGTTACGGAAAAGCGAGCCGATCCGCTCGTCGTCGATTCCGTACCGGGTGAGAATGTCGTCCTGCGAATACGCCGATTTCGGGTTTGCCGTGCCCACTCCGACAATGCGCGGCGAGGCGACCGACGAACTCGCAAGCATCATGTGCCACCTTCGCGTGTGAGCGTGCGTACGGGACCGGCGGTAAGCGGTGCGGACACGGCCCGAGCCGGCACACGGCGTACGGTCCGAGCTGGAGACCCTGGCCGGAGCGGCATCACCATACAGGACCACGATCGCCGGCAGCGCCTGCCGATGCGGCTTTGAGCAATCATTCACATGGATGGAAACGGACAACTTGGACGCACCATATCGGACGATACAGAGCAAACCGGCTAATCAATCGTTCAAGGACTGACTACCTATTCAGGACATTGCCGTCACACGTCCCACCGGCGGACCCGCCCGCGGTCCACGATACGGTCGGCGGCCGGTTTCGCATCCGCGTGGCGCGCGGTACTTTTGCCGTCGCACCGCCTCATCCTCCGGAGGAACCCCGACCGTGGCACCCCAGACAGCACCGGCCCAGCCCCCGCTCGCGGTGCTGATGTACCACTCCGTGTCGTCGGTACGGGAGCCTTCCCTGCGCGCGCTCGCGGTGCCACCCGAACGGCTGCGCGAACAACTGACCGCGCTGGCGGTTGCCGGCTACCGGCTCACCGGCCTGTCCGAAGCCGTCGACCTGCGGGCCACCGGCAGCACCGAGAAGGTCGTGGCGCTGACCTTCGACGACGGGTACGTCGACTTCCTGGACGCCGCGCTGCCGGTGCTGTCCGACCTGAGCGCCTCCGCCACGCTGTACATGTCGACCGGCCACGCCGGCGAGCCGGCCTCCTGGCTCGGTCCGCACGCGCCGGCCTTCGGCCCGCTGCTGACCTGGGGCCAACTGCGCGAGGTGGCCGCCGCCGGCGTCGAGATCGGCAGCCACAGCCTGCTCCACCACCCGCTCGACGTGCTTCCGGCGGCGCAGCTCGAACGGGAGATCCGCGACAGCCGCGACCGGCTCGCCGACCAGATCCAGCGGTCGGTGCGCTCGTTCGCCTACCCGCACGGCTACCACGGGGCGAACGTGCGCGCCGCGGTCGCGCGCGCCGGCCACGACAACGCGTGCGAGGTGGGGCGTCGGCTGTACACCTCCGCCGACCACCCGCTGGCGATCCCGCGGCTGCACCCGACCCCCGACCACTCCGGGGCCGACCTCGTGCGCCTGGTCGCCGACGGCGGCCCGCAACTGCTGCCCCGGATCAAGCAGGCCGCCCAGCCGGCCTGGCGGGTGACCCGGCTGCTGGCCGGGCACCTGTTCCACGTCAAGCTCACGTGACCCGTCAGCTCATCTGAACCGCCGATCAACGAGGACAGCGCGTGACTGCACAATCGACGAGCCGAGGACCCACCGGACGCCGCCGGGCGCCACGTCCGTTGGCCGGCGTCGCCCTCGTCATCGCGATCGTCGCGCTGGTCTCCGGCTGCGCCCGCGCGGAACACACCGCGTCCTGGCGTACCGAGGCGGTGCCGACGGCGCAGCAGGGCGTGGCCGCGGCGGCCACCCCCGACGCGTCGGCAGCGCGGACGAAGGCGCCGCGGCCGGTACCCGACAAGGTGATGCTCGGCGCGTACCTGGACATCGCCGGCATGGACCAGCAGCAGGCCGCCGCGCTGCGGCGCCAGCAGCTCGGCCGCGACCCGCGCATCGTGCACCGGTACTACGCGTGGAACGACCCGCTACCGCAGACGGTGCCGGAACTGCCCGCCGACAGCATCCTGCTGATCTCCTGGGACGGCATGCCCTACCACGCCATCAACAGCGGCGCCGAGGACGACGTGATCATCCGCGCCGCCGACACGCTGGCCAGGTACGGGCACCCGGTCTTCCTGCGCTGGGCATGGGAGATGAACGGCAACTGGTACAGCTGGGGCGGCGCGAAGAACGGCAACGACCCGCGCGGCTTCATCACCGCCTGGCGGCGCGTCCACGACATCTTCGCCGCGCACCACGCCACCAACGTCGCCTGGGTCTGGGGTCCCAACTGCTACTCGCATCCCGAGGCGCCGTGGAACGACATGACCAGCTACTACCCCGGTGACGCCTACGTGGACTGGGTCGCCGTGTCCGGGTACTTCGCCAGCCGGGAGACCCCCGACTACCTGTTCGGGCCGGTCGTGCGCAACTACTCCGGGAAGAAGCCCATCATGATCGCCGAGACCGGTGCGCTGGAGAAGGGCGGTACGGTCAAGGCCGACTGGATCGACCAGCTCACCGACTACGTCACCGCCCATCCCGCGATCGGCGCGCTGGTCTGGTTCGACACCGACAACGACCACGGCAACGGCAAGAACTGGCGCATCGACAGCACGCCCGCCGCTCTGGCCGCCTACCGCAAGCTGGCCACCAACCCCCGGTTCGCCGGATGACCACGGACTCGGGCGGCCCGGCGCGCACGGCCGGGGGGCGCCGGATGCCGGCGCGCGACCGGGTCTGGCTCGACGTCGACAACCTGCGGGTGTTCGGCCCGTTCCACGGCATCACGGCCGACGGGCTGCGCGAGTCGCTGGTGAGCCTGCACGACCGGCAACCGGACGTCCCCGCGGTCTGCGCGGTCGACCGGGGGGCGGCCCGGTGGCGTCCCCTGTCGCGGCCGGACTTCGCCGAGTTCAGCCGGGACCTCGTCGTCGACCTCGATGATCCCGGCCGGTATCCCGGCCGGTATTCCGGCCGCCTCCACCCCGGCCACGGCGACGCCGCCGACGCGGTGACCCGCCGACTGGTCGACGAACCGCTCGGCGACCGCCCGCTGCTGCTGGCCGTCGGCGGCGGCTTCGTCGGCGCGAAGATCTCGCACGCCGTCGGCGACGGCGGGGTGAACAACCGGCTGATCCCGGAACTGCTGCGGGCCACGGCGCAGCGGCGGCCGCCCCGGCCCCCGTTCCCGGCACCCACCCGGCTACCGGTGGTGCGCGGGATGCTCCGCCACTTCGGCCGGCACCCCGCCCGGCTGGTACCCGCCCTGCGGGTCAGCCTGCCACCCGCCGCCCCCGCCGCCCCCGCCGGCGGCGCCACGCGCGCGTGGCACCCCGACGTCAGGTACGTGTCCGTCCGGTCGGGGCACGCGCTGTCCGACATCCGGGCCTGGCGCGACCGCCACGCACCGGGCGTGTCCGCCGCAGCGGTCCTGTTCGCCGCGGCGAGGGTCGCGCTGGCCGACAACGGCCTCACGCCCGGACAGCCGGGCTCGGTCATCCTCTTCGACGCGCGTCGCTACCTGCCGAAAGGCGCCGAGGTGGCCGGCAACTTCTCCTGGGGCCAGTACCTGGAGGCCACCGACGCCACGGATCCGCGCGCCGTGCACGCCCGGCTCGGCGGCGAGGTCGCCTCCGGGCGGCCGATGGCCATGCTCGCGCTGCGCACCGCCCGCCAGACCCTGTGGCCGTCGCACGGCGGGGCGCCCGCCCCGCACGCCGTGCCCGTGGATCCGCGACCGGACCTGACGCTGACGCACATCGGCCGGCTCGACATGTACACCGACCTGCCCTGGGCCGGGCCCGTCGCGGAGCGCCGCAACATCAGCGTGCCGTCCACGAGTGGACCGCAGGCGATCACGTTGTCATTCTCCGAACTGTTCGGCGCGCTCTACCTCAACGCCAGCTTCCACGGCTCGACCTTCGACCCGGCCGCCGTGGCCAGCGCCGTCGACCTGATCTGCCGGGATCCGGTCGCGCTCGTCCACGCCGCCGGGTGACCGTTCGACCCGGACCGGGGCTGCCGGTCAGCGCCGGCCGTGGTACCCGCGGCGCAGTTCGACCTGGCGCAGCAGGCGGGCCAGTGCCATCTCGACCGGCCAGCCGTGCACCCGGCCGGCCGCCCCGACGGCGGCGCGCAGCACCGGCACGGCGGCCCGGTGTACCAGCGGGGCCGCGGCGAGGCCGACGGCCAGCCGGGCCGGGGCGGCCGGCCGGTCGAACAGGTCGTCGGCCGCGACCAGGTCCGGGTAGTTCTCCAGCAGGTAGCGCCGGTCCGCCCCGGCCAGCCAGGCCTGCCGGGTGAAGGCCGCGAGGTCACGGCGGTGCAGATGGGTCGCGGTCAGTGTCCGGTCGAACCGTCCGACCAGCCCGGCCCGCCGGCAGCGCAGGCCGAACTCCTGGTCGGCGTGGTAACCCAGCCGCCGCGGCCCGACCAGCCCGACCCGCAGCGCGTCGGCGCGGCGCATCGAGACGTTCCCCATCCACAGGTGGGTGAGGACCGACGACGGGTCCCGCTCGTACCGGTCGCACATCCGCTCGTACTCGTCGGCGTACAGCAGGGTGGCGAAGTCACCGGGCAGCCGTGCGACCGGCCGCGCGGCCGGCATGTAGCCCAGCACCACGGCGCGGTCGCCGTGGGCGTGCGCCCGGGCATGCCCCTCGGCGAGGCCGGGGCCGGCGGCGATGTCGTCGTCGAGGAACAGCACGACGTCCGATCCGGCGTACTCGGCGCCGGTCTGCCGGGCGGCCGCGTCGCCGCTGTTCTCCTGCCAGATCGGGCACACCCGCGGCTCGGTCTCGGCGAGCTCCTTGAGCAGCTCGTACGACCCGTCGTCGGACCCGTCGACGACCACGACGATCTCCGAGGTGTGCGGATCGGCCGCGATCGCCCGGACGACCGACGCGAGAGCGTCGCGCCGGCGGTAGGTCGGGACGACAACCGACACGGACGGCAGGGTCATCGGGGCTTCCCCTGCCTGGTGTACCCGTCGTCGAGCCGGAACTGGATCGTCGGCGCCTCGCTGAGGGCCGTCCGCTGCCGCGTCGGTACCGCCGGCGGGTATACGGGCGGCGGCGATACGGGCGGCGGTACGTGACGTGGCGGGGCTGCCGGCGACGCGGGTGTCGGTGACGCGGTCGACCGTGGTGTGCCGAGCGCCGCGCGGAGGACCGCGGGCGCCATGACCACACCCTCCAGCATGAAGACTCCCCCGACCCACAGGGCCAGGTTGGTCAGCCCGCCGTGCGACGCACCGTACCACGCGGCGACGAGTTCGCCGGCGCCGGCGAGCAGCGCGTAGACGCTGGCCTGGCGGGCCCGGCCCTGCAACCGGGACACCGCCACGAACAGCTGCCGGACGACCGTCGCCACGAACGTCAACGCGAGGACGGACAGGGCGGTGGAGGCGGTCGCGGCGTACCGCTCGCCGAACGTCATCATGATGGGCCGGGCCAGGAGGGCGACCATGAGCGAGACCGGCATGCCGATGCCCAGCGACACCAGCAGCGCCATCCGCATCTTCCCGCGCAGCGCCACACCGTCGCCGCTGGCGACCGCGAACAGGGTGGTGGCCACGTTGCCGGGGATCATCGCGAGCACCGACAGCACCATCCAGGCGGTGTAGAAGGCCGCGGTGGCGCTGGTCGACAGGACCGCCGTCACGACCAACGGCAGCATCGTGCGCGGCAGGAACAGCGCCAGGTTGAGCAGGTTGTGGTCGAGGGCGTGCCGGCCCAGACCACGCAGCAGCGACAGGTCCGGGCGCACCGACGCCCGGCGGCCCCGGGTGCGCAGCGACAGCGCGAGCAGCCCCACGGACAGGAAGATGCCCGCGACCCAGGTGGCGAGGATGTGGGTGCCGGTCACGGTGACCGGCAGCACCGCGAGCACGACCAGCAGGACCAGCTTGCCGACCGCGAAGTACGCGTTGCGCATCAACTGCAACCGGCCCCGCAGCAGCCCGACGAGGCCCTCGTCGAGCACCAGCGTCGCCGCGTTGACGGACATGCCCACCAGCAGCAGGACGGCCGCCACCGGCGAGCCCAGCGAACTGCGCAGCCCGGGGTTGAGGAAGTAGGCCAGGATCTCGTAGACGATGCCGCCGACCGCGGCGACCGTGCCGGAGACCAGCAGACAGGTGCTGATGAGGTTCCACCGCCGCGCCGCCATCCGGGGCAGCTCCGAGATGAGCAGCGTACCCATGCCGAACATGCCGAGCGTGCCGACCAGCGTCATCGCGGACACGGCGGCGGAGACCGAACCGACCGCGTCGGCCGGGAACAGCCGGGCCGCGACCCACCAGTACGCGAAGCCGAGCGCCGAGGTGAGGACGCTGGTGGCCATCAGCGAACCGGAGTTGCTGAGCAGGTCACCGTTGCGGCGGACGGCCCGCTTCAGGCGGTTGCGCGGAGTGGCCGCGCTGGCGCTCTCGTACACGGTGCGCCAGCGCAGGGCCTGCAGGAGCGGGTCCTCCGAGCCGGTGGCGCTGCCGCTCTGGTAGAACGTCATCCCTTACCGGCCAGGTGCACGCTGCGGTACGGCGTACCGCCGCCGTTGATGAACAGGTCCGCGGTGACCGTGCCGGTCGACGGCACCTCCATCGTCTCCGACCAGGTCGCACCGGCCCGCAGGGCGAACGTGAACGTCCGGGCGAACCCGCTGTCGCCGCCGACGCGGACCGTGTACGCCGTCGCCGCGCCCTCCTCGCACCGCACCGACAGCCGCACCGTCCGCTGGGCCGGCGTGGGTTGGCCGGTGTCGACCGCCGCCGGCACCATCGACAGCCCGGTGAACGGACTACCCGCGGTCTGCGCGCTGCGCACCGCGAGCACCCCGGCGCCCAGGACCGCCAGGACGGCGACGGCGAGCGGGGCGAGTCGCCATGCCGCCGCGTCGACCGTCAGCTTCTCCCGCTCGACGATCAGCACCTGCCCGAACACGGCGGTCTCGGTGGCCGACGTACCGTCCGCGGGGCGGCGGCGCAGCACCGCGGCGACGGCGGCCGCGACCGTGGTCAGGCTCGAGAGCCCGGTCCAGGCGGCGTGCCCCAGCGGGATGCCGACCGCGAACATGGCGAGGCCGCCGACGACGAGCACCGCGAGGCTGAGGGCCACCGGCAGCACGATGCGTTCCACCGCGGACAGGACGCGGTCGGGGAACAGCGCGGCGGTCAGGGCCAGCCCCGGCAGGACGAACGCCAGGAGCAGCCCCGCGGGTACCCGGACGACCGCCGTGGGTACCCAGGTCGCCGCCGCCGCGACCACCGCCCCGGCGGCGGCGACCGAGGGCGCGCCGTAGCGGTGGAGTGCGGCTGGTCTCATGCGCCCCTCACGTCGTATAGCCGGATGTTTCCGCTGTCGTAGACCCGGCTGACCTCCGGGATGTGGTCGAACTTGTCCAGTTTGTCCACGGGTAGCGGGGTCGTGTGCTGCTGCGCCTGGGGATCGACGAGGAAGTAGTTGCCGGACGCGGGAAGTTGCCGTGCCATCCGCACGTCGACCCACAGGTACCCGATCTGCAAAGATTGAAGTATCTGCTGGTCACGTAGGCCCCAGACGGGATCGTAGTACAGCTGCGCCGCCTCGCCCACCGGGTCCTGGCGGCCGTACGTCGACACCAGCGTCAGTCCGGTGAGGTCGGTCGCGAACCGGTTGTGCCAGCCCAGCGCCTCACCGGTCCACCAGGCGGCCGTCACGTTCTCGCCGTCGACGGAGCGCTCGAACCCCGACACCAGGTACGGGCCGGGCAGCTGCCCCCAGTACGCCGGCCAGCCACCGGCCCGGGCGGCCAGCATCAGCAGCGTCGCCATCGCCGCGCCCAGCGGCGCCGGCTGCACCCACCGCGTGTCCACCGTCCACCGGCGCAGCGCCTCCGGCCAGGCCCGCGGCCGCAGGCTGCGGCGCCACTCCACGATGGTCGCGGCCGCGAGCATCGACATCGGGACGTACGTGAAGGTGGACGCCCGACCGGCCAGCTCCGGCCCCTGGGCGCCCATGAACCGCAGGCCGCTGGTGGCGAAGAACGCGACCGAGCCGACCAGGACCGCCCACTGCCAGGCGTCGCGCTCCCGTTTCCGGACCGCCACCCAGCAGGCGCGCGCCAGCAGCACCAGCAGGCTGAGCAGGGCCAGTGCCTGGATCGCGAGCTGCCACAGCGGGTTGCCGGGCGCGACCGACGTCTTCGAGCCGCTGCCCGCGAAGATCTGCGTCAGCGCCGCGAACATCGACTGCACCGGCGCGCTGAGGTAGCCGAGGACCTCGGTGGCGACCAGCAGGATCCAGGCCGCCACGACCGCGGCCGCCGTACCGGCGAGGACCACCGTGCTGCGGCGCGGGTGGCGACCCGGGAAGACCAGGTCGCAGCCGGCCAGCAGCGCGAGCGTACCGACCATCACCATCGCCGTGATGTGGTGTGAGACGGCGACGATCACGACCGACACCACGCCGACGACCGCGTACGGCACGAAGCCCGGCTCCCGCCGGCGCCAGCCGCGGGTGGCCCAGATCGCCAGCATCAAGAACGGCAGCGCCGCGGTCTGGTAGAGGTACATGGCGTTGAAGAACAGGTAGTGCAGGGCCGTCGCGTAGATGACGCAGGTGGCGCCGGCCAGCGACGGGGAGCCGCCGCCCGCGCGGACCATCATGAACAGCGCGCCGACGAACACCAGGCGCAGGACCCCGGCGACGAGCAGGCCGGCGTCGGTCACCGACAGGCCGGTCAGCGAGACCACGGCGGAGCCCATCTCCTCCAGTCCGGGGAAGTGCGCGGCAACCGGCAGCGCGCTGTTGGGCTCGAACAGCCGGCCGGTCTCCACCACGAGCGTGGTGGACAGCCAGTGCTGCAGTTCGTCGGGGAACCGGAACTGGTCCGGGCTGTACATCCACTTGAGCATGTACTGGTTGACGGCAAGGCCCATGACGAGAAGGAACGACTCGGCCACGCCGGTCAGCCGGGGCGACAGCAGGCGGTACACCACCGGGGTGTAGACGACCACCTGGCCGGCCCAGTAGAACGCACCGGCCCAGCCCAGTCCGGCGCGGGCCCCGGCGTACGCGAAGGCCACCAGCACCACGCCGGCGGCCGACAGCGCGAGCAGTTGCGGTGCCAGTCCGAGCACCGGGAGCGTGACGATTCGCGGGGGGCGCCGCGCGTGGGCCCGCCTGCGGACCTGCTCCGGCTGCCGGGGACGAGGGATCCGCGCCAGGGCCGCCCGTACCCGCCGGGGCGGCACCGCCACCTTCGGGATGACGACGGTCTGGTCGCTCCGGGGCCGCGGGATGACGGCGGTCTCGTCACCGCGTGGACGCGGGATGACGGCGGTCTCGTCACCGCGTGGACGCGGGATGACGGCGGTCTCATCGCCGCGCGGGACGGGCGCGGCCGGGCCGGTGGGCCTGAAGGCGATCGTCTCGGCCGGCTCCCGGGGCGCTCGGTCGTCGGGCCGCCCGGGCTGCGGGGCGGTCACGACCTGTCCGGCCCCGCGCCCGGCCGCCGGTCGTCGGAACGACCGGGACGCGGTTGGCGGTCACGCGGTTGACGGTCATGCGGTTGACGGTCATGCGGTTGACGGTCATGCGGTTGACGGTTACGCAGTCGACGGTTACGCACCCGACCCTGGAGGTACCGGAACGGACCGGTCAGCATGCCGCGCCGGTTGGCGCCCATCAACTCGCGCGGGAAGTCCGCCTCCAGGCCCGCCGAGCGCAGGCTGTCGTCGGCGGTGAGGTCGCGCAGCGCCGTGGGGACCAGGCGCAGCAGCGGTACCAGCACCTTCGGGTCGGCCAGCACCAGGCTCAGGTACGCGGCGGTCAGACCGGCGCCGTACCCGACCATCTGGCGGCGCAGCCCGTCGAGGTCACGCCGGTGGTAGTGCCAGGTCACCGCCGTCGGCTGGTACACGATCGTGCCGCCGCCCAGCAGGACCCGGGTGAACGCGAGAGTGTCCTCCGAGCCCATGGCCGGGGTACCCGCACCGAGCGCCGGATCGAAGCCGCCGATACGCTCGATCACGCCGGGCCGGAACGTCATGTTCGCACCGGTGCCGAACGGCGGCAGCGGGTACAGCGGGCTCTGCAGGTGGGCGGTGGCCGGCGAGAAGACGGCCGGGGTGAAGCCACGCCCCTTGCTGTGCCCGCCGAACTGCTCGAACCACACCTGGACGCGGGTCTCCAACTCCGCCGGCACGATCACCCCGGACACCACGTCCGCCTCGGGATGGTCGGCCAGCGCCCGGGCCACCTCGGCGAGCCAGTGCGGGTCGGCGACCTCGTCGTCGTCGATCCAGGCCAGGATCTCACCGCCGGCAGCCGCGACCGCCGCGTTACGGGCGTGCGACAGGCCGGGCAGCGGGGCCACGAGATACTCCACCGGGCCGCGGTTCGCGGCCTCCTTGACGACCCGCTCGGTCGCGTCGGTGACCGGGGCGTTGTCGACGACGAGGACCCGCAGCCGCGGGTACTCCTGGGCGAGCAGGCTGTCCAGGCAGCGGGCCAGCGGCTCGGGGCGTTCACGGGTGCAGACCACGACCGTGACGGGTGGCGCGTCGCGCAGTACCTCCGCGCGCCGGGCGAGGAACGCCGGCACCCCGGCGACCGGTACTCCGCCGACGGGAAGAGCGTCGCCGACCGCCACCCCGGCGGCGGTCAACCGGGCCCGGACGGCCGGGCCGTGGGCGGCCTCCACCGCGGCGGCGATGTCGGCCGGGGCCAACCCGGTGTCGGGCACGTCGACCGTGACCGATCCGATCGGTTCGTCGAACACGCGTACCAGCAGCCAGACCCGCTCCACCCGGCGGCCGTCCGGGTCGTACGCGGCGAACGTCGGTAACGGCCGGCTGACCTCCACCTCGCGCACCAGCGCGGGCACCCGCCGGTCGGCGCCAGGTTCCGGGGCGCCGGCGCCGTCGGTGCGGTCGCCGGTCACCGGGGCCCGGCCGGTCATTCGCCGGCTCCCGCGCCCACCGGCGCCGTGGCGGGCCGGACCCGGGCGGGGCGCTGCTGCCCGCGTACCAGTTCGACCGCGCCGCCCACGGCGGCCGCGGCGACGCCGGCCACGACCACCCCGGCCCTCGCCGCGTTGGCGGCGCCCCGGCCGCGTACGGCGTCGGCCAGTCCACGGCCGACGGCCCGGGGCAGGGTACGGGTGAGGTAGCCGCGTTCGGAGTCCAGGCTCTCCCGGCCGGTGTTGAGCCGCGCCATCTCCACCTTGCCGCGACCTTCCTGGTAGCAGCGGTGCAGGAAGAACCGGAACCGGGTGCGCTCGGCGGGTACCGGGTGGTCGATCCGCGCGTGCGGCACGTACATCCAGTGCCCGCCGCTGGCGCTGCTCATCCGGATGCACAGGTCGGTGTCCTCCGGCCGGCTGCGGTCGCCGACCTTGCCGAACCCGACCCGGAAGCCGTCGACCAGATCGAACACGTCACGGCGGACGGCCATGCTGGCCGACCACACGTTGCGCACCGGCGCGACCTCGGTGGGCATGCCCGTGTACGACCCGCCCACCGCCCACAGGAACTCGTCGGGGAACCACGCCGGCCGTGGCCGCTCCCAGGCTGGCGAGATCGCCCCGCCGGTACCGACCACGGCCGGATCGGCGAACGGCGCCACGAGCCCGGCGAGCCAGCCGGGATGGGCGTGGGCGTCGTCGTCGAGCAGCGCCACGATCTCGGTGGAGGTGTGCAGCACGCCGGTGTTGCGGTTGCCGGACACTCCGCGCTGGAACCGGTTGGCCAGTACGGTCACGCCCGACAGTTCACGGCGGGCCCGCTCGTACAGCGCCTCGTTGTGGTCGACGGCGACCACGACCTCCACCGGCCGGGGCCGCTGCGCGAACACCGACTCGACCGCGTTGACAAGCTGTGGCCAGCGCTGTTCGGTGTGGCAGGGGATGACGACGCTGACCGCCGGGTCGTTCATGGTGCGGCTACTCCTCAGCGGTCACGGCGTGGACACCACGACGTGACCGTGTCGCAGCCCGGCTCTGAGCCGGGATCGTCAGCGGCGGAAGGGCGGCGACGGGCCGCTCAGCCACCGGGAACTCAGCCACCGGAGCCGAGGGAACCTCAGGCTCGGGAGCCACGGGACGCTCCGCGGCGTGGGCGGGCGCGGCGGCTTCGCCAGCCGGCCTGAGCGTGGCAGGTCCGGGCTTCTCGCGCCGGAACTCCCGGATGATCGTGCGCAACACCCGGATGCCGTCGCTGACCGCGTTGAGGTTGCTGACACCGTGCAGGCGCGGGAACTCGACGCTCGCCACCTCCTGGATGCGCAGCTTGTGCCGGGCCGCCCGGACGGTTATCAACGTCTCGATCTCGAACCCGTCGCCCCAGAGCTTCTGCCCGTCGCTCGCCGGGGGCAGGTCCACTGAGGGCAGATCGAGGTGCGGCACAGCGCTGCGCCAGAAGGCGTTGTAGCCGTAGCACAGGTCGGTGAACCGGGTGCCGAACAGCAGGTTCACGATGCCGTTGAGTCCGTAGTTGCCCAGCCGCCGCAGCCGGGTGATGTCGTGGCTGCCGCCGCCCGGACGGAACCGGGAGCCCTTGGCGTAGTCGGCACCGGCCAGCAGGGCATCGATGAAGCGTGGGATCTCCGCCGGATCGGTCGACCCGTCGGCATCGATCATCACCAGGATGTCGCCGGTACTCGCGGCGAAACCACAGGCCAGCGCGTTGCCCTTGCCGGTGCGGGTCTGGTGCACCACCTTGAGCGCCGGGTGCAGTTCGCGGGCCACCTCGACGGTCCGGTCGACGGAGCCGCCGTCGACCAGGACCACCTCGGAGATGCCCTTCGGTAGCCGCTCGAACACGTACGGGAGGTTCTGCTCCTCGTTCAGGGCGGGGACGATGACACTGACGGTTGGGGATCGGCCTTCGTACGTGGACTCAACACCCGTGCCGAACGCACGATTCATCAGCCAAACCCTCCAGCTGTCACCCCAAGGGAGCACGCCAGCAGCTCCCACAACCCGAACGGTCGATCACCGCAGAATGCGACGTTGGCACCAATCGCGGAATCACCGCAATAGACGATTCGGCCATCGATCCGGCCACCTTCCGACCGCCCGTTACACGCGGTCGCCATCCCCTTTCGCCCAGCGCAAAATGCCCGCCGACAATACCTCCCTCGAGCGGGCACCAGGAGCCTAGGTACGCAATTCGCACAAGAACAGGGGACCCGTCTCCAAGTGCGACGTGAGATATATCACTAGGGGTCGAATTGACGGGACATATCGTCCTAATCGGGCAACGAGTAACACAATGTCCGTAAGTGAATAATGAGAATTAGGCACCTATACCGCTCTTCATGGAAACAACTTCCCCGAGATCCGCCACCGCACGGTCATCATTCCGCCCCGCTCCACCCACGCCCCGGACCTCCGCCGGAGCGGACCCGCCGGAGTAGGCCCGCCGGACCGCGGCCGACAGTTACGCGGTCGACAGACACGCGGTCGACGCCACTCACCGATGAACCCATCGGAAGCGACCCTTTTCGCGATGCGCCAGGCTATATACACAAAGCAACGTTCAATAAACGCGAAGTAATCAAGCCCCTCCGGTCCTACCGCATTAACCACGGCCACCGGCGGGCACCAACGCCCATTCAGAGCAGCAAATACAGCAAGCCGTTATCGCCAAATTACTCGCAGTGATACATGAATGATCGACAAATTCGACCGAGACGAACACGCAGAGTACTGTCTCCGGCTCCGTTATACCCTGTCGGCCGGCCCCGGGCGCGCCAACCGGCCGCCGGATCCCCGGCGTGGGGCCGCCGCCGACCGGGCGACCAGCGTGCCGACCCGGGCCACCTGCCGCGCCGCCGACCGGGCGACCAGCGTGCCGACCCGGGCCACCTGCCGCGCCGCCGACCGGGCGACCAGCGCGCCGACCCGGGCCACCTGCCGCGCCGCCGACCGGGCGACCAGCGCGCCGACCCGGGCCACCTGCCGCGCCGCCGACCGGGCGACCAGCGCGCCGACCCGGGCCACCTGCCGCGCCGCCGACCGGGTTGGCCGTCTCGCCGCCCGCCGGGGCGCGTCCGGGTCAGGATGACCGCAACCGGCGCCCAGCCCTCCGTCCAAGGTAGACGCCGTCACGCACGACCAGTTCACCGTTGCACACCACCCAGTCGACACCGCCCGGCGGGCGCGTCGACACGCGGTAGTCGGCCCGGTCGGCGACCGTCCGCGGATCGAAGGCGACCAGGTCAGCGGCCATGCCCGGGGCCACGATCCCACGGTCGGCCAGGCCGAAGGTACGCGCCGGCAGCGAGGTCATCTTGCGTACCGCGTCGGCGAGGTCGAGGTCGCCCCGGTCCCGCACGTACCGGGCGAGAATGCGCGGGAACGTCCCGTACATGCGCGGGTGCGGCCGACCGCCGAGCCCCGGCGGCAACCCGTCCGAGCCGATCATCGTCTCCGGATGGGTGAGCGCGACGACCAGATCCTCCTCCCGCATCGAGTGCAGGATCACGCTCACCTTCAGCTCCTCGGCGCACAGCACCTCGACGAGTGCGTCGAACGGGTCGCCGCCGGACTCCGCCGCCACCTGCGCCAGCGACAACCCCTCGTACCGGTGGCTGGCCGTCGACGCGATGACGACGCCGTCCCAGCCGGCGTCCCGGACGTGGTTGTCCCACCCCGGGTCGGTGTACTGAGGGTCGGTGTACTGAGGGTCGGCGCGCTCGAGGTCGGCGCGCAGCCGCTCGAGCGCGCGCCGGTCGACCAGGCGGCGCAGGACGTCCGCGTCGCTTCCGGTGGCGAACCACGGCGGCAGGGCCACCGTGAGCGTCGTGCTGCCGGCGGTGTACGGGTACACGTCGTGGCGGACCGGTACGCCACGCGCCCGGGCGGCGTCGAGCAGGGCGATCGCCTCGGGCATCCGTCCCCAGGCCGGCCGGCCGGACGCCTTGAGGTGTGAGACCTGCACCGGGCACCCCGCCCGTTCCCCGATGTGTACCGCTTCGGCGAGGCTGGCCAGCAGTTGCCGGCCTTCGCTTCGCAGGTGCGTGACGTACGGCCGGCCCGATGGCAGCCGGCGGGCCAGCGCGACCAGTTCGGCGGTGCGGGCGTACCGGCCCGGTGGGTAGATCAGCCCCGTGGACAGCCCGCACGCGCCCGCGTCGACCGCCTCGTCGAGCAGCCGGCCCATCGCCGCAAGCTGGTCGGCGTTCGGGGCGGACCCGGCCAGCCCCAGGACGGCCGCCCGCAGTGCGTGGTGACCGACGAGTGGCGCGTAGTTGGTGACGTATCCGGCGGCGTCGGTGGCCGCGAGCAACTCCCCGAACCTGCCCCACGACCACGGTACGGGCGGGAAGAGCCGCCGACTGAACTCCTCGGTGGCCGGGGCGGTCACGGGCAGCCGGGGCGCGAGACTGAACCCGCAGTTGCCGACGACCTCGGTGGTGACCCCTTGGAGGATCTTGGAGGTGTCGTCGGCGTCCAGGAACGGAGCGTTGTCGGCGTGCGAATGGACGTCGATGAAGCCGGGCGCGACGATACGGCCGGCAGCCTCGAGGATCAGGCCGCCCGCCGCGAGGACCCGCTCGGCCACCCCGCTGGGCGGACCGGCCGCCCCGGTCCGTTCGGTCGGGCGAGCCGGAGAAGCGTCGCCGGGTTCCAGGACCGCCTCGATCACATCGTGCCGCACCAGGATGTCCGCCCGGCGGGCCGGCGCCCCGGTGCCGTCGAGCACGTCCGCTCCGCGGACCAGGAGCCGGCGCGCTCCGCGGACCAGGAGCCGGCGCGCTCCGCGGACCAGGAGCCAGCGCGCTCCGCCGACCAGGGGCCAGCGCCCTCCGCGGGCCGCGGGCCAGCGCGCTCCGCGGGCCGCGGGCACATCCGTGGCGCGGACCGGGTGGTCCGGGTCCCCCATGACCGGATCCTACGGCCGCTGGCAGCACCCGGACAGCTACCGGAAGCCGACGGTTGACATTGACGCTGCGTCAACTTCTAACCTGGTCGTATCGACGGCTCAGGAAGACGGCGGCAGCAGGAGACGGCGCCAGCAAGGACACAGCGACGTCGGGGAGACGACGTCAGGAAGGGGAAGCGGCGGTGGAGTGGTCGATCCAGGAGATCGCGCGCCTGGCCGGCACCACCAGCCGGACGCTGCGCCACTACGACCGGACCGGGCTGCTTCAACCGAGCCGGGTCGGCACCAACGGGTACCGCTACTACGACCAGGACGGCCTGGTCCGGCTCCAGCGAATCCTGCTGTTGCGGGAACTGGGGCTCGGCCTGCCCGCCATCGCCGAGGTACTCGACGGTCAGCGGGACACGGTCGCGGCCCTGCGGACCCACCTGCGGTTGCTGGAGTCCGAGCGGGAACGCATCGGACGCCAGATCGAGTCGGTGAGGACGACCCTGCGGAAGACGGAAGGAGGTGAGCAACTGATGGCGGAGGAAGTGTTCGACGGGTTCGACCACACCAGGTACGAGCAGGAGGTGACCGAGCGCTGGGGCCGGGCGGCCTACGAGAAGGGTGACCGGTGGTGGCGCTCGCTCAGCGACGCCGAGAAGAAGGCGTACCAGCAGCGGCACCTCGAAATCGCGCAGGACTACGGCCGGGCGTTCCTGGCCGGTGGGTCCGCCGACGGCGACGAGGTGCAGGACATTGTCCGGCGCCACGTCGAGTGGCTGTCGGTCACGATGAACCCGACGAAGGAGTACGTGATCGGGCTGGGCGAGATGTACGTCGCCGACCCGCGTTTCGCGGCCAACTACGACCGGCACGGCGCCGGTACGGCCGCGTTCGTGCGTGACGCCATGAAGGTCTACGCCGAGCGCAACCTGTGACGGATCGCGGTGGGCGGGGCTGCAGACCCGTCCCCCGCTCGTCCGAATGTCCCCGGAGAAGATCTCAATCGGCAGCGGGCCCTGCCGATGAGTGGCGCATGGCTGCCGAAGACGCACCGGTGTACCGGATGAACCCGGCCGAGATGATGTCGGCGTACGCGGTCCGCGTGACGTGCGCCGGCGAGGACGTCACCGTGGAGCTCAGCGGGAGCGCCGACGCGGCACCCGCCCCGCGACGGTCTGCCGGGCAGGTCACCTACGTGCACGGCGCCGCGTACCCCACCGCTCTCCCCTCGGCCGACCGCTACGCGGCCTAGGGTCCCGGTCGCCGGCGGTTCCGGTCCACGGCACCCGATTGCCGGTCAGCGCATCGCCAGGTGCGCGGCGACGACCAGCCCCAGGGCGACCACGAGCCCGCGCAGAACCCCGCTGGGCAGCCGGCGGCCGATACGGGCACCGAGCTGCCCGCCGACGGCCGCGCCGGCGCCGATGAGCGCGACGACCCCCCAGTCCAGGTGCCCGACCGCCCGGTTCAGGTGCCCGACGGTGAGGAAGACGAGCGCGGCGGCGAGGTTCGCCGCGGTGACAGCGGCGTTCTTCAGCGCGTTCACGACCTGGAGGTCGTCGTCGATGCCGAGGGCGAGCAGCGCGAGGAGAATGACTCCCTGCCCGGCGCCGAAGTAGCCGCCGTATACGCCGAGCAGGCCGGTCAGGACGGTGAGCAGCAACGGCATCCGGCGACGCGCCGGAGCGGCACGCCGGTCCGATCGCGCCCGTAACCACCGGGCCAGGGTGGGCTGCGCCGCCATCAGCCCCGTGGCCGTCAGCACCAGGACGGGTACGACGGCCTCGAACGCCGCGGCCGGCAGCACCAGGAGCAGGACCGCCCCGATGACGCCGCCGGCGAGGCTCGCCGCGACCAGCGGACGCAGCCGCGGCGCCTGCCCGGCCAGCTCGCGCCGGTAACCCAGCGTCGCGCTCAGGCCACCCACCACCAGCCCGGTCGTGTTCGACGCGTTCGCCACGACCGGCGGCACACCGACCGCGAGCAGCGCAGGGAAACTGATCAGCGACCCGGTCCCCACGACCGTGTTGATCGTGCCCGCCACGAGCCCGGCGAGGAGTACGACGACCGCATGGATGGAAGTCACGGTAACTAGGTAACTACGTCGTTGTCCCGGTACACACCGAAGCGTCGGCCCCGTCGCGTACGCCACGTCCGTCCCGGTCCGGCACCGGTGACCGTGTCGGTGAGGCAGCATGGACGGGTGATCGAAGCGGCAGCGGGCATCGGAACGACGGCGGGTATCGAGGCGACGCCGGGTATCGAGGTGACGGCGGGTGTCGAGGTGACGCCGGGTATCGAGGTGACGGCGGGTGTCGAGGTGACGGTGCCGTCGCCGACAGACCCGGTGTCCGCGCTGGCGGAGCTGGTGGCCGGCGGTGGGGTCGTGGTCCTCAGCGGCGCGGGGCTGTCGACCGAGTCGGGGATCCCGGACTACCGGGGGCCCAGCGGCACGCTGCTGCGCGGCACCCCGATGACCTACCAGACGTTCACCGGCGACCCGGCCGCGCGGCGCCGGTACTGGGCCCGCAGCCATGTCGGGTGGCGCACGATCGCCCGTGCGTACCCGAACGCCGGTCACCGCGCCGTCGCCGACCTCCAGCGGCTCGGGCTGGTCACCGGCATCGTGACGCAGAACGTCGACGGCCTGCACCAGGCCGGCGGTGCCCGTGACGTCGTCGAGCTGCACGGCAGCCTGGACCGGGTCGTCTGCCTGACCTGCGGCGACCGGCTCGCCCGGGAGGAGCTGGACCGCCGCCTGCGCGAGGCCAACCCGGACTTCGACGCAACCGCCACCGCGGTGAACCCGGACGGCGACGTCGTCCTGGCCGACGAGGACGTCGCGCGGTTCCGGATCGTCGACTGCCAGGTGTGTGACGGCGGGATGCTCAAGCCCGACGTGGTCTTCTTCGGCGAGACGGTCCCCGCCGAGCGGGTACAGCGGTGCTTCGCGCTGGTGGAGAGCGCGCGGCTGCTGCTCGTCCTCGGGTCGTCGTTGACCGTGATGTCGGGGCGCCGGTTCGTGCTGCGCGCCGCCAAGCTCGGCATTCCGGTGGCGATCGTGAACCGGGGTGTGACCCGGGGCGACGCCTACGCGACGTGCACCGTCGACGGTCGGCTGGGGACCGTGCTGCCCGAGCTGGTCCGGCACAACACTCCGTCCGGGATACCCACCTGACCCGATCCTTGCCGCAGCGTCAGGTGTCGCGGCGCCAGGTGTCTCGGCGCCAGGTGTGGCGGCGCCAGGTGTCTCGGGGCCAGGTGTCTCGGCGTCCCCGTCCCACCCCTCGAGGGCGGAGGCGACCTTCCCGTGCGGCGGGACATCGAGGAGGACGAGCCGGTCGTCGACGGCCTGCGACGCCAGGGGTCACGGATGTACCTGCTGCGCGGTTCGGGCAGCTCGGTCGGGGCCGGACGCAGTTTGAACGGCACCCACCCGGTCGCCCGGCCAGGCGGCGTGGATCACCGGCCGGGCGACCGGCCGCTGCGCCGCCGTCCGGCACACGGCACAATCACGCCATGCCGACGCTGTTCACGAAGATCATCAACGGAGAGCTTCCCGGGCGCTTCGTCTGGTCCGACGACCGGGTGGTCGCCTTCCTGACGATCGCGCCCATCACGATGGGCCACACCCTCGTCGTACCCCGCGAGGAGATCGACGACTGGACCGCGATCGAGCCGGACCTGCTCGGCCACCTCATGGCCGTCAGCGGCAAGATCGGCGCCGCCGTCAAGCGCGCCTTCGACGCGCCGCGCGCCGGGTTGATCGTGGCCGGCTTCGAGATTCCCCACGCGCACGTCCACGTCTTCCCCGCGTACGGGATGGAGGACTTCGACTTCACGAAGGCCGACAGCAACGTCCCGGCCGAACAGCTCGACCAGGCCCGCGACCGCATCGTCGCCGCCCTCGGCTGAACACGACCGGATCGTCACCGCCCTCGGCTGAGCACGACCGGGTGAACCGGTACCGGACACGACCGGGTGAACCGGTACCGGCCCGCCTCCCGCACCGGTCGGCGGCGGGCACCCCGCCCTCGATCGGTGCGGCGCTCCGCCCGCGTTAATCCGGTTGCCCGCCGGCTCCCCGCACTCCTACGGTAGATCCACCAACGCCAAGATCCAGGAGACCACGATGCGACGGCGAACCTTCCTCGAACCGCAGCGGCTCACGCCGTGCGGCCGGGCCGCCGTCTCGTGGTATCTCGAGCGCGGTCACGGGTGGATCGACTGACGAACGCCGTCGCGCGCGCCAGCCGCCCACCCACGCCGGGTTCGGGCGGCTTTTTCGTATGCCCCGACCGGCGATCCGACACCAGCCCCGGTAGCTCAGCGGAGAGAGCGCCTGGCTACGAACCAGGAGGCCGCAGGTTCGAATCCTGCCCGGGGCACGTCCCCACATCCCAGTCCATCCACGCGGGCGCGCCGACGCCGGAGAGTCGGGCCTGGCTGTAACCCAGGTGCACCGCTGCTCAGGGGGTTCGAATCCCTCCGCCCGCACGCGATTTCTGATGTCATTGACAGGTCACCGGGTGCACACCCGGCCAGACGAGGAGTAACCGTGCAGCAGGTCAACAAGCGGCTGATGAACTGGGCGAGCATCATCGACCCGGCGGCCCTGGCGCAGGCCGAGGCGACCGCGTCGCTGCCGTTCATCCACCCGCACGTCGCGCTGATGCCCGACGCACACCTGGGTAAGGGTGCGACGGTCGGTTCGGTGATCCCCACCCTGGGCGCGATCATCCCGGCGGCGGTGGGGGTCGACATCGGGTGCGGCATGGCCGCCGTGCGGACCCAGTACCACCGGGACGAGCTGGGACCGGACCTGGCCGGCCTGCGGACGTCGATCGAGCGGGCGATCCCGCTGTCGGCCGGCCGGTACAACACGACGCTGACCGCGACCGCGCGGCAGCGGGTGGAGCGGCTGGCGAAGGCGGCGGAGGCGGCCGGCTTCGACCCGGCCCGGTACGCGGGCAACTGGCAGCTGCAGCTCGGCTCGCTGGGATCGGGTAACCACTTCATCGAGGTGACCGTGGACGAGCGGGGTTCGGTGTGGCTGTTCCTGCACTCCGGCTCCCGGGGCGTCGGCAACCGCATCGCCACGCACCACATCAAGGTCGCGCAGCGGGCGATGAAGCGCTGGCACATCCAGCTGCCCCACAACGACCTGGCCTACCTGGTGGAGGAGACCGAGGAGTTCTGGTCGTACATCCGCGAGCTGCGCTGGGCGCAGGAGTTCGCGCTGGCCAATCGGGACGAGATGATGGACCGGGTGGTGGCCTGCTTCGCGGAGTGGCACGGCAGGTCGGTCGAGGAGCTGGAGCGGGTGCAGTGCCACCACAACTACACCACCCAGGAGCGGCACTTCGGCAAGGAGGTGTGGCTGTCCCGCAAGGGCGCCATCGACGCCACTGCCGGCGTGCCCGGCCTGATCCCCGGTTCGATGGGGGATGCCTCGTACGTCGTGGTGGGCAAGGGCAACGCGCTCGCGCTCAACTCGTCGCCGCACGGTGCCGGTCGTAACCACTCGCGCTCGGCCGCCCGCCGGATGTTCACCCGCGACCAGCTGCGGGAGGCGATGGCCGGGATCGAGTACCGGGACACCGACGCGTTCATCGACGAGATCCCGCAGGCGTACAAGCCGATCGACGTGATCATGCGCGACGCCGCCGACCTGGTCGAGATCCGCCACACGCTGCGGCAGATCGTGAACGTGAAGGGCGACTGATCCATCAACGGCGACCGAGACGTCAAGGACGACCGAGACGTCAAGGGCTGACCGAGACGTCGAGGGCTGACCGGAAACGGTACCCGTCCGGCGGCGGGGGCACCGCCGCCGGACGGGCGTCGGGTCTCCGGTACGCGGCCCGCACGGGACCCGCTCGTCGCACCCGACCACGTACGCCGGCGCGACGTCGTGATTCTCAACGGTACCGGCCGGCTGGCCACGCGGAAGCTGCTCGCCCACCCGTGCCGCCAGCGGATACGTTCGCTGTCGTGGCGAACCTCCCCGGTTGCCGGACCGGAACGGTGACGAATCGACAGTCGCCATCCATTCAGGTACGTCGGTGTCGCTTCTAGCGTGGGGGTGTGCCTACCACTAGTGCGCATACCACCACTGCCCGTACCCGGTCGGCCCGGCGACGTGCGATGGCGGCGCTGTCGGCCGCTTCGGCGCTGATGAACGCCGCGATGGCGACCGCCAGCCCGGTCAGCACGATCGTCGTGGCGGACCGGCTCGGCGTCGCGTGGGGCGCCGTCCCGAACACCGCGAGCATCGCCGGCAGTGGGATCGGCGCGGTCCTGTTGACCTGGGTGATGAACCGCCGCGGACGGCGGGCGAGCCTGACAGTGGGGTACGTCGCGGCGGCGGTGGGCGCCGCGCTGGCGGTACCGGCCGTGCGCGGCAGCCACGTCGCGGCGCTGAGCTTCGCGATGCTGCTGCTCGGGCTCGGCAACGCCGGCGGGATGCTGTCGCGGTACGCGGCGGCCGAACTGTACCCGCCGCAGCGGCGCGGGTTCGCGATCAGCACCGTGGTCTGGGCGGCGACCGTCGGGGCGGTGGGCGGTCCGCTACTGCTGACGCCGTCCAGCGACGCCGCTGCCCGGCTGGGCTGGACGGCGCTCACCGGCCCGTTCCTGTTCGCGGCGCTGGCCAGCGCGATCGCCGTGGTCGCCCTGTCGGGGGTACCGGCCGGCGCGGCACGGCCGGTCCGCCCCCGCGTCGCGGTACGCGACCTGGTCCGTACCCCCGCCGCGCGGTCGACGGTGACGGTCATGGCGATGGGACAGGTCGTCATGGTCGCCGTGATGACCGCGACCCCGCTCCACATGCACCTGCACGGCCAGCGACTGGGCGCGGTGGGCATGGCCCTGTCCGCGCACACCCTGGGGATGTTCGCGCTGTCCCCGCTGACCGGGCGGTTGCTGGACCGCTTCGGGTCCCGGCCGGTGATGCTGGCCGGGCTGCTCACCCTGGCCGTGGCGACCGGCCTGGCCGCGGCCGGCCCGTCCGGCCAGGTAGCGCTGCGCACCAGCGCCCTGTTCCTGCTCGGCTTCGGCTGGAACCTGTCCTTCGTCGGCGGCAGCGGACGGCTGGCCCGCGAGGTACCGGCGGCGGAGCGACCCCAGGTGGAGGGCGCCGTCGACGCGGCGGTATGGGCGGCTGCGGCCGCGGTGAGCCTGGCGTCTACCGTGGCGCTGTCCAACTGGGGTTACCCGGCACTCGCCGCGGCGGCCGGCACGCTGGTCCTGCTGCCCGTGCTGGTCCTGCTGCGGCACGACGACCGGGCACCCGCCGGGGACGCGACGACCGGGGACGCGACGACCGGGGACATGACGACCGGGGACATGACGACCGGGGTTGTGGCGGCGGGACAGCGCCAGACGGACACGGGTCGCGGCGACGTCGATACGGGAAGTACCCGCTCGGCATGAGTTCCTTAGCTGCGGATTAGATAGCTTGGGCACCGTACCGGCGGTGGCTAGGGTCGGATCCGACCAGTGCCAGCGGGCCGCCGGGGGACGGCCGTGGCTGGTCGCCGCCGTGCCGCCCACCGATCCGCGGCACCGCTGAGAGGCACTGAGGGAAGGAACCATTCGTGACGCCCCGCGCCGTCCGCGCCCGTTCCGCGCTGTCCCGTCCGGCGCTGTCCACGTCCGCGCTGTCCCGTTCGGCGCTGTCCGCGTCCGCGCTGTCCCGTTCGGCGCTGTCCGCGTCCGCGCTGTCCCGAGCCGCCCGGCTCGCCGTGGCCGCCCTGCTCGCCGTCGCCGTCATGCTGGGCGTCCAGCCCGCCGGTCCGGTGCACGCCGAGCCCGGCGCTCCGGGCCCCGAGGGCGGCACCGCCTCGCTGCGCGACCAACTGGACGCGGCGGCGCGCGGGTACAACGACGCCGCCGCCCGGCTGGATGCCTCCAAGGCGCGCCAGGCCCAGCTCGGCGAGCAGATGCGCGCCACCGACACCGAACTGGCCCGGCTCACCGACGAGGTCGGCGCGCTGGCCGCGGCCGCCTACAAGAGCGGGCGGGTCAGCGGGGTCGCCGCCCTGCTCGACAGCGACTCCCCCGGCGGCCTGTTCCAGCGCGCCGTCACGCTGCAGAGCAAGACCCGCGTCGACGACAGCCGGCTGCGCCGGCTGACCCAGACCCAGGCGAGCCAGCGCGACCAGCAGGCGGCCCTGGACAACGAGATCAAGGTGCAGCAGAACCAGCTCGCCGAGATGGACACGCGCAAGAAGGCGGCGGAGAAGGCCCTGGGAGCCGCCGCCCGGACCTCCGGGGTGAGCGGTACCGGCGGCGCCGCCAGCGCGACCGCGGTACCCCGGCGGGCCGACGGCAGCCTCGCCCCGGAGTCGTGCTCGGTCGACGATCCCACGACCTCGGGCTGCATCACTCCCCGGACGCTGCACGCGCTGCAGCAGGCCAAGGCCGCCGGGTTCACCCACTTCGTGTCCTGCTACCGCCCGCAGGAGGACGGCGGCGAACACCCCCGCGGCCGGGCCTGCGACTTCGCCGCCGCGACCGGCGGCTTCGGCGGGGTCGCCACCGGCGCCGAACGGGATTACGGCAACCGCCTCGCCGCCTGGTTCATCGCCAACGCGAAGGCGCTCGGCGTGCTGTACGTGATCTGGTTCAAACAGATCTGGATGCCCAGTACCGGCTGGCGGGCCTACAACAACGGCAACGGCGACCCGTCGAGCGACCACACCAACCACGTCCATCTCTCGGTGCAGTAACGCCGCTCCACGATCGGACAATGTCGCGAACATTGCTGCTTCCAGGGCGGCGGATGCAGCAATGTTCGCGACATTGCGCGGATCTTGCGGAGGGGCGCGGATCTTGCGGAGGGGCGCGGATCTTGGGAAGTGCTGCTATGCCTGACGCGCCGACCGGACCACCCGCAGCGCCTTGTGCACCACACCGCCGGCCGCCGCGACGGCCTGCCGCGCCTGGTCGGGGCTCACCGCCGAGAGCAGCGTCACCAGCGCCACCTTCGGGTCGCCGCCCGCCGCCGCGAGGGCGTCCGCGCAGCTGTCGTGGTCGGTACCGGTCGCCTGCGCCAGCATCCGGACCTGGCGGGCCCGCAGCTTCCGGTTGCTGGCGATCATGTCGGTCATGAGATTGGAGTAGGTACGCCCGAGCCGGATCATGACGGCGGTCGACAGTGAGTTGAGTACGAGCTTCTGCGCGGTGCCCGCCTTGAGCCGGGTCGAGCCGGTGATCGCCTCCGGTCCGGTGTCCACCGCGACGTGGACGTCGGCGTGCGCGGCGAGCGGCGCGGCCGGGTTGGCCGAGACCAGGACCGTGCCGGCGCCGCGGGCGCGGGCGGCGCGCAGGGCGCCGGCCACGTAGACGGTCCGCCCGCTGGCGGTGATCCCCACGGCGACATCGCCGGGGTCGACCTCGGCGCCGTCGGCCGCACCGCTGGCGGCGTCGTCCTCGGCGTCCTCGGACGGGTTGGTGAGCGCGCGCAACCCGCCGGCGAGGTGCGCGACCACCCGGCCGGGTTCGAGCCCGAAGGTCGGGCGCAGTTCGGCGGCGTCGAGCACGGCCAGCCGCCCCGAGGTGCCGGCGCCGAAGTAGTGCAGGCGGTTACCGGCCGCGAGTGCGTCGACGGCGAGGTCGACGGCGTCGGCCAGCTGCGGCAGCGCCGCGGCCACCGCCCCCGGTACGGTGGCGTCCTCGGCGTTGAGCAGCCGGAGGACGTCCAGCGTCGGTGACTCGTCGATGGCGACCGTGCGGGGGTTGCGCGCTTCGGTGGGTGGCCAGCTCATGTCGCCGTCCCCGCCGGTCACCAGCGCTCCCGCTGGGGCCGGGCGCGACGCGATCGCACCGCCTCGTAGGTGGCTTCCAGAGCGGCGCGGGTCTGCGGGTACGTCCGCTGCGCCACCCCCACGAACACGCAGTCGACGACCGTCAGCTGGGCCAGCCGGCTGGCCATCGCGCCGGAGCGGAAGGTGGTCTCCCGGGCGGCCGTGGTGAGGACCAGGTCGGCGACCCGGGTGATCGGCGACTTGGGGAAGTTGGTGAGCGCCACGGTCAGCGCTCCCTGCCGGCCGGCCTCCGCGAACGCCTCGATGGTGTCCATCGTGGCGCCGGTGTGCGAGATGCCGAACGCCACGTCGTGCTCGGTGAGCAGCGCCGCGCTGGTCAGCGCGACGTGCAGGTCGGACCAGGCGTACGCGACCCGCCCGATGCGGTGCAGCTTCTGCTGGAAGTCCTGGGCGACGAAGGCGCTGGCGCCGACGCCGTAGATGTCGACCCGCCGGGCCGCCGCCACGGCGTCCACCACCCGCGCCAGGACCGCGACGTCGAGCTGGGCGGCGGTGTCCTCGATGGCGCGGGCGTCGGCGAAGGCGATCTTCTCGACGACCTCGGTGAGGTCGTCGCTCGGGCTGATGTCGCTGCCCATCGCGCGCTCCGGGGAGCCGTCGTCCGGCACGCGCCCGGCCTCGGCGGCCAGCGTCAGGCGCAGTTGCGGGTAGCCGGTGAACCCGAGCGTCCGGCAGAAGCGGATCACCGTCGTCTCCGACGTCCGGGCGCGCTTGGCCAGCTCGGTGATGGTGAGCTGGGCGACGCTGCCGGCGTCCTCGATCACCACCCGCGCCACGCGCTGTTCGGCCGGCGAGAGCGACGGCAACAGGCCGCGCGCCTTCACCGTGGTCGGTGTGGCCCGGCCGCCGCCGTGCGCGGCACCGGCGTCGGCACCGTTGTCGGTCATGTGGGAAAGTTTCCTTCCGCTGCCGCCATCCGTCAATCTTTGCGGCGGTAGATCAGGTACGGCCGGCGCCGCGCCTCGAAGGCGGCCAGCTCGGCGCGCCACGCGGCCACCACGTCGCCGGTCGGCGCACCCGCGTCGATCATCGTCCGCAGCCGGTCGGAGCCGGTCAGCTTGTCGATCCAGTATGGGCGGTCCGGGTCCCACGCGTCCGCCCGCCAGGCGAACGACGGGTACCGCCGGGCCTCGACGAGCATGGCCACGCCCGTGCGGATCGGGTCGAACGCCCGCCGGTCGGTCACCTTCACCTCCACCCCCGCGCACAGGGTGCCGGCGAACCGGCTCGACGTGGGCGTGAAGTACGCCTCCCGGAAGGCGACCCCGGGCAGGCCGGCGGCGTTCAGCCGGTCGGCCCAGTGATGGTCGAGGTCGGGCCCGCCGACCAGCTCGAACGGCCGGGTGGTGCCGCGGCCCTCGGTGATCGTCGCGACCCCCTCGAACATCCCGGTACCGGGGTAGACCAGCGCGGTGTCGGGCGTGGGCATGTTCGGGCTGGGCAGGACCCACGGCACGCCGGTGTCGCCGGCCATCTCCTCCGGCGACCAGCCCCGGCAGGCCACCACCTCCAGCACGGCCGGACGGCCGGCGTCGGCGGGTACGAACTCGCCGTTGAACAGGCGCGACAGCTCGCCGACGGTCATCCCGTGCTGCTGGACGATCGCCTTCTTGCCCACGCCGGAGGTGAACGCGGGCGTCATCACCGGACCGTAGGCGCGCCCGCCGATCGGGTTGGGCCGGTCGAGCACCACGTAGCGCAGGCCGGCCCGGGCCGCCGCGACCATCGAGTCGTACATGGTCCAGATGTAGGTGTAGAAGCGCGCCCCGACGTCCTGGATGTCGAACACGACGGTCTCCACGCCGGCCTGGGCGTACAGCTGCGCCCACCGGTCGACGCCCGCCCCGTAGGCGTCGTAGACCGGCAGGCCGGTACGGGCGTCGACGCCGGTACCCTCGCTGCCGCCGGCCTGGGCGGAGCCCCGGAAGCCGTGCTCGGGCCCGAAGACCGCGGACACCGGCACCCGGCCGTCGGCGTGCATCAGATCGACCAGGTGCCGGTATCCGCGGTCCACCCCCGTCGGGTTGGAGATCACCCCGACCCGCCGGCCGGCCAGTGTGGCCCAGCCGGTCTCGACCAGCCGGTCGAGACCGGTGCGCACGCGGTCGCCGGACGGCCCGCCCGGTTTGGCCGCTGCACCGGCCGGGCACTGGTCGGCCACCGCGCCGACGGTCGGGGCGACCGCGGCCGCTCCGGTGATGGCCAGCAGGCGACGACGATCCACGACTCCTCCTACCGATCCATCTACCCCGGCAAATTAGTCGGCGGTCCGCCCTGTGGCAAGAACATTCCTTCCCCTTGAAACAGCCGAAGGAAAACTACATCCTTTACATCGATAGTCGTGGAGGTGCGTGTTGATCCCTCGCTGGGCCACCCTGGCCGTCACCGTGGTCACCGCCGTCGCGCCGCTGGCACCGCAGGTCGCCGGACCGGACCGGCCGGGCGGTGCGCCGCCGGGCGCCCCCGCCGCGCTGCCCGGCGCGCCGCCGACCGTCACGCCGGCCGACATCCGGTTCCAGCACCGCACCCTGCGCACCGGTACCGCGCGGGAGGCGGGCCTGCTGCCCGAGTACGTCCAGCGGATCGGCACCGACCTCGCGGCCTACCTGTCCCCCACGCCCGACCACGCCGCCCATCCCACGTACGCCGGCGCCACCGTCCTGGCCGCCAAGGACGGCGTCGTCGTCGCGCGGACCGCCGCCGGCAAGGCGGTGCGCTACAGCGCGGTCGGCCCGCCGCCCGAACGGGCCGGCGTCGAACTGCCCCCGGACCAGCAGATCCCCGCCCGCCCGGACACCATCTACGACCTGGCCTCGGTGTCGAAGCTGTTCACCACCGTCGTGGTCATGCAGCAGGTCGAGCGCGGCCGGATCGACCTGGACACGCCGGTGGCCCGGTACCTGCCCGAGTTCGCCGCCGGCGGCAAGGAATCGGTGACCGTCCGCCATCTGCTCACCCACACCGGTGGACTGCCCGCCTTCCTGCCGCTGTGGAGCGACCAGCCCGACCCGCCGTCCCGGCTGGCCGAGGCGCTGGCCACCCCACTCATTCCCGGCGCGGCGCCCGGCCGGCAGTACGTGTACTCCGACCTCGGCCTCATCGCGCTGGGCGAACTCGTGCACCGGGTCAGCGGCCAGCGCCTCGACGAGGCGGTCCGCACCGGCATCACCGACCCGTTGTCCATGAAGGACACCGGCTACAACCCGCCGGCCGACAAGCGCGGCCGGATCGCCGCCACCGAGTACGAGCCGTACGCCGGCCGCGGCATGGTGTGGGGCGAGGTGCACGACGAGAACGCCTGGTCGCTCGGCGGCATCGCCGGGCACGCCGGTGTCTTCTCCACCGTGGACGACCTGGCGATCTTCTGCCAGATGCTGCTGGGCGGCGGCGAGTACCGCGGCCGGCGGATCCTGCGCGAGAGCACCGTGCGCGCGATGCTCGTCAACCAGAACGCCCATCTGGAGAGCGAGGACCCGGAGAGCCGGCGCGGCCTGGGCTTCGAGCTGGACAAGCACTGGTACATGGACGGGCTGGCCTCGCCGGTCACGTTCGGCCACACCGGCTTCACCGGTACCTCGATCGTGGTCGACCCGCTGTCGCACGCGTTCGTGATCCTGCTCAGCAACCGGGTACACCCCGACCGGAACTGGGGAAGCAACAACAACTCCCGCCGCGCGGTCGCCCGCGACCTCGCCGACGCCATGCCGGTACGCCCGCCGGCCGGCGGGACGGCCTGGCGGACCGCGCACCGCGACAACGGCACGCTGACCCTCACCGCGCCGCTGCGCCGGGCCGCCGGCGAGGCGGGCGAGCTGCGGCTGTCGCTGTGGTACGACACCGAGCCCGGCTACGACGCCGTCCACGTCGAGGCCTCCGCAGACGGCGGTACCACCTGGTCGCCGGTCGGCGTGCGGCTGCGGTCACCGGCCGGTGACTGGTACAGCGACGGCACGCTCACCGGGTACGGCGGGCGCCGCTGGTGGGCGGTCTCGGCCACCCTCGCCCCCGGCACCACCCACGTACGCCTGCGCTACACCACCGACGGCAGCGGCCAGGGCCGCGGCGTCTACGCCGACCAGGTCTCCGCCCGCGACCGCGCCGGCATGCTGTTCCACGGCGAGGCCGGCGATGCGGGCCGGTTCGCCGCCGACGGCTGGGCGCCGTCGTCGACCTGACCGGCCAGCCCCTACCCGTGCTCCGTACGCCCCCCGCCGTCCACAGAGGAGAACCCCGAATGCCACCGATGAGGACCACCGATGCCCCGTTGAGCCGGCGGGGACTGCTGCGCGGTGCCGCCGGCGCCGGCGCCCTCGCCGCCGCCGGCGGCTGCATGTCCGCCTGCGCGATGGGTGGTGGCAGCGGTGACGACAGGCGCGCCGGCGGCACGAAGGACAGCGCCAACCCGCTCGGCGTCGCCACGGACGCGCCGCTGGAAGTGGTCATCTTCAACGGCGGCTTCGGCGAGGAGTACGCCAAGGCGCACGAGGCGATGTACCGGGAGCGGTACCCGAAGGCCGAGGTCACGCACTCGGCCACCCAGGAGATCGCCAAGACGCTCCAGCCGCGCTTCGTCGACGGCAGCCCGCCGGACGTCATCGACAACTCCGGCGGCAACCAGATCGACTTCAACGGCCTGGTATCGCAGGGGGCCCTTGCCGACCTGGCACCGCTGCTCGACGCGCCGAGCCTGGACGACCCGAAGAAGACGGTCCGCCAGACGCTGCTGCCGGGCTCGCTGCTGCCGGGCACGTACGACGGCAAGACCATGGCGCTCAACTACACCTACACCGCGTACGGCATCTGGTACTCGGGCAAGCTGTTCGCCGACCACGGCTGGCAGTACCCGACGACCTGGGACGAGATGATCGCGCTGTGCAAGGAGATCAAGGCGGCCGGCATCGCGCCCTGGACCTACCAGGGCAAGCACCCCCGGTACATGAGCTGGCCGATCCTGTCGGCCGCGGCGAAGCTCGGCGGGCCGGACCTGCTGGTCGCCATCGACAACCTCGAACCCAACGCCTGGAAGCACGACGCGGTCAAGGCCGCCGCCGAGGCGTACTACCAGCTCGCCGTCGACGGCTACATCCTGCCCGGCTCCGAGGGCATGGACCACATCCAGTCGCAGACCGAGTGGTGCCGGGGCAAGGCCGCGTTCATCTCCTGCGGCTCCTGGCTGGAGAGCGAGCAGAAGTCGGTCACGCCGGCCGACTTCGGCATGACCGTCGCGCCGACGCCGAGCCTGACCAAGGGTGACAAGCTGCCGTTCGCGGCGATGCGCGGCACCGCCGGTGAGCCGTTCGTGGTGCCGGCCAAGGCCAGGAACGCCGCCGGCGGCCTGGAGTACCTGCGGATCATGCTGTCCCGCAAGGGCGCCGCCGACTTCATCGGCAAGACCAGCAGCCTCACCTGCGTGCAGGGCGCCGAGGAGGGTGTGACGCTGCCGCCGGGCCTGACGTCGGTGACGAAGGCGCTCAAGGCCTCCGGTGACAAGGGCTTCAACTGGGTGTACAACTCCTTCTACCGCAAGCTGGAGCGCAACCTCGTCGACGCGGCGTGCGGCGACCTGTTCACCAAACGGATCAACCCGGCGCAGTTCGTGCAGCAGTGCCAGCAGGGGGCCGACGAGATCGCGCGGGACAGCTCCATCAAGAAGTACAAGCGCGTCTAGGAGGAGTGGCAACGCCCATGCGCCACGGCAGACGCCTGTTCATCGCCACCTTCCTCATCCCGCCACTGGCCCTGTACGCGCTGTTCGTGCTCTCGCCGTACGTGCAGGCGTTCGGGATCTCGGCCACCGACTGGGGCGGGCTGTCCCCGGAGTACCACGTCGTCGGGCTGGACAACTTCCGGCGGCTGCTGGGTGACCGCTACGTCGGCAACGCGCTGCGTAACAACGGCATCCTGCTGGTGGTCCTGCCGGTGGTGACGATCGCGTTGGGCCTGTTCTTCGCGTCGATGCTCAACGTCGGGGGGCACCGCAACCGGGCCGGCGTGCGCGGGGTGCGCGGGTCGGCCGTCTACCGCATCGTCTACTTCTTCCCGCAGGTGCTGTCGGTGTCCATCATCGGCGTGCTGTGGAAGGAGATGTACGCGCCGAACAGCGGGCTGATCAACGGCGCGCTGCGGGCCGCCGGCCTGGGGTCGCTCGCCCGGCCCTGGCTGGGCGACCCGAAGCTGGCGTTCTGGTGCGTGCTGGCCGTCATGGTGTGGAGCAACGTCGGCTTCTACGTGGTGCTCTTCGGCGCCGGCATGCAGTCCATCCCGCGCGAGATCTATGAGGCGGCACTGCTCGACGGCGCGGGCCGGTCCGCCACGCTGGTCCGGATCACGCTGCCGCTGCTGTGGGACACCGTGCAGGTGGCCTGGGTTTACCTGGCGATCCTCGCCCTCGACGGCTTCGCCCTGGTGCAGATCGTCACCGAGGGCGGCCCCGGGTTCAGCTCCGACGTGATCGGGCTGCGGCTGTACAGCACGGCGTTCGGCGAGGCGAAGTTCGGCTACGCCTCGGCCATCGGCGTCGCGATGCTGTTCCTCACCCTGTCCGTGGCGGTCCTGGCCCTCCGCCTGACCAGACGCGAACGCGTCGAGCACTGAGCCGAGTCGCGTCGAGCACTGAGCCGAGTCGCATCGAGCACTGAGCCGAGTCGCATCAAGCACTGAGCCGAGCACGGAAGGGCCGCATGCAGTTGAGCACCGACCTCCACCCCGCCCCGGTGGCCGGCACCGATCCGCCGGGCACCGACCCGCCGGCGACCGGCCGCGCCGGTGACCGCCCGCCGCGCCGCGAGTCGGGCGTCGCCGACGCGTTCTCCCACCTGTTCCTGCTCGGCTGGGCGGTGCTCACCACGTTCCCGCTGCTGTGGGCGGTGGTGAGCTCGTTCAAGAGCGACGAGGAGATCCTCACCGACCCGTGGGGGCTGCCGTCGGCGCTACGGTGGCAGAACTGGGTACGGGCCTGGAACGCCGCCCACATCGGCGAGTACTTCGTCAACAGCGCCATCGTGGTCTGCGGCTCGCTGACGCTCACCATGCTGCTCGGTTCGATGGCCGCCTACGTGCTCGCCCGGTACCCGTTCCGCGGCAGCCGCGCGGTGTACCACCTGTTCGTCGGCGGCATGATGTTCCCGGTCTTCCTGGCCCTGGTACCGCTGTTCTTCGTGGTGAAGAACCTGGGCCTGCTCGGGACGCTGCCCGGACTGATGCTCGTCTACACCGCGTACTCGCTGCCGTTCACGGTCTTCTTCCTGACCGCCGTGTTCCGCACCCTGCCCACCTCGGTCAGCGAGGCGGCGCTCGTCGACGGCTGCGGCCACTTCGGACTGTTCTTCCGGGTGATGCTGCCGATGGCCCGGGCCGGTCTGGTCAGCGTCGGCATCTTCAACTTCCTCAGCCACTGGAACCAGTACGTCCTGCCCATCGTGCTGATGCAGGGCCAGGGCGCCGAACACCGGTGGGTACTGGCCCAGGGCCTGACCGCGCTGGCGATCCACGAGGGCTACCGGGGCGACTACGGCGCGCTGTTCGCCGGCATGACGATCGCGATGATCCCGGTCCTGGTCGCGTACGTCGTGTTCCACCGACAGGTCCAGTCCGGCCTGACCGCCGGCCAGCTCAAGTAGGAAACAACGCAGGCTCCCCCAAGGGTGGCGACGATGGACGTCGATGAGATCAGCAACGGTCCGGCACACGACCGGCGGCCCGGATGGTCGCGGCGGGTACCGGTGGCCGTGCTGGTCGTCGCCGTCGGCGCGCTGCTGCTGGTCCGCTGGTACACCCAGCGCTCCGTCGAGCCGCACGCCACGGCACCGGACGCCACGGCACCGGCCCCGTCGGCGACAGCCCGGCCGACCCGGCAGGAGCGATACATCACCCTCGGTGCGGTCTGCCCGCCGGTCACCGACGGCCGGCACACCCTCACGGTGTCGTTCACCGTCGAGAACGTGACGTCGACGCCGGTGACCCTGGTCGGGGTCGGGCCGGTCCTGCCGCTCGGCCTCCTGCGCCCGACCGGTTCCTCGGTCACCGGCGGGAGCTGCGGCAGCCCGGCCGCCGTGGCGCCCGGCGGTATCCTCGGCCGGGGCACGTCCCTGCTGGTCACGTTCCTGTTCGACCTGCCGGACACCTGCCCCCAGCCCCTCCCGGTGCAGGCCGACATCCGGGTGAAGGCCGGTGGGGTGGAGGTGACCGACCGGATCGGGGTGTTGTCCGACCTCGGCGGCGTCGCGTTCGACACCTGTACCCAGCCGCCCTGACCCGTCCCACGCTGACCGGTCCCGGACGAGACATTTACCGAACCCGAACACCGACCGGCTAGGGTCCGGTCATGGCTACCCGGACGGAGCTGGCGCACCTGCTGCGCCGCGCCACCTTCGGCCCCCGCGCCGAGGACGTCGACGCCGCCGAGCGCGCCGGCCTCGACGCCACCCTGGCCGTGCTGTTCGCCCCCGCCGGCACCGACGCGGGGGCGGCGCGCACGCCGGTACCCGCCCTCGAACCGGTCGCCGTACCCGGACCGAAGGCCGACGCCGACGCCCGGCAGAAGGCGCGTCAGCAGCAGCGCGAGCAGACGAACACGGTGACCCTGTGGTGGCTGGACCGGATGGTGCAGGCCGACCACCAGCTGTCCGAGAAGCTGACCTTCTTCTGGCACGGCCACTGGGCCACCTCGGTGGAGAAGGTTCGCGACGCCCCGCTCATGCTCGCCCAGCAGCAGACGCTGCAGCGGTACGGCGGAGGCGACTTCGGGGCACTGCTGAAGGCGATGCTGCGCGACCCGGCGCTGCTCTTCTGGCTGGACGGGCAGAAGAACACCGCGAAGGCCCCGAACGAGAACCTGGCGCGCGAGCTGATGGAACTGTTCACCCTCGGCATCGGACGCTACGGCGAGGCCGACGTCCGGCAGGCCGCGCGGGCGCTCACCGGCTGGCGGATCGACCCGGCGAAGCGCACGGCCGTGTTCGACCCGAAGCGCCACGACAGCGGCGTGAAGACCGTCCTCGGCCGGACCGCACCGCTGGACGCCGACGGCCTCGCCGACGTGCTGCTGGCCCAGCCGGCGCACGCCGGTTTCCTGGCCGCGCGACTGTGGGCGCGGTACGCCTCCGGCGACCCGCTGCCCGACGACGCCCGTGACCGGCTGGTCGCCGCGTACGGGCCGGGGCACTCCGTGTCCGCCCTGCTGCGGGCGCTGCTGACCGACCCGAGGTTCGCCGCCACCCCGGGTCAGCTGGTCAAGCAGCCGGTGGAGTGGGCCGTGGGCGCCATGCGCCAACTGGGCATCCGCCCCGGCGCGCTGGCCGCCCAGCAGCAGCGCCAACTACTCCAGGGGCTCGACCAGTTGGGGCAGGTACCGTTCGCACCGCCGAGCGTCGGCGGCTGGCCGTCGGGTACGGCCTGGCTGTCCACCTCGGCGGTCGGGGTCCGGCTGCGCCTGGCCGACCTGCTGGCCGCCCGGGCCGAGCCGGGCGTGGTCGCCCGGCTCACCGCGGTACCCGCGGCGCAGCGCCCCGACGCGCTGGCCCGGCTGCTGGTGGTGGACGCGTTCACCGACCGGACCCGGGCGGTGCTGGCCCGGTCGGCCGGCGACGTCCGGCGGCTGATCGCCCTGGGCCTGGCGAGCCCCGAATACACGGTGATGTGAGGAGACGCCGCATGGACACGCTGACCCGTCGCAGGTTCCTGGTCGCCAGCGGCGTGGCGGGCGGGGCCGCCCTGGCCGCCGGCGCCGCCGGGTACGGTCTGTCGCACCTGTTCGCCACCGCCGGTGACCGGCCGGCGGACGCCCGGACCCTGGTACTCGTGACGCTGTACGGCGGCAACGACGGTCTCAACACCGTCATCCCGTACGCCGACCCGGCCTACCACGACGCCCGGCCGGAGCTGGCGTACCGGCCCGAGGAGGTCCTGCGCCTGGACGGCGAACTGGGTCTCAACCCCGGCATGAAGGGCTTCAAACGGCTGTACGACGCCGGCCGGCTGGCGATCGTGCGCGGGATCGGCTACCCCAGGCCCGACCACAGCCACTTCCGGTCGATGGACATCTGGCAGACCGGGCAGCCCGAGCGGCCGGGCAACACCGGCTGGCTGGGCCGCTGGCTGGACGTGACCGGCGGCGACCCGCGCCACGCGGTGTCGTTCGAGCCGGTACTCCCGCCGGTGCTGGCCGGCGCGACGACCGCCGGCGCCGCCGTGTCACCTCGCCAGGGCAGGCCGCCGGCCGCCGCCACGCTCACCGGCCTGGGTACACCGGCGCCGGGCGAGCCGCCGCTGCAGGCGCGCGCCGCCCGCGCGTACGCCGACCTGGTCGAGGTCGACCGGATGGTCGGCGCGGTGACGGCCACCCCGTCGCCGTCGCCGTCGCCGATGTCCGCGACATCCGGGGACAACCCGCCCGCGGCGACCGGTACCGGCGGGCGCGGCGCCCTGTCCGCCCAGCTCGACCTGGTCGCCCGCTGCGTCGAGGCCGACGTGGCCACCCGGGTGTACTCGGTCTCGCTGGGCGGGTTCGACCTGCATGCCGACGAGAAGGAGGCCCAGCAGCGGAAGCTGTCCGAACTGGACACCGCGCTGACCGCGTTCGCCGACCGGATGGCCCGCACCGACGCCGGCCGCAAGGTCGTCGTCGCGGTGTACTCGGAGTTCGGCCGGCGGGTACGGGCCAACGCCTCCCAGGGCACCGACCACGGCACCGCGTCGGACCTGTTCGTCCTCGGCTCGCCGGTCCACGGCGGCTGCTACGGCGCGCAGCCCAGCCTCACCGACCTCGACGACGGCGACCTGAAGTTCACCACCGACTTCCGCGACGTGTACGCGACCCTGCTGCACGGTGTCCTCGACACCGACCCGGGAAAGGTCCTGGACGGCTGGTCCGGCCGGATCGACGGTCTGCTGGCCTGAGCCGCGGGAGGTACGGCCCGTCAGGAGGTACGGGTCAGCCGCCACCACCGCGAGGGCCCGGTGACCGTTGCGTCGGCGCGCAGGTCGGTCGTGACGTCGCCGGCGATGGTGTGCGCGGTCAACGCGCCGAGCTGCTGGCCGGACGTGACCCGCGGGCCGGGCCGCTCCGGCCGCACGGTCACCGTGACGGTCAGACCGGGCCAGCCGATGACCTGTACGTCCGACGCGGTGCGGACCGGTACCGTCTCGCCCCACGCGGTGCGGACCTCGCCGACGGTCCCCGCGGGCAGCACCGTGTACACCCGAACCAGCCGCCTGGCGGCGGTGAGCAGCGGGCGGACGATCGCGTTGACGGCCGCCAGCTGTTCGTCGGTGTTCCTGCCGGGCTGGCCGAGGACCGCGCCGACCACGGTCAGGGTCTTGTCTGCCACGGTGAGGTGGGCGGCGAAGAGCAGGTTGCCGCCGGCCTCGTCGGTGGAGCCGGTCTTGATGCCGAACACACCGTCGACGCCGAGCAGGCTGTTGTAGTTGCGGACGGTACCGGCGACCGGCAGCGTCGCGCTCGGCTGCGCGACGATCTCGGCGAAGGCCGGCAGCTTCAACGCCTGCTCGGCGAGGCGCGTCTGGTCGGCGGCGGTACTGACGGTGGTGGGCGCGAAGCCGCTGGGGTCGGTGTAGTGGGTACCGGCCATCCCGAGGCTGGCGGCGGTGGTGTTCATCTTGGCCACGAAGGCGTCGGCGCCGCCGGCGTCCCACTTGGCCAGCATCTGGGCGACGTTGTTGGCCGACGGCAGCATCAGCGCCTGCAGCGCCTGCCGTTCGGTCAGCCGCTCACCGGCGGTCACCGGCACCAGCGACTGTCCACTCGGGATCCGCGCCCGGTAGTCGGCCACGTCGGCGGCGGTCACGGTCATCGCCGGGCCGTCCTGGCCGACGTCGAGAGGGTGGTCGATCAGGACCACGTACGCGGTCATCACCTTGGCGACGCTGCCGATCGGGACCGACGCCCCGTCGCCGGCGCTGCCGATGGTGCCGAGGCCGTCGACGCCCAGGTGCGCCTGGCCCCGTGCCGGCCAGGGGACGTCCGTGACCTGGCCGGGAATCGACAGCGAGCCCGGTACCGACACGCGCAGCACGCCGGCCGGTGCCGGCCGGTTGAGCTGGACGCCCGCGGTCACCGCGAGCGCGGCCAGCAGGACCACCAACGGAGTGACCACCAGGAGCAGGCGGCGGCGTGGGCGGGACGGCGCCACCGGTGGCGCCGGAACAGCCGGCAACGACACGGATCCCCCTCGTCCGGATACGAATGACCGCGGGCGAGGGTACCGCCGGCGCGCAAGTGCGCGGTCAGGCGCGCGGGTACGGGCGACGATCAGGCGGCGGCCGGTGGGGCAGGGCACGCCCAGGAAGGCAGGGCACGCTCAGGAAGGCAGGGCGTGCTCAGGACGGCAGGGTGTGCTCAGACGGCAGGGCGACGGTGAACCGGGCGCCGCCCTCGGTGGCGTGACCGGCCTCGATCGTGCCGCTGAGCCGGCCGACCAGGCGGGCCGCGAGGGCCAGCCCCAGCCCGCTGCCGACCTTGCGGGCGCCCCGGTAGCGCTGGTACAGCGCACCCCGCTCGAACGCCACCGCCAGGTCGTCGTCGGTGAAGCCGGGGCCGCCGTCGCGTACCTCCACGACGCCCGCGTCCGGACCTGGCCGCACCGCGAGCACCAGCGGCGCACCGGCGGGTACCACCCGCAACGCGTTCTCGCACAGCCCGTCCACGACCTGCCGGATCCGCCCCGGGTCGGTCCGCACCACCACGGGGGCGTCCGGCAGTTCGGTACGCAGCACCACGCCGACCCCCGCGCAGCGACCGCCCCACGCCTCGGCCGCCGCACCGATCAATTCGACGAGGTCGACCGGCATCAGCTCGACCGGCAGGTCGGCCGCCTCCAGCCGGGCCAGGACGAGCAGGTCGGAGATGAGCCGGTCGAGCCGGTCGGCCTCGTCGAGCACGGTACGGCCGGCTCTGGGCGCACCGTCCGGGCCGACGACGCCGTCGGCGAGGGCTTCGGCGTACCCGCGGATGGTCGTCAGGGGGGTGCGCAGCTCATGGGAGACCGACAGCAGGAAGTCACGCTCCCGCCCCTCGCTGGTGGCCAGGGCCGCCGCGAGCTGGTTGAACGACTCGGCCAGGTCGGCCACCTCGGTGGGTGGCCGGACAGCCAGCCGGACCGAGCGGTCGCCGGCCCGCAGTCGCGCGGCCGCCAACGCCGCGTCCCGGATGGGACTGGTCACCAACCGCGCGAGCAGGCCACCGGCGGCGAGGCCGGCCACCAGGCCCGCCGCCAGCGCGAGCCAGAGGTTGCCCAGGACCAGTCCGGCGGTACCGGTGACCGCCGGCCGGGTCAGCACCACGCCGTTGCCCGTGGCGGCCAGGGGCCGCCCGGCGACGAGCATCTGCCGCCCGTCGATCGTGACCCGCTGGTCCACCGGCAGCCCGGCCGCGACCGCCCGGACGACCCGCGGCGGCAGGCCGGGCCGGTCGGCGACGCCCCGGCGGACCAGGTACACCTGGATCCGCTGCTGGCGCAGCCGGGACAGCAGCGCCTCACGCTCGGCCGGTCGCGCCGCGGCGAACACCTCACCCACGAGCGTCGCTTTCTCCACGAGCCCCTGCCTGGCCTGGCGGTTGGCGGAGGCGACCGCGACCGGCAGCGCCACCGCCGCGGTCACGATCACGGATACCACCGCGGTCAGGCAGGTGACCAGGATCGCGCGGGCGGAGAAGGTACGGATCATCGGCGGTCGTCGGCGGTGTAACCGACCCCGCGCACCGTGTGGATCAGTGCCGCGGCATCGCCGAGCTTGCCGCGCAGCTGCGCGACGTGCACGTCGACGGTACGGGTGCCGGCGGCTGCCGCGTACCCCCAGACCGACGCGAGCAGCTCCTCGCGGGTGAACACCCGTCCCGGGCGGGCGACGAGGTGGCCGAGCAGGTCGAACTCGGTCGGCGTGAGTGCGACCGGCGCACCGGCGACTTCGACGAGGCGCCGGGCGGGGTCGACCGTGATCGGCCCGAGCCGGCGTACCCGGTCGCCGCCGGGCGGCCCGGCCGCCCGCCGCAGCAGCGCCCTGACCCTGGCGACCAGCTCACGCGGGCTGAACGGCTTGGTGACGTAGTCGTCGGCGCCCAGTTCCAGGCCGAGGATCCGGTCGATCTCGTCGTCACGCGCGGTGAGGAAGATGACCGGCGTCCAGTCGCCGTCCTCGCGCAGCCGCCGGCACACCTCGGTACCGTCCATGGCCGGCAGGGCGATGTCGAGGATGCAGGCGACAGGTCGCAGCTTCCGGGCCGCGACGAGGCCGGCCGCCCCGTCATGCTCGACGTGTACGCCGAAGCCGTCGCGGGTCAGGTAGAGCCGGACGAGGTCGGCGATGGGCCGCTCGTCCTCCACAACGAGGACGAGCCCCTTGCCCGTGGTGTGCTCGGTCACGCCGCCCATCATGCCCCGGCCATCGTCACGCCCGGATCGCCGGCGTGTTCGGGGACGGTACGGGCGCCGCCCGCCCCTCGGATGGTCACGCGTGGCCGGCGGGGCTCGGGGTCTTACGAATCACAGCGGGCCTACCTGCTGGTCGTGGCCGGCAAAGCCCACGTAAGGGTCAGTAAGCGCACCCGGCGTGTCGGTACGGTCACGCAGCCGTCCGGTCACGCAGCCGATCCGGTCGCCCGGCCCTATCCGCGGGGCGGCCCTGACAGTTCTCGAACATTGTTTTGACGCATCTCCGATCCAGTCCGGTGACCCTGGGACGGCACCGTGCTGATTGATGCGGCAGGAAAGAAGGCACAACCTGTGTACGACCCGAGAGGAGCCGGACCGGCTCGACCGGGATCCCGGTCGGCGGCCAGGGGAACCGTGTACCGCTCTTCGGCGGCCGCCCCACCCTCCTCGGCCGCGCCACCCTCCTCGGCCGCCGCACCCGACGACCCGTCGCATTCCGACCGCCCGTCGCATTCCGACCGCCCGTCGTACTCCGACCGCCCGTGTTACTCCGACCGCCCCGGCCTCCGCCCGCAGCCGCGGCGCACGGATCGCCGCCGGGGCGCGCTCGGCCGGCTGGCCATCGCCATGGTGGTCGTGGTGGCCGGCGCCACCGGGGTCGTCGTCGCCGGTCACCAACTGTCCGCGGTGGCGGCGCGCCGCTCGTCGACCGCCGCCGGACAGGCCCCGACCGGCGCGTCCACCGGCCCGTCGTCCGGCCCGCGCGCCACCGTGAACCTCCCCACGCCGCTACCCGGACCGGACTCCGTCACGGTGCCCGTGGACGGGTTCATGTCCTGGGCGCTGCTGGACCGCCGGTCCGGCGCCATCACCGGCTCCGCCAACCACACCGACGCCACCAGCAGTACCGAGTCGATGATCAAAATCTGGATCGCCTCGGACTACCTGCGCCGGCAGGCCGCCAACGGGGTCACTCCCGGCCAGCAGCGGCTCGACGAGCTCACCACCATGATCCGCGACAGTGACGACCAGGCCGCGGAGGACATCTACCGCTTCGACGGCGGCAACGCCGTCGTCGACCGCATGATCTCCATCTGCGACCTGACCGACACCACCGTCGTCGACGGGTGGTGGAGCAAGACGCAGGTCACCGCCCGCGACGCCACCCGCCTCGGCCAGTGCGTCGCCGACGGTCGTGCCGCCGGCGCCACCTGGACGCCGTGGGTGCTCACCCAGATGCGCCAGGTACGCGGCGAGGGCCGCTTCGGCATCGTGGACGCCCTCCCCGCCGACGTCGCCGCCACCACCGCCATCAAGAACGGCTGGACCCTCATCTACGACGAGGGCACGTGGCACGTCGCCTGCCTGGCCGTCCGGGACGAGTGGGTCCTCGCTGTGCTGGCCCGCTACGACGGCTCCCGCGGCCTGTCCTACGGCGCGGGCATCTGCGCCGACGTCACCCGGCAGGTCCTGTCCCGCTGACTCCCCCGGTACCCGCGCCCGCCCCTCAGCCGGCGGTCACCGCCGGAATGGTGCTGCCCCCCGGAATGGTGCTGTCCCCCGGAATGGTGCTGTCCCCCGGAATGGTGCTGTCCCCCGGAATGGTGCTGTCCCCCGGCCACGAGCCGCCGCTCGAGCCCGTCGAGCCGGGGCCGGATGTCGGCGAGCTGATCAGCGCGATGAACCTCATGGACCAGCGGATGCACGAGGTTCATCGCGCCGGCCGGGCCCGCTGAGCCGGTAACCGGACGCCAGGAGGGCGCCCCCGTCACCCGCTGCCCGGGTAACAGGGGCGCCCTCCTGGCTTACCGAATCCTGGTGGAGCGACATCCTGGTGGAGCGACATCCTGGTGGAGCGACCGACCTACCGGCGCTCGCCCGACGCCTTGATGAAGTCGCGGTTGAGCCGGCCGATGGTGGTCAGCGGGATGCCCTTCGGGCACACCTGGGTGCACTCGCCGGCGTTGGTGCAGCCACCGAAACCGGCCTCGTCGTGCGCGGCGAGCATGCTCAGGACGCGCTCGTTGCGCTCGGGCTGGCCCTGCGGCACCAGGCCGAGATGGGTGATCTTGGCGGCGGTGAACAGCATGCCCGAGCCGTTCGGGCACGCCGCCACGCAGGCACCGCAGGCGATGCAGGTCGCCGCGTCGAACGCCTCGTCGGCGTCGGCCTTGGGCACCGGCGTCGAGTGCGCCTCCGGCGCGCTACCGGTCGGCGCCGAGATGAACCCGCCGGCCTGGATGATCTTGTCGAAGGCGCCGCGGTTGACGACGAGGTCCTTGACGACCGGGAAGGCCTTCGCCCGCCACGGCTCGATGTCGATGACGTCGCCGTCGGAGAAGTGACGCATGTGCAGCTGGCACGTGGTCGTCAACTTCTGCGGCCCGTGGGCCGTACCGTTGATGACCATGCTGCACATGCCGCAGATACCCTCGCGGCAGTCGTGGTCGAACGCGACCGGCTCCTCGCCCTCGAGGGTCAGCCGCTCGTTGAGCATGTCGAGCATCTCCAGGAAGGACATGTCCGGGGACACGTCGGTCACCTGGTAGGTCACCATCCGGCCCTTGTCCTGCGGGCCCTTCTGGCGCCAAACGCGCAGGGTCAGGTTCACTTGTAGCTCCGCTGGGTGGGGTGGACGTACTCGAAGATCAGGTCTTCCTTGTGCAGCACCGGCGGTTCGCCGGCGGCGGTGTACTCCCAGGCGGCGACGTAGCTGAACCGCTCGTCGTCGCGCTGGGCCTCGCCGTCGGGGGTCTGGCTCTCGGCCCGGAAGTGGCCGCCGCAGGACTCCTCGCGGTGCAGCGCGTCGATGCACATCAGCTCGGCCAGCTCGAAGAAGTCGGCCACCCGGCCGGCCCGCTCGAGCGACTGGTTGAGACCCTCGCCGTCACCGGGCACCTTGACCCGCTGCCAGAACTCGTCACGCAGGCCACGAATCAGCTCGATCGCCTTGGTCAGGCCGGCCTCGGTGCGCTCCATGCCGCAGTACTCCCACATGATGCGGCCGAGCTCGCGGTGGAACGAGTCGACGGTCCGGTCGCCGTTGATCGACAGCAGCCGGTTGACCCGCTCCTCCACCTGCGCGCGGGCCTCGGCCGCCGCCGGGTGGGACTCGTCGACCTTCGGGAACGGGCCGGCGGCCAGGTAGTCGCCGATCGTGTTGGGGAGCACGAAGTACCCGTCGGCGAGGCCCTGCATCAGCGCGGAGGCGCCGAGGCGGTTCGCCCCGTGGTCGGAGAAGTTCGCCTCACCGATCACGAACAGGCCCGGGATCGTCGACTGCAGGTCGTAGTCGACCCACAGCCCGCCCATCGTGTAGTGCACGGCGGGGTAGATCCGCATCGGGACCTCGTACGGGTTCTCACCCGTGATCCGCTCGTACATCTCGAAGAGGTTGCCGTACTTCGCCTCGACGGCCGGGCGGCCCAGCCGCTTGATCGCGTCGGCGAAGTCCAGGTACACGCCCAGGCCACCGGGGCCGACGCCGCGGCCCTCGTCGCAGACGTTCTTCGCGGCGCGGGAGGCGATGTCCCGCGGGACCAGGTTGCCGAACGACGGGTAGATGCGCTCGAGGTAGTAGTCCCGCTCGCTCTCCGGGATGTCCCCCGGGGCGCGGTGGTCGCCGGCCTTCTTCGGTACCCACACCCGGCCGTCGTTGCGCAGCGACTCGCTCATCAGGGTGAGCTTCGACTGGTGCTCGCCGGACTGCGGGATGCAGGTCGGGTGGATCTGGGTGTAGCAGGGGTTCGCGAACAGCGCGCCCTTGCGGTGCGCCCGCCAAGTCGCCGTGACGTTGGAGCCCTTGGCGTTGGTGGACAGGAAGAAGACGTTGCCGTACCCGCCGGAGGCGAGCACCACGGCGTCGGCGAAGTCGGATGTGATCTCACCGGTGATCAGGTCACGGACCACGATGCCGCGGGCCCGGCCGTCTGCGATGATCAGCTCCAGCATCTCGTGCCGGGCGTGCATCTCGACGTTGCCGGCCGCGATCTGCCGCTCCAGCGCCTGGTACGCGCCGAGCAGCAACTGCTGGCCTGTCTGGCCCCGGGCGTAGAACGTGCGCGACACCTGCGTACCACCGAACGAGCGGGTGTCGAGCAGGCCGCCGTACTCGCGCGCGAACGGTACGCCCTGCGCCACGCACTGGTCGATGATGTTGACCGAGACCTCGGCGAGGCGGTGCACGTTCGACTCGCGGGCCCGGAAGTCACCGCCCTTGACGGTGTCGTAGAACAGCCGGTGGACCGAGTCGCCGTCGTTGCGGTAGTTCTTCGCGGCGTTGATACCGCCCTGCGCGGCGATCGAGTGCGCCCGCCGCGGGCTGTCCTGGAAGCAGTAGGACTTGACCTTGTAGCCCAGCTCGGCCAGGGTCGCGCCGGCGGACGCGCCACCGAGGCCGGTACCGACCACGATGACCGTCATCTTCCGCTTGTTGGCGGGGTTGACCAGCTTGGCGGAGAAGCGGCGCCGCTCCCAGCGGGTCTCGATGGGGCCGTCCGGCGCCTTGGTGTCCCGGATCGGCTCGCCCTCGGAGTACAGCATCAATTCAGCTCACCAATCCCGTGAGTACGGCGAAGGGCACGGACAGGTAGCCGGCGCAGAGCACCACCGCGACGCCGAGCGCGATGGCGCGGTTGCGCCGCTCGCCCCGCGCGGTCTGCTGTCCCAGGGTGCGCAGCGCGCTGTAGATGCCGTGGCGCAGGTGGAAGCCGATCGCGAGGATCGCCAGCGTGTAGAACAGCGTGACGTACCAGTGGCTCGGCGCGAAGTCGGCGACGACGTTCGCGTACGGGTGCTGCCTGTCCGCGACCGGGTTGAGGTGCCCGGTGGTCAGGTCGAGGATGTGGTAGATCACGAAGAGCAGGATGATCACCCCGCCCCAGCGCATCGTCCGCGCCGCGTAGCTGCCCTGGACCTTGCCGCGGTGGGCGTACTTGACCGGCCGGGCGGCCCGCGCGCGCAGCGCGAGCGAGGTGGCGGCCCACATGTGCCCGACGACCGCGAAGGTCAGGACGACGCGCTGGATCCACAGGTATCCGCTGTGCGGCAGCAACGGGCTGCCGATGTCGCGGAGCCAGTGCGCGTAGTGGTCGAACGCCGTTCCACCGACGAACACCTTCAAGTTGCCCAACATGTGCGCGACGAGGAACAGCACCAGCAAGATGCCGGTCACCGCCATCAGGACCTTCTGTCCGACGGTGGTACGCAGCGGTGCTTTCACCCGTGGCGCTGTCGCGATCGCCATAAACGCGACGGTATGAGCTGCACCTTCGATTCGTCCAATGCATGAGGCATACCGAGTCAATAGCCGTAAGCTATCAGGGTGCAGCTACAGCAGCTTCGGTACTTCGTCGCAGTGGCAGAAACCAGACATTTCACCCAAGCGGCCGAAAAGGTGGGCGTCACCCAGCCCTCGTTGAGTAAGCAGATTCACACTCTCGAGGCCGACCTCGGAGCCCCACTCTTCGAGCGCGGCCGGGGCAACGTCGCCCTGACGCCCGCCGGGGAGACCCTCCTGCCGCTGGCGATCCGGATCCTCGCCGACGTCGACGCCGCCCGCCGGGAGGTCCAGAACCTGGTGGGCCTGCGACGCGGCCGGGTCCGGCTGGGCGCGACGCCGAGCCTGTGCGTGTCCCTCGTGCCGGGGCTGCTGCGCCGGTTCCACGCCACCTACCCGCAGATCGACCTGTACATCGAGGAGGGCGGCTCGCAGGACCTGGTCGCGAACCTCCGCCAGGGCGAGCTGGACCTCGCGTTGATCGTGCTGCCCACCGACGGCAGCGACGCCGGGCTGCGCACCGAGCCACTGGTACGCGAGAGCCTGGTGGTCGCCTCGACCGACCCGCCGCCGACGCCGGACGGCCACCTGCGCATCACCGACCTGCGCGACCAGCCGCTGGTGATGTTCCGGGCCGGCTACGACCTGCGCGACACCACCGTCGAGGCGTGCCGCCGCGCCGGCTTCGTGCCGTCGTTCACCGTCGAGGGCGGCGAGATGGACGCCGTCCTCAGCCTCGTCGAGGCGGGACTGGGCGCCGCGGTGGTACCCGGCATCGTCCTGGCCGGCCGGCCCGCGCTGCGCGCCACACCCCTCGCGCCACCGGGCATCCCGCGCACGATCGCGCTCGCGCACCGCCGGGAGGTACCGCTGCCCCACGCCGCCGAGGCGCTGCGCGAGACGCTGCTGACCCACCTGCGGGAGACCAGGCACCACGGCGCGCCCCCGTCCGGCGTGGAGCTGCTCTGCTGACGGCGGCCGTGGGTTGCCGCTCCGCCGAAGCCGGCACAACCGAACCCGGCACAACCGAACCCGGCACATCCGAAGCCGGCCGGCTGAAACGGGTACGACGGATGCGGGCGGCGCCGGTGCCGCCCGCATCCGTTCCTACTCGACCCAGTCGCTGAGCAGCTCGCTACGCAGCAGGTCGGTCTGGACCAGCAACGCGCCGAGCAGCTCCTCCCGGTTGGGCGCCTTCGTCGCCCGCCACGCCCAGCCGAGCGACCCGTCCGGCCGGCACACCTTGATCAGCGTGAATGCCTCCATCGGTACCTCGCCGCCGCTGAGCGCCTCGATCTTCAGGCCGCCGAGCACCTGCTCGATCGGAAGGTATCCGGTAGCGGCGGGCCGCACGTTCGCCCCGCCCCCGGCGACCACGTCATCCATGGCCACGTCATCCATGGCCACGTCATCCGCCGCTTCGTCCATCACCGCGTCGTCCACCACCGCGTCGTCCACCACCGCGTCGTCCACCACCGCGTCGTCCACCACCGCGTCGTCCACCACCGCGTCGTCCACCACCGCGTCGTCCACCACCGTGTCGTCCACCACCGTGTCGTCCACCACCGTGTTCTTCACAACCGTCCCCTCCTCGGCGCGATCGCTGCACACCCAACACGGCGGGCCGGTGGAGGGATGCTGGCTCAGCCTAGAAACGGACAAAAGTAGCCATGGCGTACGACCAACGGCGGCGTCCGATGGCCGTTCGACCTACCCGGCGCGTGGCCATCCCACCGCCCGCCCGACCGCGTGGGAACGGCGCCGGAGGCTGATCCTCCGATAGCATCCCCGGACCAGCCCATCGACCCAGGAGAATTCATGGCTTGTGTGGTGATAACCGGAAGCGACCCGGAGCTGCTCGTGACCTACTCCGATACCCTCGCGCGGTCCGGGTACCGCGTCACGCCCTGCCCGGACGCCGACTCCGCCCTCGCGGAGGTACGGGCCGGACAGCCGGATCTCCTCGTCACCGACGTCGCCATGCCGGCCGGCATGAGCGGCTTGGAGCTGGCCAGCGCGGTCAAGGCCGACCCTGCCGTCGCGGACCTTCCGGTCATCGTGTTGACCGACGGCTGGGCAGAGATCGACCGGAACGATCTGCCGCCGGTCGCCCGCCTGCTGCGCAGACCCGTCTCCGCCGCCGAACTGACCGAGCAGGTCGAGGCCGTCCTCGCCCACGGCCAGCGCCACCACGTCCGGGTTCCGCGTCCGCATGACCACCGCACCACCACGCCGACAGCCACGCGGTCACCTCACCGGTCCACGGTGGACTCAGACTCCACCCTGGACGTCGGATCAGACCATCGTGGACACACCGGGTAGGTCCCCGGCACAGCGCCGGTTCGCCAGGCGTAGCGCCGCAGGGCGGGGCGCCGCCGCGACGGGCTGGCCGACCGGAGACCGGACGCGCCGCCACGACTGCGGAGACCCGGCACTCGGAGATCCGGCGCTCAGAGACCCGGCGCGCGGAGACTCGGCGTACCAACTCTCGCGGCGAGGCGCCGGGACGAGGCCGTCCAGGTCACCGGCGCACGCCGTCGCGACGTCGCGGTACGCGGGCAGGACCTGCGCGAGGCCGACCGCGGCGAGCAACTGCCGCTGCGTCTGGGTGAGCGAGGCCAGCCTCAGGTACCCGCCCTTGTCGACGCAGTAGCTGTGGGCGAGCTTGAGGGCGGACAGGCCGGTGGAGTCCCCGAAGGTCAGCTTGCCGAGATCGACCACGATCCGGGCGACGGACCGCGCGCGCAACCGGTCGAAGACGGCATGCATCTGCGCCGCGGTGTCGATGGCGAGGTGCCCCGCGAGCGTGACGATCGTGGCGCCGCTGCCTGAATGGTCGCTGACAAAGGCCTTCACTTCGTGGTATCTCCTACCGACCCCTCGGATGGCCCGGCCGAACCCTTCGGCGGCTGGGGCCGCCGTTCGGCTGGGGTGACGGTGGACGTAACGAGGCGACAACGCCGATAGCGATTCGGACTTTAGGGTATAGATACCAACCGACTGCCCTATAGTCGACAGAGGCCGAAAGTGGTATGAAGCGCGCCCTCGTATGCGCCGATGCGCCCGCCTCGACAGCCTTCACGACCCGGCGACGCGCCGGTCACCCGTCGGCCCTTTTGTCGCGCGCGCGTCTTCACACCGTACCGACCGGCCGGTATGTTCCTGTGACCCCTACCACGTCACCTCGGGAGTCGTAGGTATGAGCTTCAATCTGGCCACGATGCTTCGGGAGTCGGCGACCGCGCACCCCGACAAGCCCCTCTGCCACGCGAACGGCGTGACCTTCAGCTACCGCCAGGTCGACGAGATCAGCGGCCGGGTCGCCGCCAGCCTGCTGGCGCTGGGGCTGGAGCGCGGCGACAAGGTGGCGGTACAGCTACCCAACGTGCCGCAGTTCCTGTTCACCTACTTCGGCATCCTCAAGGCCGGCCTGGTCATGGTCCCGCTCAACCCGCTCCTCAAGGCACCGGAGGTCGCCTACCACCTCGCCGACAGCGACTCGCGGCTGCTGGTGACGTTCGAACTGTTCGCCGCGGAGGCCGGCAAGGGTGTCGCGCAGCTCGACGCGCCGGTCCCGACGTACGTGGTGACGCTGCCCGGCAGCGCCGCCCGGCCGGACGGCACCCGGCACTACGACGAGCTGTACGGTGCCGGACTGCCCGCCGACGCCGACACCCGCGACATCGTCCCGCTCAGCCCGGACGACACCGCGGTGCTGCTGTACACCAGCGGCACGACCGGCAAGCCGAAGGGCGCCGAACTCACCCATTTCCAACTGTTCATGAACTGTACGGTCGCCGGCGAGCTGTTCGGCTTCCGCGACGACGACATCGGCGTGGCCGTCCTGCCGCTGTTCCACGTGTTCGGCCTGTCCAGCGTGCTCAACACCACCGTCCGCTTCGCCGGCACGATGGTGCTGGTGCCCCGGTTCGAGGCGGAGGCTGTCCTCGACGCGATCGAGACGTACCGGTGCACCATCTTCTCCGGCGTACCCACCATGTACTTCGCGCTGAACAGCGTCGACATCACCGGCCGTGACCTGTCGTCGCTACGGGTGGGCGTCTCCGGCGGCGCGGCCATCCCCGGCGAGGTGATCCGCGCGTTCGAGCAGAAGTTCCCCGGCTGCGTGATCCTCGAAGGGTACGGGCTGTCGGAGAGCGCGAGCACCACCACCTTCAACATCAATGCCGAACAGCGCAAGGTCCTGTCGATCGGCAAGCCGATCTGGGGCGTGGAGGTACGGGTCGTCGACGACCACGACCGCGAACTGCCGCCGGGTCCCGAGCACGTCGGCGAGATAGTGATCCGCGGACACAACATCATGAAGGGCTACTACAAGAAGCCCGAGGCCACCGCCGAGGCGTTCCGGGGAGGCTGGTTCCACACCGGCGACCTCGCCTACCGCGACGATGACGGGTACCTGTTCATCGTCGACCGCAAGAAGGACCTCATCATCCGCGGTGGCTTCAACGTGTACCCGCGCGAGGTCGAGGAGGTGCTCTACGAGCACCCGGCGGTCGCCGAGGCCGCGGTCATCGGCAGGCCGGACGAGAAGCTCGGCGAGGAGGTCATGGCCGTGGTCGCGGCGAAGCCCGGCGCGGCGCTGACCGCCGAGGACGTCATCGCGTACGCGAAGGAGCGCCTCGCCGCCTACAAGTACCCGCGCGAGGTCCGCATCGTCGGTGAACTCCCGAAGGGACCCACCGGCAAGATCCTCAAGAAGGAACTGCGCGGCTGACCGCCGTTGCGACCCCGTCCTTCCGGAAAATCCCTGCCCTCGAAGGAGAACCGAGTGCCACCGGTCCACACCGTGCGCGGCGAGATCGACAGCGCTGACCTGGGACGTACGTACATGCACGAACATGTCTTCGTCCTCTCCGCCGACGTCCAGCAGAACTACCCCGGTGAGTGGGGCGACGAGGAGACCCGGGTCCGGGACGCGGCGCACAGGCTCGGTGAACTCGCCGCGCAGGGGGTACGCACCATCGTCGACCCGACCGTCGTCGGGCTCGGCCGGTACATCCCCCGGATCCAGCGCATCGCCGACCAGGTTCCCGAACTCAACATCGTCGTGGCGACCGGCTGCTACACCTACGACGACGTGCCATTCTTCTTCCACCACCGTGGGCCGGGGCTCGGCGAGGCGTTCGGCCTGCCGGACCCCATGGTGGACATGTTCGTCGGCGACATCGTCGACGGCATCGCCGGTACCGGCGTGAAGGCCGGCATGCTCAAGTGCGCCATCGAACACCAGGGCCTGACGGCCGGGGTGGAGCGGGTGATGCGGGCGGTGGCGAAGGCGCACCTGGCGACCGGTACGCCGATCACCGTGCACACCCACCCCGGCAGCCGTACCGGACTGGAGGTCAAGCGGGTGTTGTGCGACTCCGAGGGGGTGGACCCGCGCCGGGTCGTACTCGGGCACAGCGGTGACACGACCGACGTCGACCACCTGACCGAGCTCGCCGAGGCCGGGTTCGTCCTTGGGATGGACCGGTTCGGCCTCAACCTGGACACGACGTTCGAGGCGCGCGCCGACATAGTCGTGGAGATGTGCCGGCGCGGCTTCGCCGACCGGATGGTGCTGTCCCAGGACGCGTCCTGCTACATCGACTGGATCGACCCGAACGTGATGGCCTTCCTACCCCAGTGGAACTACCTGCACATCGAAGCGGACGTGCTGCCGTACCTGCGCGAGCACGGCGTCACCGAGGAGCAGATCACCACGATGCTGGTCGACGTACCTCGCCGCTGCCTCGAGGGCACCGCGACCGACTGATCAGCGCCGGCGGTCCGGCCCGGCCGGTGCCCGACTCAGGGAACAGGTCCGAGCGTCAGATACGCGAAGCCCATGACGTCGCGGCGCCCACGCAGCCAGATGCTGCGGTGCTTGTCCAGCTTGGCCCGTACCGCATCGGCCTCGGGATGGTCGGCGTGGGAGAGCAGCCACTCCTCCACGTCGGCCGCCGTCGGCGGACTCGAACTCCTCCCATTCACTCCTGGTGGAGGTTTCGATCCGCAGCGGGCGGGGGCGCTCCCAGAACTCCGCGCCGAACAGTAACCGCCCACCCGGATTGACCACGTCGCGGAGCACGCACAACGCCTCGGTGAGATCGCCCCAATCAGCCTGAGTCGAGGGTACTGAACTGGATTCCCGCCAGCCGCCATCCGTCCGGCTGTTCGATCCACACCTGGCTCAGCCGGACGGCCAGCGTCATCAGATCGCCATGCCAAGACGCACGACTGTGCTGCACGCACCGCACGATCGCCGTTCGGTCATAGCGCCGCACGTCCACCTCGGCCGTCTCGATGGAGAGGTAGTGGAAGTCGCGATGCCTTTCAAGCCACTGCTGTTTGTCAAGCTGAAAGCCCCGCTCGCCGATGGAGAGGAAGTCGTCAGCCAGCAGATCACTCAGAAGATCCGTGTCGGCACGCAGCTCGGCGTCGTCGAAGGCCCGCTGGAGTTCAAGGATGTCGGTCACCACACGGTCATCCTTCTCGAGATCAAGCCACTCCTGAAGCGGTTATCCTGCCGCAGCCAGGCGACGCACTGCACCCACTCTCCTGCCGCTGTCCGGGCGTCGTCGGCGTAGCGCGGTTGCGCGCCTGTACCGAAGACTGTTTTACGAAGTTTGGGTCTTCATGGCCGAACTTGCGCGTCAACGGTAAACGACATCGAACGCCTGTTCGAAAGTTGTCGGGGGTGGACGGTAGCGTCCGGGGCGTGGTGGAGGCGTTGGCGTTGCTGGACCGGGCGGTGCGGGAGTGCCGGTCGGCGTCGATGTGGGCCTGGCCGGACGCCGCGGTGGTGGCGGCGTTGGACCGAGCGCAGGCGCTGGCAGCGCGGTTGGCGGCGGTGCAGTTGGCGCTGGTGCGGGAGGTCGACGCCCGCGGGGTGGCCGCCGCGCAGGGGGCGTCCGGCACCGGGGCGTGGCTGGCCGGCCGGTACCGGACGTCGCCGGCCGCGGCCAACCGGCAGGTCAGGCTGGCTGCGGCGCTGGACGGTGAGGTGCCGGCCGCCGCCGAGGCCCTGGCCGCGGGGGAGGTCAACGTCGAGCAGGCGCAGGTGATCGCGGCGGCGGTGGCCGGGCTGCCGGCCGAGCACCGCGCGGCGGCGGAGAAACACCTGGTCAGCGAGGCCGCCACGTTCGGGCCGCGGGAGTTGGGCATGTTGGGGCGGCGGGTATTCGAGGTGGTCGCCCCGGACGCCGCCGACGCGCAGGCCCTGGCGGCGTTGCAACGGGCCGAGGAGCGCGCCTACCGGGGACGGGAGGTGCGGCTGGTCGACGTGCCCGGCGAGGGTCGGGTCCGGCTGACCGGCTGGCTGGACCGCGAGGCCGCGGCGATCGTGCGGGCGGCACTGGATCCGCTGTGCGCGCCCCGCGCCGACCGCCACCGCACCGACCGCCACCGCACCGACCGCCACCGCACCGACCAGCCCGGCACCGACCGCGACAGCACCGACCGCGACAGCGTCGCCGGTCTCGGTGACCCGGACGACACCGGCCGTGACGGTCCCGGCCCCGGCCGCCGACATGGTGGTGACGGTGGGCGGCGCACGCCGGGGCAGCGGCGCGCCGACGCGCTGGTCGAGGTCTGCCGGCTCGCGACCGCCTGCACCGCACTCCCCGACAACGGCGGCGACCGCCCCCAGGTGGTGGTCACCATCGGCTACACCGCCCTACGCGACGGCGTCGCCGCCGCCACCCTCGACGACGGCAGCCCGCTCAGCCCCGCCGCGGCCCGCCGCCTCGCCTGCGACGCCGGCATCCTGCCCGCCGTCCTCAACGGCCCCGGCCAGATCCTCGACCTCGGCCGGGAACGCCGGCTGTTCACCGGCCCGCTGCGCCGCGCGCTCATCCTGCGCGACAAGGGCTGCGCCTTCCCCGGCTGCGACCGGCCACCCCGCTGGTGCGACGGCCACCACCTCACTCACTGGGCCGACGGCGGCACCACCAGCCTGCACAACGCCGTCCTGTTGTGCGGCCACCACCATCGACTGGTCCACCACAGCGACTGGCAGGTCCGGATCAACCCCACCGACGGACGGCCCGAGTTCCTGCCACCCGCCTACCTCGACCCCACCCGCCACCCCCGCCGCAACCACTACCACCACCGCGAGTAGACCGAGCAACAGGCAGCGATCGTCGGACGCTCCACACCGGCAGGTCCGCGGAGTAACGGCATGCCCGGGAACACCATCGACACCGGGTTGGTCCCCGTTCCCCAGACCACGCCGGCATACCAGACCACGCCGGTATCCCAGACCACGCCGGTATCCCAGACCACGCCGGTATCCCAGACCACGCCGGTATCCCAGACCACGTTGGACCCGGGGCGCCCGGCCGGCCTGATCCCTGGGGACACTCCAGGGCCGGGATAGCCCGACGCCCAGGACCGGGATAGCCCCGGGCGCCAGGACCGGGACAGCCCCGGGCGCCAGGACCGGGCTGGTCCTGACCCCCGGGGACCGTTCGAACGGCCGTATCTAGCCGCGTGGCGCCACCGTGGCCAGCACCTGCGGCAGGGCGGACCAGTCGGCGGTGACCGTACTCGCGTGCGCCTTCGCCAACTGGGCCACCCGGGCGGCCGCCTCGGCCTCGCTCGGGCGGGTCGCGTCGATCGGCGGCGCCACGCCGGCCGCGTCGGTCATCACCAGGTGGTAGTGCCGGTTGTCGTACCAGGCCGGGTCGATGCCACCACCCACGTAGGCCGAGGCCGAGCCGTCGAAGAACACGAACCACGGGCGGATCGACTCGTCCGGGTAACGGGTGCGTGGGTCCCCGGCGGCCGCGTCCAGCACCGCCGGAAACGCCTGTGCCGCCCCGATCCGGCCCGCCGCCGCGAGATCCCGCAGGTACGACGCGTACTCCGTGTCGGTCCACAGATGGTCGAACGGGTTACCGCGCTCGAAGGTACCGGGAATGATCTCGAACAGGAACCGGCCGGCCAACCGCGACCTGGTCGCCCAGTTGTCGGCGAGAGCCGCCTCGTCGAGGGTCCGATAGCCGCCCAACAGGTCGGCCGGGCGGTAGACCGCGTCACCGAGCCGCGCCGCGACCAGCCGGTCGAAGTCGGCCGGCCCCAGACCCACCCGGCTGTCGAAGCCGTTCTTGAACTCGACCTTGACGATGACCGGCCGGTGTCCCGGGTGCGCGTCGTGCCAGAGTCGCAGGTTGGCCAGGCACTCGGTGAGGCCACCGTCGCGGCTGCCGGTGCGCAGACCGCCGTACGTGCAGTTGTTGCTCTGGCCGATCAGTTCGTGGTTGACCCGCCAACCGCGGGTCCACGAATCGGTCCACACATCCAGTTCGACCAGGCCCGCGCCGGAGTCGAGCGCGTCGGCGAAGTACGGGAACGTCGTCTTCTGGTAGGCGTTGTGCACGCCGACCGTGGTCGTGTGCGACTGGCGCGGGTCGTCCGCCACACGGGCGGTACCGGCGGCTGCGCCCACCGGTGTGGTGGCCACAAGGGTGACCGCCACGAGCGTGGCGGCCACCCCGGAAATGGTGAGGAACGTTCGCGTCCGCATGCGAGGACCGTAGTCAACCACCTACGCATGGAACTACCCCTATCGATGAGGTGTGGGTGAAGGTTGAGGGTGCCCGGGTTGAACCCCACTCACCGGGCTGCGCCCCACCCGCCGGTCGACCCCCGGCTCACCAGGTGTTCCGTGACGCCGGCCCCGGGATTAGTTGATGACCCGGAAGGAGATGCCGGCCCGTTCCAGGCGTGCCCGGAGCGCATCGCCCATCGCCACGGCCGTCGTCACCTGCCCGGCCGTGGGTGGCAGCGGATCGTACGCGAGGCAGAGCGCCGACTCGGCCAGCATCTTCGCGGTCTCGCCGTACCCCGGGTCTCCCCCACGGACCTCGGTGACGACCCGCCGGTCGCCGCTGTCGCCGACGAACCGTACCCGGAACCACCCCTTCGCCCGCTGCGCCGCCGTCGGGCCGGTGCCGGCCGGACGTAGCCGGAGCAGCACCGCACGGGTGGCCGGCACCTGGGCGAGCGCGAACGCCCCGGCGACGGCGGCACCGACGCCCGCCACGGTCAGCGGGCTGCGTACCGCCATGAAGTGGCTGTAGGAGAAGTCGGGGCCGTAGCGGTCGAGCGTCCGCGCGGAGCGGGTCACGACCTGCGGGTCGATGGTCGGCAACGGAAGTACCCAGGCGTCGACGTCCCGGGCGTGGCCGGGACGACCGGCGACGGCCCGGACCCGGCGCCGATCCCGGCGCCGATCCCGGTGCCCCTCAGCCGCCCTGGACTCCTCAGCCGCCCGGGACTCCTCGGCGGCTCGGAACTCCTCAGCCGCCCTGGACTCCTCAGCGGCTCGGGACTCCTCGGCCGCCCGGTGTACCGCGGCAGCCCGGCGGAACCGCGCGAAGGCGGTCACCGCGGACTCGACCGTACCGCCGGACAGGACACCGCCCGCGGTGACGTAGCCCCGCAGCCTGATCGGGCGGCCGGGCGGCAGTTGCTCGACGGTGAACAGCGCCCCGAGGTCGTGCGGGACGGAGTCGAAGCCGCAGGCGTGTACGAGCCGGGCCCCGGTCCGCACGGCGGTGGCGTGGTGGCGCAGGTACATGAGGTCGACGAACTCAGGCTCGCCGGTCAGGTCCACATAGTCCGTACCGGCCGCGGCACAGGCCGCGACGAGCGGCTCCCCGTACCGGATGTAGGGGCCCACCGTGGTGGCGACCACCCGCGTCGACTCCGCCAGCCCGCGCAGCGACCCCGCGTCGGTCACGTCGGCCACGAGCGTGGCGACGTCGACGCCGAGCCGGTCGCGTACCGCCGCCAGTTTCCCGGGGTCGCGCCCCGCGAGCGCCCACCGCATGCCGGCCGGGGCGTGGGCGGCAAGATACTCCGCCGTCAGCCCTCCGGTGTACCCGGTGGCGCCGAAGACGACAAGGTCGAAATCCCGCCGCCGCTCAGCGCTCGACGGCACGGCACCCGGCGGCGGCGGCGAAGTCGTCACCACCTCAGATTAACCGGCGGCGGAGTCGTCACCACCCCAGATGAATCAGCCGCCATCCGGTTCCGGTCGACCAGCCCCGTCACCCGACTCCGAGCAGGATCGCCACGCCGATCACGATGAACACCGCAGGGACCAGCCAGTGACCGTACCGACCCACCATCGCGACGACACCGCGGTGCGACCCCAACCAGGAGCCGGCCAGGCACCACACCGCGATGAGGAGCGCGAACACGGCAATCGTGATCGCGCTCCCGCCCGCGCCGACGGCGCGGAACACCGTCGGGTACACCGACAGGTTGTCCGCACCGTTCGCCATGGTCACACCGGCCACCGACCACAGGCCGGTCGCCCCGGCCGGGGCGGGTGCCGCGCCCGCCCCGGCCGGCTCGTCGGCACCCCGGTCGCGGACCGCCCGGACCAGGCCGCGTACACCCAGGCCCAAGGGGACGAGCCCGAGCAGGCGGATCCAGGCGTCCGGCACGGCGGCCAGCCCGAGCGCGGCGACGGCCGACACCGCGACGAGCCCGCCGACCCCCGCGTACTGACCGGCCCAGATCTGCCACGGCCGCGGCGACCCGCCGGCCCTGGAAGACAGGAACAGCACGGTCAACACGATGACGTCGTCGACGTTGGTACCGGCGAAGACGCCGACCGCCGCGGTCACCGTCCCCAGGATGTCTCCCACGATCGGCCAGGGTACGGCCGTCCGCGCCGGCGCGCTGGCGAGCACCGGCGCGGGTTCGGCCACCGCGTACCCGACCGAGATGCCCGGGTGCAGTGCGGCCGCGGTCATCGCCAGGTACGCCGCCGCCCGGTCGCCGGCGACCGGTCGCCGGCGACCGGACAGCGGCGACCGGACAGCGGCAGCGGCAATATGCGATGACGGCCTGTGCGATGACGGCCTATGCGGCGGCCACCTCCGTGGCCGGCCGCTGGTCGAACTGGGTCCGGTACAGCTCCTCGTACCGGCCGCCGGCGGCGAGCAGGTCGGCGTGCGTGCCGCGCTCGACGATCCGCCCGTCCTCGATGACCAGGATCTGGTCGGCGGCCCGTACGGTGGACAGCCGGTGCGCGATCACCACGGCGGTCCGCCCGGCCAGGGCCTCGCCCAGCGCCTCCTGGACCGCCGCCTCCGACGTCGAGTCGAGGTGGGCGGTGGCCTCGTCGAGGATCACCACCCGGGGACGGGCCAGCAGCATCCGCGCGATCGTGAGGCGCTGGCGTTCGCCGCCGGAGAGCCGGTACCCGCGCTCACCGACGATCGTGTCCAGCCCGTCGTGCAGCGCCGCGACCAGGGCGTCCAGTCGCGCCCGGCGCAGGACGTCCCACAGCTCGTCGTCGGTCGCCTCCGGCCGCGCCAGCAGCAGGTTGGCCCGGATCGACTCGTGGAACAGGTGCCCGTCCTGGGTCACCATCTTGAGGGTGTCCCGGATCGAGTCGGCGCTCAGGTCCCGTACGTCGACGCCGGACAGCCGGACCGCGCCCTCCCCGGCGTCGTACAGTCGCGGCATCAACTGGGCGATCGTCGACTTCCCGGCGCCCGACGACCCGACCAGCGCCACCAGCTGTCCCGGTTCGACGCGGAACGACACGTCGTGCAGTACCTGCTCGCCGCCGCGGGTGTCGAGGGTCGCCACCTCCTCCAGCGACGCGAGCGACACCTTGTCCGCCGCCGGGTAGGCGAAGCGCACGCGATCGAACTCCACCGACACCGGGCCGTCGGGTACCGGCCGGGCCTGCGGCTTGTCCTCGATGAGCGGCTTGAGGTCGAGGATCTCGAACACCCGATCGAAGCTCACCAGCGCGCTCATCACCTCGACCCGGGCGCTGGCGAGCGCGGTCAACGGCGCGTACAGGCGGGTCAGCAGCAGCGCGAGGGAGACGACCGCACCCGGCTCCAGCTGCCCGCGGAGCGCGTAGAAGCCGCCGAGACCGTAGACCAGCGCGAGCGCGAGCGCCGACACCAGGGTCAGCGCGGTGATGAACACCCACTGCACCATCGCGGTACGCACGCCGATGTCGCGTACCCGCCGGGCCCGCGCGGCGAACTCCGCCGACTCCTCGGCGGGCCGGCCGAACAACTTCACCAGCGTCGCACCCGGAGCGGAGAACCGCTCGGTCATCTGGGTACTCATCGACGCGTTGTGGTTGGCGGCCTCCCGTTCCAGCCGGGCCAACCGGGTACCCATCCGCCGCGCCGGCAGCACGAACAGCGGCAGCATCAACAGCGCGAGCAGGGTGATCTGCCAGGAGATCCCGACCATCACCACGAGCGTGAGCGCGAGGGTCACCAGGTTGCCGACCACCCCGGAGAGGGTGTCGCTGAAGGCCCGTTGCGCGCCGATGACGTCGTTGTTGAGGCGGCTCACGAGCGCCCCGGTGCGGGTACGGGTGAAGAAGGCGACCGGCATGCGCTGTACGTGGTCGAACACGGTCGTACGCAGGTCGAGGATGAGCCCCTCGCCGATCCGTGCCGACAGCCACCGCGTGAGGATCCCCAGGCCGGCCTCCACCACCGCGATGACGGCGATGAGTACGGCGAGCCCGACGACGACGTCGGACGAGGCACGGTGGACGATCCCGTCGACGACCCGGCCGGCGAGCACCGGCGCGGCGACCGCCAGCACCGCCGTCACGATACTGAGCAGCAGAAAGAGTGCCAGTTCCCGGCGGTGCGGCCGGGCGAACCGGCCGATGCGGCGCAGCGTCGCGCGGGAGAACGGCCGCCGCTCCTCCTGCGCGTGCATCGCGTGGTACAGCGAATGCCATGCGGTGACTTCCATGTCCATCGTGTGCCTCCCCGACCGGTGGACCTTCCACCGCGACTCGGCACGACCGTAGGACCTCAACCACGGTTCAGGTCAACGCATATTCGTCGCCGCCCGGTCACCGCTTCAGCGCGAGGGACCGTCACCGCTTCAGCGCGAGGGACCGTCGCCGCTTCAGCGCGAGGGACCGTCGCCGCTTCAGCGCGAGGGACCGTCACCGCTTCAGCGCGAGGGACCGTCACCGCTTCAGCGCGAGGGACCGTCACCGCTTCAACCGCTGCCAGAGGAACTCGAGGATCAGCGCCCGCTTGAACGCCAGTTGGGCGTTGTCGGCCGCCGCGCCGTGCCCGCCTTCGACGTTCTCGTAGTACGACACGTCGTAGCCGTACTCGCGCAGCCGGGCCACCATCTTGCGGGCATGGCCGGGGTGCACCCGGTCGTCACGGGTGGAGGTGACGAACAGGACCGGTGGGTACGGCTGACCGGCGCGCACGTTGTGGTACGGCGAGAACGTCCGCAGGTACGCCCAGTCGGCCTCGGAGTCCGGGTCGCCGTACTCGGCCATCCAGGACGCCCCGGCCAGCAGGGTGTGGTAACGCCGCATGTCCAGCAGCGGCACCTCGCTGACGATCGCCCCGAACAGCTCCGGGTACCGGGTGAGCATCACCCCGGTCAGCAGACCACCGTTGCTGCCGCCGCGCACGCCGAGGCTCGCCGGAGTGGCGATACCCCGCCGCTCCAGGTCGGTGGCGACGGCGGCGAGGTCGGCGTACGCCCGCGGCCGGTTCTCCCGCAGCGCGGCCCGGTGCCAGCGCGGGCCGTACTCGCCGCCGCCCCGGATGTTGGCCACCACGTAGGTGCCGCCCCTGGCCAGCCAGCCACGACCGATCACACCGTCATAGCTCGGGGTCAAGGAAACCTCGAAGCCGCCGTACGCGGTGAGCAGCGTCGGGCCGGCGGCCGGGTCCGGTGGCCCGACGACGAAGTACGGCACCCGCGTACCGTCGGCCGACACGGCGAAGAACTGGCGGACCGACAGGCCGTCCGCGTCGAAGAACCCGGGTTCCCGCTTGAGCGTCTCGACGTCGCCGCCGACCCGCCCGTACCGCAGCGCGGCGGGCCGGGTGAACCCACTCGACGACAGCAGGTGCGCGTCGCCGCTGTCCGGGTCGGTGTCCACCACGTCGACATGGTCGAATCCCGCGGGATCGGAGTCGGCGAGCGGTTCCCGCCGCCAACCGCCCGGGCCGGGGGTGAGCACCTCGATCCGGCTCCGCACATCCGACAGCATGGCGAGGATCAGATGGTTGCGGGTCCACACGTGGTAGCTCAACGAGGTGTGCGGGTCGGGTTCGAACACAGGCGTCAGGTCACGGTCACCGGCCAGGAACGCGTCGAGACGGGTGACGAGGACAGCACCGGCCGGGTAGGTCACCGTACCGACGGTCCACTCCGACCGCGGCCGGATCAGCAGCCACTCGCGGTGGACGTCGATCCGCGCGTCGTCGGGTACCTCGATGCGGGTCAGCTCGCCGGTGCCGGCGAGGACGTACCGTTCGTCCCGGAAGAAGTCCGGCCACCGCCCGACGAAGTCGCGCGCGAAGCCCGGTGTCGGGTCGTGCTCCGCGTAGACCGCCACGTCGTCCCGGCTGCCCTCGAAGACCGTCACCGCCTCCGACAGCGGGGTGCCCCGCCGCCACCGCTTGACGATCCGCGGGTAGCCGGACGTGGTCAGCGAACCGGGGCCGAAGTCGGTCCCGACATAGATCTCATCGACGTTGATCCAGCCGACGCTGCTCTTGGCCTCGGGCAGCGCGAAGCCGTCCGGGACGAAGGACCGGGTACGCAGATCGAACTCCCGCACCACGCTGGCGTCGGAACCGCCCCGGGAGAGACTGATCAGGCAGCGCTCGTACCCGGGCCGCAGCACCTCCACGCCCTGCCACACCCAACTCTCGCCCTCCCGCTCGGCCAGGGCGTCGAGGTCGAGGAGGATCTCCCAGTCGGGCTCCGGCCGGCGGTAGCCGTCGAGCGTGGTACGCCGCCACAGGCCGCGGGGATGGTCCGCGTCCTTCCACAGGTTGTACAGGTGCTCCCCGCGCAGGCTCGGCAGCGGTATGCGGTCGGCGGAGTCGAGGACCTCCCGCAGTTCGTCGCACAGCCGCGCGAACCCGGGATCCTCGGTCAACGCCGCCACGGTCCCGGCGTTGCGCTCGCCGACCCACCGCGCCGCGGCCTCGCTGTCGAGGTCCTCCAGCCAGAGGTACGCGTCGTCGCCGTCGTTGATCGTCTCGGTCACGCCACCAACCGTGCCACGGATCCGGAGCTTCGCGTAGCCGGTACCGCGTCATCGGCCGGTGGCTAGTCCCACCAGAACGACCAGTTGTTCACGCCGACGAGCTGCTCGGCGTACGCGGTCAAGGTCCCGGTACCCTGCCAGACGAGGTCGGGACAGAAGGCGAAGTGCTCGGCGGCCACCCGTAGCGCGTGGCTCAGCGACGTCGGCGGTGCCGCGATGCTCAGGTACAGGGTGTCGAACCCGACCCCCACGACCTGCGCACCGAACCGCTCCTCCCAGCTCCGTACGACCGCCGAGATCTCACCCGTGTCGTTGGTGTGGTTGGTGGGGCCGGACCAACCGACGACAGTCAACGCGTCGGCGCCGCGAGCCGCGGGCACGAGCCCGAGGCGCGTCGACCGGCCGGCGAGGAAATCGGCGTACTCCTCCGCGAAGCCCCCGACGGGCCCTCGGAATCGCCGGCATCGGCGAGGCCGGGCCAGTGGCCCCCGAACGGGGCGGTGACCTCCACCAGCTCGGCGTACTCGTCGGCGGCGGGCTCGTCGATCTCATCCTCGTCGGTCTCGGTGCAGGCGGCCCACCACCTCGCCAGTACCTCCGCGGCGTCGTGACGATCCGGCGAGGACATGCGGGCCGGATATACCTCACCGTCGGCCCACGGTCGCGCGGCATCACCCGACAGCCCGCTCAGCAGCAACGGCCACAGTCCGGAACCGGAGTGGTGGGAACGCAACCGGGCCCACCGCGTGGATTCGGTCGGGCCGTCGCTCAACCAGTACCGCGGCGATCCACCGTCCTCCGGCGCTACCAGGCGACCGTGCGGCAACATCCCCGATGGAAGCGACGCGATCAACCGATCAATGTCAACGGTCATGACCGGACGCTATGCCGTCGGTATGACAATGCTGGCACCACGCCGTCGGCATGACGATGCGGACACCCTGCCGTAGGCATGACACTGTTAGCCTCGCGCCGCAGGGCCGCCGCGACACCGACAGCGGTGGGCCGGGGGCAGGAGGCACCGATGGAGGCGACGGGACACACCGACGGCGCGTCGCACAGCGCCAACGGCGCGGGGCACAGCGCCAACGGCGCGGGGCACAGCATCAACGGCGCGGGGCACAGCGGCGGCGCGGCGGCGATGCTGGCGGCGGACCGGGCGTCCGCCGCGCTCGGCATCGAGCCGGTGGAACTGTCGCCCGGCCGGGCGGTGCTGCGTATGACGGTGACCGAAACCATGCTCAACGGTCACGGGATCGCCCACGGCGGGTACGTGTTCCTGCTCGCCGACAGCACGTTCGCCTGCGCCTGCAACTACCCGGGATCGGTGACCGTGGCCGCCCAGGCGGAGATCGACTTCCTCGCGCCGGTCCGGCTCGGTGACCACCTGGTCGCTGAGGCCGTCGAGCGGATCCGGCACGGCCGCAGCGGTATCTACGACATCACCGTACGGCGGGACGGCGAGGTCGTGGCGGAGTTCCGGGGCCGCAGCCGGACACTGCGCTCCCGGTAGGCCATAGCCCCGGCAGGCCGCAGCCCCCGATAGGCCATAGCCCCAGCAGGCCGCGGCTCACCGTGGACCGCGGCTCACCGTGGACCGCGGCTCACCGTGGACCGCGGCTCACCGTGGACCGCGGCTCACCGTGGACCGCGGCTCACCGTGGACCGCGGCTCACCGTGGACCGCGGCTCACCGTGGACCGTGGCAACGGCAGAGGCTGTCCTGCCGACCATCGAAGGCCGGAGAACGGCGCTGAACATGCCCGGTCGTGAACCAACTGTTTCGATCTTGGAGAGTTTGGCACCGATATTGGTGCCAAACTCTCCAAGATCTACGAGGGCTCCGTCCAGCCGCTCGTTTCGAGTGGCAGCTGGCCCGACGTCCGGATCGGCTGCCTGGCCAGGTCCGTGTGCCGCCCGGATCGGCTGCCTGGCCAGGTCCGTGTGCCGCCCGGATCGGCTGCCTGGCCAGGTCCGTGTGCCGCCCGGATCAGCGGGTTGTCCGGGGCCCGGTCATGCGGCTCGGTCGGCGCTCTCCTGCGCGCGGACCCGCCGGCGGCCGAACGCCAGGTACCCGACGAACCCGACCGCGAACGAGGCGGCCACACCGAGGTTGGCGTACGCCCAGGCACCGGACCTGCCGCCGAGACCCAGTGCCGACAGCAGGTAACCCTGCCAGGACAGCCACGAGGCGAACGTGTTGGTCACCAGGCCCCAGCCCACGACCGTGGCGGCCACGACCAGGCTCACCGCGAGCGGGTTGACCGCGCCGTAGCGGCCGCCCGGCCGGTAGAGGTCGGCGTCGGCGTACGCGCCCCGGCGCAGCGCCAGGTCGGCGAGGAACACGCCGCACCAGCCGGCGATCGGTACCCCGAGGGTGATGAGGAACCCCTGGAACGGGCCGAGGAAACTGTCGGCGTACCAGACAATGTAGACGGTTCCAACGATCATCAACACGCCGTCGACGCCGGCCGCCACCCATCGCGGCACGCGCAGCCCGAGGGTCAGCAGCGTCAGCCCCGACGAGTAGATGTCGAGCACCGCGCCGCCGATCAGGCCGAGGATGGCCACCAGGGCGAACGGCACGAGGTACCAGGTCGGCAGCAGCGTGGTGAGTGCCCCGATCGGGTCGGCACCGATCTTGGTGTTGAGGTCGGAGTCGGACGCGGCGAGCAGCAGGCCGAAGACCACCAGGACCACCGGTGCCACGCTCGCACCGAACGTCGTCCAGCCGACCACGCCCCGACTGGAGGCGGTGCGCGGCAGGTACCGCGAGTAGTCCGCGCCGGAGTTCACCCAGCCGAGCCCGAAGCCGGTCATCGCGAAGATGAAGGCGCCGACGAGCGCCTCAGCCGACCCGCCCGGCGCCGACGACACCGCCGACCAGGAGACGTGTCCGGCGGTCAATGCCACGTATCCCACTGTCAGGACGGCGGTCGCGATCGTGATGACGCCCTGTACGCGCATGATCGCGTCGAAGCCCAGGATCCCTGCGAGCACGACGATCGCGGCCACCACGAGGAACGCGACGACCTTCGTCAGGTTGCCGCTGCCCCAGCCGAGCCGACCGAACACGGTCGCCGTGGCCAGCGTGGCGAGCGCGCACAGGACGACCTCCCAGCCGACGAGCAGAATGTAACTCAGGGCCGCCGGCAGTGCGTTGCCGCGCACCCCGAACGCGGCCCGGCTGAGAATCATCGTGGGGGCCGAGCCCCGCTTGCCGGCCAGCGACGCGAACCCCACGAGCAGGAACGACACCACGGTACCGAGCACACCGGCCACCGTGGCCTGCCAGAACGAGACGCCGAAGCCGAGCAGGAACGAGCCGTAGCTGATGCCGAGGACGGAGACGTTCGCGGCGCACCACGGCCAGAACAGGTCGCGGGGGCGGCCCTTGCGCTCGGACTCGGCGATGACGTTGACCCCGTTGATCTCAACCGGAAGCCCCGCCGGCCCACCTGCGGGCTGGGGCGGTCGGGTACCCGCGCTCGGCGCCTCTGCGGTCATGGTGTTCCTCCTGCTTCGCGGTGTTCACGGACGGCGCCGTGTTCAAGGACGGCGCGGTGTTCGAGGACGGCGCCGTGTTCGAGGACGGCGCCGTGTTCGAGGACGGCGCCGTGTTCGAGGACGGCGCCGTGTTCAAGGACGGCCCGGATCACGCTGCCCAGCCGTGTGGCGGACGCCTCCGCCACGGCCACGACCTCGGCCGGGTCGGTCGGACCGCCGCCGATCTCGACCGAGGTGACCACTGACAGGCCGAGCAGTTCCAGCCCGGCCTCGCACGCCGCGATCGCCTCGACCACGGTCGACATGCCCACGACGTCGGCGCCGAGCGTGCGCAACATCCGCGGCTCCGCCGGTGTCTGGTAGTGCGGACCGGGCAGGAACGCGTAGACACCCTCGACGAGGGCCGGGTCGGCGTCCCGAGCGAGACGCCGCAGCCGCGGGCTCCAGCAGTCGGAAAGGTCCACGAAACGCGGGCCGCGCAGCGGCGAGACACCGCTGAGGCTCAGGTGGTCACCGATGACGACACCGGTGCCGGGCGGCCACTCCGGGCGCAGCGAACCGTTGGCGTTGGTGAGCACCGCGGTTCGGCAGCCGGCCGCCGCGGCCGTGCGTACCGCATGTGCCACGGCGTCGACGCCGAGCCCCTCGTAGAGGTGGGTACGCCCGAGCAGGCACAGCAGGCGGGTCGTGCCGAGCGCGTACGACCGGACGAGGCCCGGGTGGCCCACCGCCACCGGCCGGTGGAACCCGGGCAGGTCGGCCATGGGCAGTTCGACCGCCGGTACCCCGAACGCGTCGGCGGCGCCACCCCAGCCGCTGCCCAGTACGACGACGGCGTCGTGCCGGTCGCAGCCGGTCGCCTCGGCGAGCGCGGCCGCGGCGTCGGCGGCGAGCCGGTACGGGTCGGGCGGGCCGGGCACGGGTACCTCCTCGTCACCGCCGCTTGACAGCCTGATCGTGATCAGCTTGTGTGTACTGGAGATGTCTGTACTGGTCAAGCACCCCGCCGGCGGCCCGGATCCCCGGCGACCGCGGGCGCACGCCACCGCCGGGCGGGCCGGGTGAGCGACCAGCACGAGACCGGACGGAACGACAACGACCGGCACGACAGCGGGCAGCAGGTCAGCGGGCAGCAGGTCAGCGGGCGGCACGACCGGGCCCTCGGCGCGCTCACCGGCCTGGCCCTCGGCGACGCCCTGGGCATGCCGACCCAACTGCTGACACGCGAGGCCATCCGGGCCCGGTACGGCGTGCTCACCTGGTTCGTCGACGCGCCGGACGACAACGAGATCAGCCGCGGTACCCCGGCCGGCCGGGTCACCGACGACACCGACCAGGCCGTGATCGTGGGCCGGCTGCTGGTCGAGGGAACCGGCCGGGTGGACCCGCGGCGACTGGCCGACGAACTGCTGTCCTGGGAGACCCGGATGGTCGAGCGGGGATCGGCGGACCTGCTCGGCCCGTCCACCCGCCGCGCCCTGCGGCTGCTGGCCGAGGGTACCCCGGCCGGGACGACCGGCCGGTGGGGCGACACCAACGGCGCCGCGATGCGGGTGGCGCCGGTGGGGATCGCCTACCCCGCGGACCCGGTCGACCGGCTCGTCGACGCCGTCGCCGACAGCAACCGGGTCACCCACGACACCACCGTGGCGAACGCCGGGGCCGCCGCCGTCGCCGCCGCGGTCAGTGCCGGGATCGACGGTGCCGCACCGGCCGAGGCACTTCGGCGCGGTATCGACGCCGCGCGGATCGGCGCGACGCGCGGGCACTACGTCCCCGGCGCGGACGTCGCGGCGCGTATCGAGTGGGCCTGTGACCTGGTCACGGCCAGCGGGGAGACCGGGACCGGTGACGACCCGCTGGACGTCATCTACCGGCTGGTCGGCACGGGAGTGGCGACCCAGGAGGCGGTACCGGCGGCGTTCGCCGTCGTCGCCCTCCACCCCGACGACCCCTTCCAGGCGTGTCTGGCGGCGGCGAGCCTCGGCGGCGACTGCGACACCGTGGCGGCGATGGTCGGCGCGATCAGCGGCACCTGCCACGGGTACGCCGCGCTGCCCCGCGGCGCGGTGGACGCGCTCGGCGCGGCAAACCCCGACCTCGACCTCGCGGCGCTCGCCGGGCGGCTGCTCGCGCTGCGGGAGCGGCACCGGCATTCGCAGGGGAAGCACGCGGAGGTGGCGCGGTGAGTCACCCGCCGTACCGGCTGGTCGTCGTCGGCAGCGTCATCGTCGACATTCTCATGCCGGTACCCCGGCTACCCGAACGCGGCGGCGACGTCCTGGCCACGGGGGCGGCGACCCAGGTCGGCGGTGGCTTCAACGTACTCGCGGCGGCGCGGCGGCTCGGGCTGCCCGCGGCGCTCGCCGGACGGGTCGGCGACGGGCCGTTCGGCACCCTGGTCGCCGCCGCACTCGCCGCCGAGGGGGTCGAGCGGTTGCTGCCGACCGCCCCGGGCGACACCGGCTGCTGCGTCGGGCTGGTGGAGCCGGACGCCGAACGCACCTTCGTCACCAGCCCCGGCGTCGAGTCCGAGCTGACCGCCGACGACCTGGCCGGCGTGGCGGTGCGTCCCGGCGACGCGCTGTACCTGTCCGGGTACGACCTGGTCTACCCCGTCACCGGTCCGGCGGTGGCCGCCTGGTGCCTCGACCTCGACGATTCGCTGCTGGTCCTCGATCCAGGCCCGCTGGCCGACCAGATCCCGCCGCGGGTACTCGACCCGGTGCTGGACCGTACCGACGTCCTCACGCTCAACGAACGGGAGACCCGACTGCTCACCGGGTGGGCGGACGTCGACGAGGCGAGCCGGGTACTGCGCGACCGGCTGCACCCGCGCTGCGTGCTCCTGGTGCGCCGAGGTGCCCGCGGCTGCACCCTGTACCCGCCCGGCGCGGCGGAACCCGAGCACGTACCCGCGCCGGCGGTCACCGCCGTGGACAGCACCGGTGCCGGCGACGCCCACACCGGCGCGTTCCTGGCCGAGCTGCACCGGACAGGGTCGGTACGGGCGGCCGTACGCGTCGCCAACGCCGCCGCGGCTCTCGCCGTGACGCGCGCCGGCTCCGCCACCGCGCCGCGGCGCGACGAACTCGACCGGCTGGTGGCGCACGGGGACACCTCGCCCCACGACGGCAGCTCGCCCCACGACGGCAGCTCACCCCACGACGGCAGCTCACCCCACGACGGCAGCTCGCCCCACGACAGTGGGTCGAGCTGCGCCTGACGACCCGGTCGTTGCGCGTCGGCGAGCGTCGGCGAGCGTCGGCGAGCGTCGGCGAGCGTCGGCGACGGAGCCCCGGCCGGTCGTCCGGCACCGGGACCGGCGGGCCGTTCACCCGTTCGTGAACACGGGGTGTGACGAAACGTGGAGGTACGGCGCTAAACCGGGCAGGAGGTAAACACACATGACCGATAAGCCCACGCTGCTGGCGGACGTGGCGGAACTGCGTAACGTCCTTCGCGCCATGGACGACTGGGAGAGCACGGACGGCGACCTCACCCGGGCGCAGGACCGGGAGCGCTTCGTCGCCGGTCTCGACGACGACGCCGCCTACGAACTGGACGGGCTGGCCCTCGCCGGCCTGGCTCGCCTGGTACGGGCGGAGCAGGCCGCGGCGGCCCCGGTGCGCCCGCTCGTCGAGGACCGCCGGACGCCGGTACCCGATCTGAACTCCTGGATGAGGCAGCGACGCCCCCGGGTAGCCGCCTGATCGACCGGCACGCTCGGGCGACCCCTGACCGACGGCGAACTGGTCACATCGCCGGCACCACGTCCGCTTCGTCTACCGTGCGTTATTCACCGGGCTAAGGCGTTTTCGCGCATGCTGTGACGTTTTTGCCCGTACTGACGCCTTGAAAGACATGGCGTTACTGCATGGCGAGGTGGAGTGTCCTGGTGACAACACGTAAACCAGGTTCAGCGCGGTCAACGGATCTGTCTCCGCTGGTCTCGGCTGCGCAGGACGGTGACGAGGAGGCGTTCCGCAGTCTGTACCGGGCGGTCCAACCGGGGCTGCTGCGCTACCTGCGGGCTCTCGTGGGCGACGACGCCGAGGACGTGGCGTCCGAGACGTGGCTGCAGATCGCCCGGGACCTGCACGCCTTTCGCGGCCGGGACGAGTTCCGCGCCTGGGCCGCGACGATCGGCCGGCACCGGGCCATGGACCACCTGCGCCACCGGCGCCGGCGGCCCGCGGTGAGCACACCGATCGAGGACCTGGTGGAACTGCCGGGCAACTGGGACACCGCACAGAGCGCCTCGGACGCGATCTCCACCGACGCGGCGCTGGCGTTGATCCGGTCGCTGCCCCGCGACCAGGCGGAGGCGGTACTGCTGCGGGTCGTCGTCGGCCTCGACGCCGAAACGGCAGGGAAGGTACTGGGCAAGCGGGCGGGTGCCATACGTACCGCTTCCTACCGGGGGCTGCGCCGGCTCGCCGAGCACCTCGACCGGGTCACCACGGCGGCCGCCGGTGGGGCGACCGTCCCGACCGCGACGACCACCGCGGGCGTGGCTGGCACGGCGGCGGCCGGCGCGAACACCACAACCGGCGCGAATACAACAACCAGCGCGCACATCACGACCAGCGCGAACACCACAATCAGCGCGCACATCACGACCGGCAGGGATGCGACAACCACCGTGGGGATGACCGGTGCCGGCGGTGTGATGGACTCCGCGCCCATCCCGGCCACCAACGGTGTGACAGATCAGAGGGTCACGACGCCAACAGGGACGAGATGAACAGCCATGACCAGCGCCGCATCGACCGCCGCACCGCGGAGCATCTGCTCGCCGGTGAGCCGATGGGCCTACGCGACAGCCATCCACCGCTCCAGGCCCTGCTGACCGCGGCCACCGTACCCGGCCGCCCGGACGAGTTGGCCGGTGAACAGGCGACCCTGGACGCCTTCCGGACGGCTCGACGCACGCCGATCCCCCGCCCCCGGCGGTTCTCCTCGGTCCGGACGACGGTGGCGAAGGCGCTCACCGTCAAGGTGGTCGCCGCCCTCGCGGTGACGACCGCTGGCGGAGTCGCCCTGGCAGCCGGTACCGGCACGCTGCCCAACCCGCTCGCACCTCCAGCTCCGGTCGGCAGGGCGGGGCTGGCCGCCGCTTCCCCGTCGGTCACCCGGCCGGCCGGGGCCACCGGCCACAGCAGCCCGAAGGCGGCCCGGAGCGTCCAGGCTTCCGCCAGTCCCTCCGCGAAGGTGCCGACGCCGGCGCTGCTCGGCCTGTGCCGGGCCTACCATGCCGGAAACAAGGCCGAACGGGGCAAGGCACTCGACACCCCGGCCTTCTCGGGCCTGCTGGCCGCCGCCGGCGGCCGGGAACTGGTCGACCGGTTCTGCCAGGCTGCGTTGGCCACGCCGACCCCGAGCCTCAGCGACGACCCACGCGACCGGATCCGGGAACGGACCCGCGAACGGCCGCGTGAGGGCAGCGCGGCCCAGCCGAGCCCCACCCGCAGCAGGTGAACCGCGCGCCGATGAACCGCGCGCCGATGAACCGCGGACCGATGAACCGCGCGCCGATGAACTGCGGACCGATGAACCGCGGACCGGCACTCCGAGGGGTCATCGGCCACGGCCTCCCCCAGCCACCGCACATCCTGCAGACAGCCCAAACCCTCAAAGGCCGCACGAACCCGGGAGCCTCGATGTCCTCTGTGGTGATCGCCGAAGACAACCCCGAACTCCGCGCGCTGTACTCGCGCACGCTCACCCGGCGCGGATACAGCGTCATCCCGTGCCCGGACGGCACGTCGGCATTCACCCAGGTCCGGGACCGGCGGCCGGATCTTGTGCTCACCGACGTCGACATGCCGGCGGGCATGACCGGGCTGGAACTGGTCGCCGCCCTACGGGCCGATCCCACCGTCGCGGACATCCCGGTCATCGTGGTGACCGGGGGTTCGGCCACCATCACCGCCGCGGACGCACCGGGTGTGGTCGGCCTGCTGCGCAAACCGGTCTCGCCCGGGGAACTCGTCGGCCACGTCCGGGCCGCACTCGCCGGCGCCCACTGAGGCCGGTACCGCCTGAAACCGGCACCACCAGAGCCGGTACCCACCCGGAACCGGTGCCCGCCTGGTACCAGTGGTGCGCGGCCGGCCTGGCCCGGCCGTTCGTGACCGTGAGAGGGTCCTGGGGTGCCAACAGCGGACGAGAGAACGGCCGATGGACCGGCCCGGGCGACGAGCGGCCCGACCGCGGAGACACCGACCGGAGAGACACCGACCGGAGAGACAACAGTGGCCAGCGCGGCGGTCCACCCGGCGCCGGACCGGTCGCGGTGGGTGGGCGCGGCCCTGATCGCGACGTCCGCCGCGTCGTTCGGCGCGATGGCCATCTTCGCCCGCGTCGCGTACGACTCCGGCGCCAACGTGTTCACCGTGCTCACCCTGCGGTTCGCGCTCGCCGCGGCGGTCCTGCTGGTCGTCGTCCGGGTCCGGGGACTCCCGCTGCCACGCGGACGCACGCTGCTGGCGTTGGCCGCTCTCGGCGGAATCGGGTACGTGGGACAGTCGGTAACGTTCTTCACCGCGCTGACCCTCGCCCCCGCCGGCCTGGTGTCGCTGCTGCTGTACCTGTACCCGGGGTTCGTCACGGTGCTCGCTGCTGCCACCGGTCGCGAGCGGCTGACGCGGACCAAACTGGCGGCCCTGGTCCTCGCCCTCGTCGGCTCCGCGCTGACCGTCGGTGGTAGCGGCGGGCTCACCCGACCGACCTCCGGGATGGCGCTCGGGGTACTGCTGGGGGTGGCGGCCGCGGTCATCTACGCCGCATACATCGTGGCCGGTGCCGGGGTCACGGCGCGGGCCGGTGCGATACCGTCCACCGCGGTCATCACCGGCACCGCGGCGGTCGTCCTCGCCGTGCCGATGGCGGCGGGCGGGCCACGCCTGCCGCACGGTACCGGCGGCTGGGCGGCGGTCGGCGCCATCGCGCTCGTCAGCACCGTCCTGGCCATCGTCACGTTCTTCGCCGGGCTGGCGAGGCTCGGCCCCAGTACGGCCGCCACCCTGTCGACCCTCGAACCCGTCGTCACGGTCGCCCTCGCGGCCCTCCTGCTCGCGGAGCCGTTCGGGCCGGTCCAACTCGCCGGGGGCGCCCTCATTCTCACCGCCATCGTGCTGCTGGTCCACACCGGCCGGCAGCCACGCCCGGCGGCACCGGCCACGTAGCGCCCGTTCTCCGGCGCGCCATCCGGCCCAGTCGACTCCGGCCCAGTCGACTCCGGCCCCTATCTACTACACCTTTGTCGACTACGCCCCTGTCGACTACGCCCCTGTCGACTACGGCGTGTCGCCAAGGACACCCTGGTCAGTTCACCGGTGAGCGATCATCATGGGCGCATGCTGGGCATCACCAACCTCTGGGCGTACCTTCTCGGCACCGTGGCGATCGTTCTGCTGCCGGGGCCGAACTCGATGTACGTCCTGTCGGTGGCGGCCAGGCGAGGGGTACGGACCGGGTACGCCGGCGCGTGCGGGGTGTTCATCGGCGACGCGGTACTGATGACGCTGTCCGCCGCCGGGGTCGCCTCGCTGCTGCGCGCCGAGCCGGCGCTGTTCACGGTCGTCAAGTACGCCGGTGCCGGGTACCTGTGCTGGATCGGCGTGAACATGCTGCGCGGGGCGTGGCGGCGGTGGCGCCGACCGGAGCCGGAACTCGAACAACCGGCGACCACGGCACCGGCGACCGAGGCACCGGCGACCACGGCACCGGCGACCACGGCACCGGCGACCGAGGAGCGCGACCCGTTCCGGCGCGCCCTGGTAATCAGCCTGCTCAACCCGAAGGCGATCCTGTTCTTCGTGTCGTTCTTCATCCAGTTCGTCCAGCCCGGGTACCCGCACGCCTGGCTGTCGTTCCTGGTGCTCGGCGCGATCGTGGAACTGGTCAGCGCGGCGTACCTGACCACGCTGATCTTCACCGGCAGCTACCTGGCGGTCCAGTTCCGCCGCCGCCGCGCGCTGTCCAGCGCCCTGACCGCCGGGGTTGCGGCGATCTTCGTCGGTTTCGCGGTCAAGTTGGCGACCGCGTCACTCGGCTGACGGCCCCGACGGTGGGCCCGGCCCACTACCGACCGGCCGCGTGCCGCGAGGCTGACCGCGTGCGTGTAAGGCTGTCCGCGATGCCGCGCAGCCGGGTCACTCGGCATCCGGCTGGCGCGTCGCGTACGCGTCGATGAGCAGGCCCACCTCCCGGCCGAGCGCGGCCTTCGCTCCCGGGTCGCGGGCGAGCAGCAGGCCCGCTTCGCAGAGCGCCCCGACCAGCAGGTGGGTGCGGGCCTCGACGTTCCCCCCGCCCGCCCGCTCGAGTCCCCGGCGCAGCAGCGCGACGAGGTAGTCGTCCTCGATGCGGCGGACCTCCTGCCAGCCGAGTACCGCCGGGCCGTCCAGCAGGATGATCTGCCGCACGGCCGGGTCGAGACAGGCGTCGAGAAACGCGGCGCAACCGGCCCGTACGGCCGTCCACGGGTCGGTCGCCCCGCCCGCCGCGGCGACCAGCCGTTCCGCGAGCCGCTGCTCCTCCCGTACGAAGACCGCCCGGAACAGCCCGGCCTTGCCGTCGAAGTGGTGGTACACCGCCCCCTTGGTGACTCCGGTGGCACGGGCGACGTCCTCGATGGAGGTGGCCGCGTAGCCGTCGCGGCCGAACAGCCCGGCCGCCGTCTCCACGAGCCCCGAGGTCGTCGTCTCGGTCCGCTCCGCCTGCGTACGCCGCATCACGCCCCCTCCGTTGACACCACATACTACGGGTACGTAAATTGCGTACCGCAAGTACGTACCCTGAGTACGTTACTGGCTGACCGAGGAGATGGTGATGAACGGCTTCGTCGAACGGTGGACGGCGGCATGGGCCAGCCCCACGCCGGAGAAGATCCGCACCCTGACCGACCCGGATATCGTGCTGACCTGGCCGGGGCTGGCGGAGCCGATCCGCGGGGCGGACGCCTGGGTGAACCGGGTGGCCGGAACCCTCGACCGTTTCCCCGACCTGAGGCTCGAGGTGACGGGCCACGCTCAGCGCGACGACCTGCTGTTCATCAGCTGGCGGGCGCACGCGACTGTCGGCGGTGCCGCCACCGAGTGGCAGGGCGTCGATCGCATGCGGATGCGGAACGGTGTCGTGGTGGAGTCGTTGGTCGCGTTCGACACTGCGGCGTTGCGCGCCGGTTAGGCGTTGCGCGCCGGTTAGGCACAGGGCCACATCGTCGGGGTCAGCCGGTGAACAGGTCACCCTGCTCGTCGGGGCCGGTCTCGACGGGCGTGTGCGCCGGGGCCGGCCGGTCGACCTCCCGCAGCAGCGAGTACGACCGGCCCCCACCCGCGGGGCCGCGCCGCGGCGTGACCTGGCAGGTCACCATCCGGACCGGGGCCGGCGGGGGCTCGAACCGGCCGGTACCCCACCGCAGCCAGATCGCGATCCGCCCCGCCGCGGCCTCGGCGAGGAGCTTGTCGAGGGTACGGCGGCGGTCGGTGCGGTCGACCTCGACCACCACCGGGGCGCCGGTCGGCCGGGCACAGGCCACGTCCAGGCTCGACCGGCGGTGCTCGTACGGGGGCGGAAGGGGCAGCACGCTGGGCGCCCGCAGGTACACCCGCCAACCCTGCGCCCTCCCCCACGCGGCCGCCGCCTCGACCAGTAGCGCCGTAACCTGGTCCGGCCCCTGGTCGACGAAGGTCATGCCGCCGATCCAGGCAGCCAGCGACGCGGCCACCTGCTCACCGTCGGCCGGTCCACCGGCCACGGGTACACCCTCCACATCCACGTCGTAGACGCTAACGGCCTGGCACGCGCGGCGCGCGGGCGCGAGGATGGCGGCGACGCCGGTGTCCGGCGGCACCGGCCCGTCGGAGGGAGCAACCCATGACCGGACAGGATCGGCTGACGCTGCGCAACGTGTACCTGTACCTGGTCTGCCTCATCACGTTGGTGATCTCGATCTTCGCCGCGGTGGGCCTCGTCCGCAACGCGGTCGAACTGCTCTACCCCGAACCCGGGTACCTCGGGCTGGAACTCCCGGACAGCCCGTCCGGCCTCACCGCCGAGCAGCAGCGGCACCGGCAGCAGGTGGCCCGCGACGCGCAGCGGCGGCAGTCCGTACTGGGCCTGGTCGGCTCCGGCACGTTGCTGTTCATCGCCGGCCCGCTCTACGCGTACCACTGGCGGCGGGTGCAGGCCGAACGGCCGGTGGGCCGATCGGCGCCGGAACCGGCCGGACAGCCGGAACCGGGCCCCGCCGGGAGCGGGTGACTCCCCGCGCGTCGCGGACATTCGGCGCGGATTGGCCGGCCCGACGACGCGTAGCGACGGTACAACCGGGTATGGCGCCGGACCACCATGGTCGCGGACACGCCATCGCCACGCCCCGCTCGACGCGGCGCGGCAGGGAGGAGGGACGTCGTAGCCGTGGGCACGGGTCGGATCACGACAGGCACGGCACCGGGATCTGCTCCAAGAACCGGGGTGCCGGGCAGCCCTCGCCCTCAGCCACGGCTGGCCGCCCGCCGCCGACGACCTCGTGGCGATGAAGGAGGCGCCCGACCTGGCGGACGCGGTACTGGTGGACCACTCCACCGGCGGCGGTGAGGCGACCCGTTCGGCGCCCGCCGCGCTGAGACCCCGGGCGCCCGGCAGGCTACCCAGGGACGTCAGGGTCCACGTGCCCAGCGGTTGATGACTCCCGGCCACTGACAGGAACTCCGGTGACAGGGCGTCGCCGGTACGCACGTCTGGAGGGGACGATGCTCAAGGGCTTCAAGAACTTCCTCATGCGTGGTGACGTCATCGTCGCCGCCGTCGGCCTGGTTGTCGCGCTGGCGTTCAGCAACCTGGTCAACGCCTTCACCTCGTCCATCGTCAACCCGCTGGTCTCCCGCGCACAGGGGGGCAACTCCGTCGGGCTGGGGGTTCAGCTGGGCCGTCCGGGCAACACCAGGACGTTCCTGGACCTCGGCGCCTTCATCTCGGCGATCATCTACTTCATCATCTTCATGGCGGTGGTGTACTTCCTGATCGTCGTGCCGTACCGGCGCGTCCAGGCCCGCCGGGGTATCACGGTCTTCGGGCCTCCCACGCCCACCAAGACCTGCCCGGCGTGCCTGTCCGACGATCTGAAGCCCGCCGCCACCAAGTGCAAGTACTGCGGCAGCGACCAGCCGGTCACTTCCATCCGGTAGGTTCGCCAGAAGACCGGTAGGTCAGCAGCACGGCTGTCAATAGCACGGCTGCCGGTAGCACGGCTGTCAATAGCACGGCCATCAGTAGCACGGCCATCAGCGGTCCGACCAGCGGACCGACGGGGAGGGACGTGGACGGCTACGCGGCCCAGCTGGGGCTGGTCGTGATCCTGGTGCTGCTGAACGCGCTGTTCTCCGGCAGCGAGATCGCCCTGATCTCGCTGCGCGACAGCCAGGTGCACCAGCTGGAGCACCGCGGCAAACGGGGCCGGGCGCTCGCCCGCCTGGCCCGTGACCCCAACCTCTACCTGGCAACCATCCAGATCGGCATCACCCTGGCCGGTTTCCTCGCGTCGGCGACCGCCGCGGTGTCGCTGGCCGGCCCCCTCGTACCGGTCCTGGGTTTCCTCGGCGCGGCGGCCGGCCCGGTGGCCATCCTCGTCGTCACCGTCGTGCTGACCTTCTTCACCCTCGTCGTCGGCGAACTGGCGCCCAAGCGCATCGCCATGCAGCGCAGCGAGTCCTGGGCGCTGTTCGCCGCGCCCCTGCTCAACGGAGTGTCGACCCTGTCCCGTCCGGCGGTGTGGCTGCTGGCCAAGGCCACCGACCTGCTCGTCCGGCTGGCCGGTGCGGATCCGCACACGGCCCGCGAGGAGGTACCCGCCGAGGAGATCCGCGACCTCGTCTCGTCGCGTCGCGGGTTCAGCACCGAGCAGCGCACCATCATCTCCGGGGCCTTCGACATCGCCGACCGTACCCTCCGGGAGATCCTGGTGCCCCGCCGCGACGTGGTCAGCCTGCCCGCCGGGATGCCCGCCGCCGAGGCGGTGGTCGTCCTGTCCACCGTCGGCCACAGCCGGGCCCCCGTCGTACGCGGTGTGGAGCTCGACGACACCATCGGCGTGGTACACCTGCGCGACCTCGTCGACAACAGCACCTCCGGGGGCAACAGCACCTCCGGGGACAACAGCACCTCCGGGGACAACAGCACCACCGGTGGGAACGGCGCCACCGGGGACAACAGCACCACCGGTGGGAACGGCGCCACGGGTACGGTCGCCGACGACGCCCGGCCACCGCTGCTGCTGCCCGACACCCTGGCCGTGGTCGACGCGCTGCGGCAGATGCGCGCCGCCCGGCAGCATCTGGCCGTCGTCGTCGACGAGCACGGCGCCGCCAACGGCATCGTCACCCTGGAGGACGTCCTCGAGGAGATCGTCGGCGAGATCTACGACGAGACCGACCAGGACATCCAGTCGGTGGTCCGCCAGCTCGACGGAAGCCTGCTGGTACCGGGCGGGTTCCCGCTGCACGACCTCCCCGACATCGGCGTCGTCCTCCCCGACGTCGGCAACGGCGCCTACACCACCGTCGCCGGGCTCGTCCTCGACCGACTCGGCCACATCCCCACCGCGTCGGGAGAAGCGGTCGATCTCGACGGTTGGACGGCCCGGGTCGCCGCCGTCGAGGAGCGCGCCATCACCGCGGTACGGCTGCACCGCGCACCCGCCGCACCGGACGCCGGCGAGCGGTAGCGCGGTGGTGTCCCCGATCGGTGGGTTCCTGGGGCGGGTGCAGCGGCGGTTGACCTACTTCCCGGACCGGCAGCCGGTACCGGACGCGGCGACGGTCCTTCCCGGTGCGCGGGACGTGCTGCTCGACACGGCCGACCGGCTGCGGTTGGGCGCCTGGCTGGTGGCGCCGGCCGGGCCGGGGCGGGGCGTCGCCGTCCTGGTCGCGCCGGGCAACGCCGGTAGCCGGCTGGGTCGGGTGCCGCTCGCCCGGGCGCTGGCCGGCGCGGGGCTGACGGTGCTGCTGATCGACTACCGGGGCTACGGCGGCAACCCGGGAAGCCCGACGCAGTCCGGGCTCGCGCGGGACGTGCGCGCCGCGCGGGAGTACCTGGTCGGCTCCGCGGGGTTCACGCCGGACCGGATCGTCTACCTTGGCGAGAGCCTGGGTGCGGCGGTCGTCACCGAGCTGGCCGTGGCGCATCCGCCGGCCGGGCTGGTCCTGCGGTCGCCGTTCGTGGATCTCGCCGCGGTCGGCCGGCACCACTACCCGGTACTGCCGGTGCGCGCGCTGCTCCGCGAGCGCTACCCGGTGGCCGACCTGATCGGCGCCGTGACCGTGCCGACGGTGGTGATCTACGGTACGGCCGACTCCGTCGTGCCGCCCGGGCAGAGCCGGACGGTGGCCACCCGGGCGGGCGGTCCGCTCCGGGTGGTCGCGGTCGAGGGCGCCGACCACAACGACCCCGTGCTGCTCGACGGCGCGCCCGTGGTCGGCGCCGTCGTCGACCTCGCCGACCGCATCCGCGGCTGAGCCGCCGACCGCATCCGTGGCTGAGCCGCCGACCGCATCCGTGGCTGAGCCGCCGCCCCGTCTGCCCGCTCGACCCGTCGACGGTCCCGCCCGGTCCGGTCAGGTCCGGCGGGTCGTCACCCGCGCCGTCGCTCGCTCGGCAGGTCGGCCTCGATGCGGGCGGCGGTGGCCACGAGTGGCGGGACGAGGTCCCGGCGGATACGCTCCGGCGTCCACCGTCCCGCCGAGGCGGAGATGTTGATCGCGGCGATGGTGCGGCCGCGACGGTCGCGTACCGGCGCCGCGACCGCGCGTAACCCCTCCTCCAGCTCCTGGTCCACGATGGCCCACCCCTGGCCGCGGGCGCGCAGGATCTCGGCGCGCAGCGCCGATATGGAGCCGACCGTGTGGGAGGTCAGCCGGCCGGGCTCGACCTTCGCCAGGTACGCGTCGAGGTCGTCGTCGGGCAGGCCGGCCAGCAGGACACGCCCCATCGACGTGGCGTAGGCGGGGAACCGGGTGCCGACGTTGATCGCGACCGTCATGATCCGTGAGGTCGGGATGCGCGCGACGTACACGACGTCGTCGCCGTCCAGGACCGAGATCGACGAGGACTCGTTGACCTCGGCGACCAGCGCTTCCAGGTGCGGCTCGGCCACCTCGGGCAGCGACAGGCTCGACAGGTACGCGTACCCCAGTTCGAGCACGCGGGGGGTCAGTGAGTACCGGCGGCCGTCGGCGCGCACGTAGCCCAGGCCCACGAGGGTGAGCAGGAAGCGGCGGGCCGCGGCCCGGGTCACGGCGGTGGCCGCGGCGACCTCGCTGAGGGTCAGCTCGGGATGGTCGGCGTCGAACGCCCGGATGACCGCCAGGCCGCGCTCCAGCGACTGGACGAAGTCCGGCCCGCGGGTGATCCGGTCGTTCGCGGGTTCGGTGTCCTCGGCTCGCCCCTCGCCGGAGGAACCCGGGTCGCGTCGGGTACGCGGACGCTCCACCTGGGTCATGTCATCAACTCCGGCCGGGTTCACTGAGAGACGGTGTTCGCGTAGAGACGGTGTTCGCGTAGAGACGGGGTTCGCGTAGCGACGGTGTTCGCTTAGAGAACGAAAGTTCTACTAGCGGACAGTACGACCCACGTCACCATGCGGTCAACGTTCCTCCAGTGGGCGCTATCCGCGTATCTGCAGGGATTCCAGTCGCGGAATGGCCACGAATCGACGTGTGACATTGACGTGACGAGGGCCACGTCGTACGTTCTGCGAACGTAACGTGCGCTATACGAACGACCCGTCCGACCGCCCACTCGGGATGGAGTTCCGATGCGAAAGGTCTTCCCCGCCCTGCTCGCCGTGCTGGCCTTGGCGGCCACGTCGGCGTGCGGCGGCAATTCCTCCCCCGCCCCGCAGTCCGCCGCGCCGGGGCAGCCCGCCAAGGTCAAGGTCGGCGTCATCGCCATCGTCGATGTCGCCCCGATCTACCTCGGCAAGGAGAAGGGCTTCTTCAGCAAGCGGGGCATCGACCTCACCCTGGAGACCAGCCAGGGTGGCGCCGCGATCGTGCCCGCCGTGATGAGCGGCCAGTACACGTTCGGCTTCAGCAACATCACCTCGCTGGTGCTCGCCAAGTCGCGCGGACTGCCGGTCAAGATGGTCAGCAACGGCGTGGCCTCCACCGGCGTGGCCGGCAAGGACTTCGCCGGCGTCGTGGTGAAGGGCGACAGCCCGATCAAGACCGCCGCCGACCTCTCCGGCAGGACCGTCTCGGTCAACACCCTCAAGAACATCGGCGACACCACGGTCCGTGCCTCGGTCCGCAAGGCCGGCGGCAACCCGGCCGACATCAAGTTCACCGAGTTGGCCTTCCCCGACATGCCCGCCGCGCTCCAGGCCGGCCGCGTCGACGCCGCCTGGGTGGTCGAGCCGTTCCTGACCACCGCGATCGAGCAGGGTGCCCGCCTCGTCGCCTCCAACTACGTCGACGCGGCCCCGAACCTCACCATCGCCAGCTACTTCACCACCGAGCAGGTGGCCACCGGCCAGAAGGACCTCGTCGGCAAGTTCCAGGAGGCGATGAAGGAGTCGCTGGCCTACGCCGACGCCAACCCGGACGAGGTGCGTCGGGTCATCACCACGTACACGAGCATCAAGCCCGAGCTGGCCGCGAAGATCGCGCTGCCGACGTTCCCGGCGGAGATCAACAAGGCCTCGGTGCAGACCCTGACCGACCTGGCCGTCGGCGACAAGCTGCTGGACAAGGCGCCGGCGTTGGACACGCTCCTGCCGTGATACGTCGTCTCCTTCCCGTGACCGGCCTCCTGGGGTTCGCCCTGCTCCTGGAGGCCGTGCCGCGAATCGGACCGGTGTCGGCGACGTACCTGCCGCCCACGAGTGAGATCCTGGCGGCGCTGGTCGGGCAGCTGTCCCGGCCGGCGTTCTGGGGGGCGCTCGGTGACACCGTCGTCACCTGGCTGCTCGGGTTGGCGATCGCGATGGCCGCCGCGATCGTCACCGGCGTCGTGATCGGCTCGGTACCGGTACTGCGGGCGGCCACGGCGTCGACCGTGGAGTTCCTGCGACCGATCCCGTCGGTCGCGCTGATCCCGCTCGCGGTGCTGCTGTACGGCACCGGCCGGTCCAGCACCCTGCTGCTCGTCGTGTACGCGTCGTTCTGGCAGGCGTTCGTGCAGGTGATGCAGGGCGTCGCCGACGTGGACCCGGTGGCCTGGGACACCGCCCGCAGCTACCGGTTCGGGCGCTGGGCCCGGATCCGGTCGGTGCTGTGGCCGACCGCCCTGCCGTACGTGGTGACCGGTTTCCGGCTCGCCGCGTCGGTGGCGCTGGTCCTCACGATCACCGGCGAGCTCGTCATCGGCACGCCCGGCCTGGGCAAGGAGATCGCCCTGGCCCAGTCCGGCAACGCCGTCACCGACATGTACGCGCTGGTCGTGGTGACCGGTGTGGTCGGGGTGGCGGCGAACCTGCTCACCCGTACCGCCGAGCGACGGGTCCTGTCCTGGCACCCGTCCGTCCGGGGGGAGGTGGCGGCATGACCGCCCTCGTCAAACGCGCGGTACTGGCGCTCGCCCTGCCCGCCGCGCTCGTCGCCGCCTGGTGGTTCGCCAGCGCCGGCAGCGTCGACTTCTACCGTCCGCCGTTGCAGAAGATCCTGGCGGCGTTCGTCGACACCTGGATCGGCCCGCGGCTGGTCGACGACGTCCTGCCCAGCGTGGGGCGGCTCGTCACCGGCTACGCGCTGGCGCTGATCCTCGGGGTGGCGCTGGGCGTCCTGATCGGACTGTCGCCGGCGCTGCGAGCCGCCATCGAGCCGCTGCTGGAGTTCCTGCGCGCCATCCCGCCGCCGGTGCTGGTACCGATCATCATGCTGTTCACCTTCGGCAACAGCCTGAAGATCCTCGTCATCGTGTCGGGTTGCGTGTGGCCGATCCTGCTCAACACGGTCGAGGGCGTGCGTGCCGTGGACCCGGTGCTGCGGGACACCTGCGCGACGTACCGGATCACCGGCGCGACCCGGCTGCGCCAGCTCGTGCTGCGCTCGGCGAGTCCGCAGATCATGACCGGCGCGCGGCAGGCACTGTCGATCGGCATCATCCTCATGGTCATCAGCGAGATGTTCGCGGCCAGCAGCGGCCTGGGCTTCACGGTGGTGCAGTTCCAGCGCGGCTTCCAGATCCCGGAGATGTGGAGCGGCGTGCTGCTCCTGGGCCTGCTCGGGCTGGTGCTGTCGTGGACGTTCCGGCTCGTCGAGCGGCGCGTCCTGGCCTGGTACCACCGCCAGCGCGCCACCCACAGCCTGTGAAGAAGGAGACGCTCATGCTGGACGTCCAGCACCTCAGGAAGGTGTACGAGGGTCACGGCCGCCGGGTCGAGGCGGTCGGCGACCTCACCTTCACGCTCGCCGAGGGCGAGTTCGCCTGCCTGGTCGGCCCGTCCGGCTGCGGGAAGACCACGCTGCTGCGGTCCATCGCCGGCCTGCTGACGCCGACCTCCGGGTCGGTACACGTCGACGGCACGCCGGTCACCGGGCCGCCGCCGGGCATGGCCGTGGTGTTCCAGGAGTACGGGCGCAGCCTGTTCCCCTGGCTGCGGGTGGCCGACAACATCGAGCTGCCGCTGAAGCAGAAGGGACTGACCAAGGCGCGCCGGCGGGAGCTGGTGACCGAGGCGCTCGCCGCGGTCGGGCTCGCCGACGCGCACCACGCGTACCCGTGGCAGCTCTCCGGCGGCATGCAGCAGCGGGCGGCGATCGCGCGGGCCATCGCGTACGAGCCCCGCGTGCTCCTGATGGACGAACCGTTCGCCGCCGTCGACGCGCAGACCCGCGCCGACCTGGAGGACCTGGTGCGGTCGGTGTGGAAGCGGCTGGGCGTCACGCTGCTGTTCGTCACCCACGACATCGACGAGGCGGTCTACCTGGGCCAGCGGGTACTGATGCTCAGCGCGGCGCCGACCCGGGTAGCCGACGACCTGGTCATCGACCTGCCCGACGAGCGCGACCAGCTCACCACCCGGTCCGACCCCCGGTTCGTGGAGCTACGCGGCCACGTGTACGCCCAGATCCAGAAGGCGAAGCGGGACGCCGCCGCGAGCTGAGCGCCCCCGCCGCCCCCAGATCCGCGCAATGTCGCCGCGCACGGCCCCCAAGATCCGCGCAATGTCGCCGCGCACGGCCCCCAAGATCCGCGCAATGTCGCAATCTTTGCTGCCTCAGGTCGCCAGATAACAGCAATACGTGCGACATTATGCGGATCTTGGAGCGCCGGGAGCCGCGGCCAGCGCCGGTCGGCAGCCCGCGCCGGTCAACCGGCCGGGGCGGCCGGGGGCGGCCGGGGCGGTGTACGGCCGCACCAGAGCGGGATCACGCGTCGGTTGCTCAGCATTGTCGTCGGGCGCCCACTGTCCGAAGTGACCGACCATCTGTCGGCTATGGCGCGTGTGGTCGCAGGGCCAGACCCGGCCGCACTGCCGGCAGCAGCCGGTGCCGTCGATCTCGTGCAGCGCGAGGATCTGGCGGTGGTAGGCGACCTGCGCGGCGGCGTACTGCGCGAACGCGACGACCTGCGACCGGTACACGCCCATCGGTGTCACCACCGGCCGGTCTGCCGGTGCCGGCGGCGCAGGTACTCCGCCCAGCCGCCCGCGTCGGCCGGCACGCCGCAGGCGTACGCCAGGCCCTGGAGCGCCAGTCGCGACGGCGGGCACGGGTAGAGCTGGTTGGTACGGCCGCACTGCTGGCAGAAGCCGTCGACGGACGACGGCTGGGTTGCGTCCCACCGAGTGGTGTAGAAGCTGATCCACTTCGGCGTATCGCAGACATGAAGAGGGTCATCGCGTGAGTCTCTGTGTGAACGACCAAGAACACCCAGAGGACGGAGTACGCGATGACCC